>CAZFOQ010000034.1:0-30261 GCA_964520535.1 uncultured Pirellulales bacterium | reverse complement strand
TTTTGGATATCGGTTTGAAGCTCGAGGAAGTGCGACAGGAAGTTTTGAATCTTCTTGGAGCCGGTGTGGATGACGGGCCTGCCGCCCTGGGGATGAAGATGAGCCCGACGATGGGGCGAAAGCCGAAGAGCAAAACGCCCGCACTGGACAGCTTCGGCAGAGACCTTACGCAGTTGGCGGAGGACGATGAGCTGGACCCGGTCATCGGCAGAAAAAATGAAATTGAGCGACTGGTGCAGATACTCTGCAGACGTACAAAAAATAATCCTGTCCTGCTGGGTGAAGCCGGTGTCGGCAAGACTGCTATTGTCGAGGGTCTCAGTCAGCAGATTATTCACAAGCAAGTGCCGGAAATCCTCAAAGGCAAACGGATTGTGGTGCTTGATCTGGCGATGATGGTTGCCGGAACAAAATATCGCGGGCAGTTCGAAGAGCGAATCAAGGCGGTCATTAACGAGGTAAGAAGGGCCAAGAATGTCGTCTTGTTCATCGATGAGCTTCATACATTGGTGGGAGCCGGTGGTGCCGAAGGAGCCATTGATGCATCGAATGTACTTAAGCCGGCCCTTGCCAGGGGAGAAGTCCAGTGTATCGGTGCGACCACCCTGGATGAATACAGAAAACATATCGAGAAAGATGGTGCTCTTGAGAGACGTTTTCAGACGATAATTGTCGAGCCGCCTTCAAAGGATGAAACTTTAGATATACTCAGGGGACTTCAGGACCGCTATGAGGCACACCACAGGGTTCGATTTACCGATGAGGCCCTTTTCCAGGCGGTGGAACTCTCGACAAGATACATCACCGGCAGGTGCCTGCCTGATAAGGCGATCGATGTGGTGGATGAATCCGGCGCGCGAGTCCGACTCAAGAATATGACGCCTCCGCCTGACCTGACCGAAATTGAGGAAAACATCGAAAAGCTGCAACGGGAAAAAGACGAGGCGGTCAGAAGCGCAGATTACGAACGGGCAGCAGCATTGAGAGATGAGGCACAACAGCTTTTAGATGAAAAAACAAAGTTGCATAAAGAATGGTACGAGGAGCATAAAGAGGCCACCGGTGTAGTGGATAACGAGATTATTGCCGAGGTTGTCAGCAATATGACCGGTGTTCCTTTGACACGGCTGGAGAAAAAGGAGACCCAGAGGCTTCTGGAACTTGAAAGTGAACTGCACAAAACGGTTGTTTCACAGCATGATGCAATCACTGCCGTAGCTAAAGCCGTCAGACGGAGCAGGAGCGGCATGAAGGACCCGAATCGTCCGATGGGCTGCTTTATATTCCTGGGACCCAGCGGTGTTGGAAAGACATTGCTTGCGCAGGCTCTGGCGGAACTTATGTTCAGCGACAGAAATTCTCTTATCCGGTTGGATATGAGTGAATTCATGGAGAAGCACAATGTTAGTAGATTGGTTGGTGCACCTCCAGGGTATGTGGGGTATGAAGAAGGGGGACAGCTAACAGAGAGGATCAGGCGCCGGCCTTATTCGGTGCTGCTTCTGGATGAAATAGAGAAGGCACATCCGGATGTTTACAATATGCTTTTACAGATTATGGACGAGGGTCGGTTGACAGACAGCTTCGGCCGAAGCATTGACTTTAAGAATGTCATCCTAATCATGACCAGTAACATAGGCGCCGATTTGATCAAGAACAGCAGCGGTTTTGGTTTCAGCAAAAAGACCCCTGAGGCTGATTATGAGAAGATGAAAGATGTTCTTCAAAAAGAGGTGGATCATCACTTCAGGCCGGAGTTTTTAAACCGGATTGATGATACAATAGTCTTTAGGGCATTAACAAGAGAAGATCTGGTGACTATTGTTGACTATGAGCTTGCAAAAGTATTCAAGCGACTGACTGAGCATGGCTTGAAACTGGAACTGTCTGAGCAGGCCAAGGAATTCCTCATCGATAAAGGTTACAATCCTGAATTTGGTGCCAGGCCTCTGCGAAGAGCGATCGAGCACTATATCGAAGATCCGCTTTCGGAAGCTGTATTGGCAGGTAACTTCGAAGGTAAAAATCTCATCAAGATTGATGTCCAGGACGAGGAGCATCTGAAGCTCGAAGGTGTCAGTGTGAAGGAGCCGAAGGAAAGCGAAGCTGCTGCAACAAAGTCGAAGTAATTGCACCTTCTGTTTCACCACTTACGGTTTTATCTTTACGATGCCGCTTTGAACGAGCAGTTTACCTGAAGCGAATAATCTTATAGCTTCCGGATATGCAATACATTCCTGTTCGATAACTCTTGCAATAAGAGTGTCAAATTTATCTCTTTTGATAGCCTGCGTTTTTTGGTTTATCGGTAGTTTCATGATACTTCTCATGAGTTGATGATAAAGATTGTTGAAACTCAAGAGATGTTTCTATATTATATCGCTTTCTGTTCATCAAGTTATTTCAGGTCAGTTCGAAGGTGTTATCAGTTCAAAAGGGGACCGGAAATGAGAAGTCGGATCATTATTCTATTAGCAATATTGATGATTTTTCTATCCGCCAATGGGGTATTGTCTCAGGAAGAGACAGATGCCTATCTATGGCTGGAAGAAATCGAAGGCGAAAAGGCCTTGAGTTGGGTAAAGGCCAAGAACGACGCCGCGCTTGCCGTATTGAAAGCTCAGCCGATGTTTGAGCAGACTTACCAAAAAGCTCTGGAAATCCTGAACTCCGACGAGCGGATCGCTTATCCCCAGATTCGTGGGAAATACCTCTACAATTTTTGGCAGGATGAGGAAAATGAACGAGGCATCTGGCGTCGGACGAGTCTTGAGGAATATCTCGAACCGTCGCCGAAATGGGAGATTCTGCTGGACATTGACAAACTCTGCGAGGAGGAGGATGAACAATGGGCATTCAAAGGGGCCGCCGGATTATACCCGGACTACACTCGCTATATGATCTACCTCTCGCGAGGTGGCAGCGACACCAGAGTCGGACGTGAATTCGACGCTAACTCAAAAAAGTTTGTAAAAGATGGATTCTATGTTCCCGAATCAAAGGGTGCTATTTCCTGGAAAGATCAGGATACGGTTTACGTGCAAACCGATTTCGGCGAGGAGAGCTTAACCGATTCTGGCTATCCGCGTATCGGAAAGATCTGGACAAGAGGCACGCCGCTCAGCGCGGCGCAGACGGTGTTTGAAGGGGAAACGACAGATGTATCCGCAGGCTGTTATGTGATCGACACGCCGGAAAGGCAGTATGAGGTTGCCTATCGAGGAATAACTTTCTGGACATCTCATGTCTACGTGATCGAAGACGGTCAGACTATCAAACTCGAGATTCCCGACGATGCGGATTTCGGTGGATTTTTCAAGAATCAAATGCTCGTTCGGCTCAAATCAGATTGGACGATGGGTGAACAAACATACAAGCAGGGGTCGTTGATCAGCATTGATTATAACAAATATCTGCAAGGAAGCCGAGAATTCACAACCATTATTGAGCCTGACAAACGCTCAAATATCGTCTCGTATAACAACACTAAAAATCTTCTCTTGGTGGAAATGTTGAATAATGTAAAAAGTGAACTTTATAAGATCTGGTTCAGGGATGGTTCTTGGGAGAGGGAAGAAATCAATACGCCTGAGTTGGGAACTCTATCTGTTGCTACGACAGATGAGCACTCGGATCGTTATTTTTTCGACTATAAAAATTTCCTGACCCCAACCAGTCTGTATTATATCTCAGAGGAGCAGGAAAGGTTGAAAGCTAAGAGCCTGCCTGCTTTTTTTGACAGCAGCCGGTTGGAGGTCAAACAGTTCGAGGCCGTTTCGAAAGATGGAACCTGCATCCCCTATTTCCTTGTGCAGTCCAAAGAGACTAAGATGGATGGCTCCAATCCAACGCTACTGTATGGCTATGGTGGTTTTGAGATTTCCCGTGTCCCCTACTATTCCGGCATTCTGGGCATCGGCTGGTTGGAAAAGGGCGGCGTTTATACTCTGGCCAATATACGTGGGGGCGGCGAGTTTGGACCTAAATGGCATCAGTCTGCTCTTAAGGAGAATCGCCAGCGGTGCTTTGATGACTTTATTGCCGTCGCTGAAGACCTGATCAAACACAAGATCACCACGCCTCGACATTTGGGTATCATGGGCGGGTCCAACGGGGGGTTACTTGTAGGTGCCGTGTTTACTCAACGGCCGGACCTCTTTAATGCCGTAGTCTGCCAAGTCCCTTTACTGGATATGAAGCGCTACAATAAACTGCTGGCTGGAGCCAGTTGGATGGCTGAGTTCGGAAATCCGGATATTCCTGAAGATTGGGCCTACATTAGGAAGTATTCGCCTTACCATAATTTATCTCCGGATAAGAGATATCCAGAGGTCTTTTTCTACACCTCCACTAAGGATGACAGGGTGCATCCAGGACATGCCCGCAAGATGGTGGCAAAAATGGAAGGTATGGGTCATAAAGTTTATTATTATGAAAATATGGAGGGTGGCCATGCGGCGGCAGTAACGAATAGACAACGGGCACTAAAAGAGGCCCTTACTTATACCTATCTCTGGATGCAGCTGAAATAGTACCGATTCAGACTTGTGCCGCAATATCTTAATGACTTAGCACCATACGAATTACTATTTTATCTTTACGATGCCGCTTTGAACGAGCAGTTTACCTGAAGCGAATAATCTTATAGCTTCCGGATATGCAATACATTCCTGTTCAAAGACTGTTGCGGCGAGAGTGTCAGGGTTATCTGCCTCTTTGACAGGGCAGGTCCGCTGGATGATGATTGGTCCTTTATCGTATTCGTTCGTGCAAAAATGTACTGTGCAGCCGCTGACTTTGCATCCTGCTTTGAGAACGGCTTCGTGGACATGATGTCCCCACATTCCTTTTCCACCAAAGCTCGGCAGCAAAGCCGGATGTATATTCATCACACGGTTTTCGTACTTTTTGGGTATTTTCCACAGACAGAGCCAGCCACCCTGGATGACAAGGTCGACCTTGGCGGCGATGAGTTCATTTTCAATTTGTTTGCTGAATTGGTCGATATCGGGAAAGTCCTTTTTGCGGATTATTTTAACATTGAGTCCGGCGTTTTTTGCTCTTTCGACACCGGCCACCGTTGAGCGGGAACTTATGACGACAGGGACTTCTGCGTTGAGTCTGCCGTCTTTGATATATTCGAGTATATTCATCAAGGTTGTACCGCCGCCGCTTATCAGCACACCAAGTCTGATGGCTTTTTCATTTTTTGCAGCAGGTTCCGGCCGACTTTCAACATCTTGTTCGAGATTAAGAGCCTGGTTTACGAGTCTATCGGCATCTTTGTTTTTCTCCCTCATAATATGTTGGACCTTCCAGTTATTGAACTGTTCGAGCAGTCCGATGGCCTGTTCGAAAAGGGGCTTAATCTGTTCGCTTTTTACCTTGTATTGACCGTTAATTTGTCTGACAAGCAGTTCACTGTCACTGAAAATCATTAACTGTTTCGCACCAATTTGCTTTGCCGCTTCAAGGGCTTTTATAAGAGCGGTATATTCAGCTACGTTATTTGTAGTCTGATTTAAAAAAAAGGCTTTCGCCTCTATTTTACGACCGGCAGGGTTTGTTATCACATAACCGGCAGCGGCCGGACCCGGATTGCCTCTGCTGCCTCCGTCTATGTGAGCGACTATTTTGTCCGGCAAGGTAATAACTCCCTATAGTAAATACAAAAAATTAGTTTTAGACACATGCCTGATGTGCTGGAAATTATGTGGTTTTAATGCCTAAATTCCCTGCTCATCGCTCACCACAAGTATCCTGGTACAGTTTGGGCAGCGGATTATATCATCTCTTGTCATAAGCAGGTTAACAGATTCAGCGGGGACACCCATGAAACAGCCGCCACAACTATAAGCCCCCTTATTACCCTCCTGTTGCTCAATTTGCACAACAGCCTGTCCATCGTATGTTTCAGCTACACGATTGAATATCTCCAACTGTTCGGCCGGTACTGATTCTGCAATCTGGTCCCATTCAGCCTGTATCTCAATTATTTGAGCCTGATATTTGGTTGACAGATTCTCGCTTTCTTTTCGGGTTTGCTCAAGTGATTGTTTTTGCTCATCTATCTGTGTTTGAATCTCCTGGCATTCAGATTCATCCGCCTCAATGTCTTTCAATAATTCAAGCGTCTGGGTTTCGACCTTGGAATTATCAGCTTTCGTTGTATTGAGTTGAGTGAGCAGGGCGGCATATTCTTTATTGGTCTTTGCGCTGTTGAGGGATGCTCTTAACTTTGCTATTGTCTCATCATTGCTCTTAAGCTCTAATTCAAGTCGGTCGAACTGGACCTTGCTGAGTTGCACTTCCTCTTTTTTGGCTTCAAGGGCGTTTTGAAGGCTTCTGATTAAATTTTCCTGAATGATTACGTTCCTTCTACACCGTGTAAGCTTTCCCTTTTCGACTCGGAGGCGATTTTCGATACTTTGAAGTTTCATCAACCCGTTTAGTACAGGTCCCATTTATGCTCCTTTGCGCCAGCTTAAAAACTTCTAAACCAGTTATTATCTTCTTTTATATTCCAGCCTGCAATAAAAATTTTCTCTTTTTTATTTTCGATGGGTAGATTATATAATCGAATTATTATGAAAGAATTATTGAAGGCACTTATTCAGGCTCAAACAACTGCCGAGACGGGTGAATTATCTGCGGCAAAGATCATCTCTGCGGAGTTTGCCCGCTGGGGCATAGAATCGCAAATAGATACCTGGGATTCCAAAAGGGCTAATGTTATCGCACGAGTGAAATCTGCCGGGCATAGAGCTGCACTGCTGTTTGCCTGCCATCAAGACGTTGTCGGCCCGGGCGAAGCCGCATGGAAGCATCCGCCGTTCGGGGCGGTAGAATGCGATGGAAAAATCTATGGCAGAGGCACAACGGATATGAAGGGCGGTATCGCTGCGATTGTTACGGCTATTAGCCGTATTGTCAGTTCCGGTACAATATTGCAGGGTGATATTATATTCGTAGCCGCCGCGGGAGAAGAGACAGATAGTGCCGGAGCGATAAGATTTCTCGGTAACCGTGATTGGCTCCCTGAGCTTGCCGGCGTGGTCATTCCCGAGCCAACGGATTTCTCGATTGTTACTGCGCATCGCGGAATGTTGTGGCTTGAAGTTATAACCAGAGGAAGGTCCGCTCACGGCTCGACACCACAACTCGGGATAAATGCAATTACTTCAATGCGGCGTTTTTTGAATGAGTTGGAGAATTACGACATTCCTGCCGAATCCCACGAATTGTTGGGCCGGTGCTCGATGAGCGTTAATACCATTGTCGGCGGCAAAACACTCAATGTTGTACCTGATAAGTGTGTTTCAGGGATAGATATTCGGACAATCCCCGGGGCAGAGCATCAGGAGATTGTCACCGATATAAAAAGGATCTTTGAGAAATTAAAATCAGATAATTCCCAATTTGAGGCGGAGATATCCATTGTGCGGCAGGTTCAGTCATTAGAGACCGACCGTTGTTGTGATTTTGTCAGGGATTTTTGCTCTTGCATGAGAACCGATGAAACCCGGGCTGTTGGTTTTACAACTGATGGTCCTCATTTTGCCACATTGGGTGCGCCGGTTGTGATTTTTGGGCCGGGCAAGCCACATCTGTGCCATAAGCCGGACGAATATATTGAAATCGCTGATTTGGAAAAGGCTGTCGAATATTACGAAAAAATCATCTCGCACTTGCTGACCTGAATCACACAATAAACACTCAAGAAATTATGGGCAATATTCCGATACAATTCTTGACTTTTAGGGTCTAATTTGATATATTGATAAAATGAATTTTGGAGTATATGGTGAGGTGGTGATAAGGAGAATGGTTCTGATGGATTGTCACGCTTCATTGCTGAATGATATTATTTAATTTTGATTCGAAGAAGTTAATATAGTCGATTAAGCAAATTGTTAATTTTTAGGCAAAAAAGGAGCAAAATCATGTCAAGAGGAATATTCTGCAGGATATTATTAATAGTAGTCGTTATTGTTGGAATTCTTGGTCTTTCAGGTATATTGTCAGCCCAGGGGCGCAGCGAGGACGCTTTTGAGCATGTCAGAGCGGTACAGGAAAGGAACACCGCACGCCTTATGGAGTTGAAAGATGTTGAGGGCACAGCGATCGGGCTTGACCAGAATGGACGATTAGCAATAAAAGTCTTCACCGCAAGAAAGGGTGTTGCAGGCATCCCCAAAAACATTGACCGCGTACCCGTACAGGTAGTAGTTACGGGCAAAATTCTCGCTCTCAGCACGGGCTTGTTTGAGAGACCAGTGCCGATTGGTGTTTCAACCGGTAACGCAAACTCGTGCTCTTCCGGAACGATCGCGTGCAGAGTAACCGATAGTATTGACGTATATGCCCTCAGCAACAATCACGTCTATGCTCTGGAGAACACTGCTCCCATTGGTAGCGAAATATTGCAGCCGGGACTCTATGACACAGGCTGTATTTACAACCAGGATAATGTGATTGGCACGCTGGACGATTTCGAGCCGATCGTGTTCAGGCGTTGGGCCAGAAACGAGATCGATGCGGCCATCGCCTTAAGCTCAACGGATCTACTTGACAATGCCACACCTTCCGACGGTTATGGGACACCAAGCTTAGAAACAGCGACAGCTTCTGTAGGCCTGGCAGTCCAGAAATACGGCCGGACGACCGGCCTGACGAGTGGAGAAATAACCGGCATTAATGCCACAGTCAACGTCGGTTACAGCCGTGGCACTGCGAGATTTGTGAAACAAATCATCGTTGAAAGCGATATCCAATTCATCGGGTCAGGTGATTCGGGATCGCTCCTGGTAACTGATAATGCCGATCTTAATCCGGTAGGATTGCTGTTTGCCGGCACTGGCGACGGACTGCTGGCTGTTGCCAATCGGATTGATCCGGTACTCAATCGGTTCGGCGTGACCGTGGATGGTGACGAGGGACCAGCCTCAACCACCGGCTCTATCTCTGGCACTGTAACGGCTTCCGATGGTACTAGCGCCATTGAAGGGGCCACGGTTAGCGTGGTCGCCGGCCAGTCGGCCACAACCGGTGCTGACGGCACCTACAACATCAATGGCGTACCCACAGGAGACCGATTTGTGACCGCCTCCGCCGCTGGATTCGAGTCGCAAACAAAGACAGCTGCTGTCAATGCAAATCAGGAGACTGTTGTAGACTTCGCACTAGCACCGGTTCAGTCCGGAGGGGCTCTTAATGTCGACGTCCGTACTGATAAAGGTACCTATACCATTGGCGAGAGAATGTTAATAACTGTCACTGTAACGGCCGATGGCTCTGCGGTCGAAGGTGTTGCGGTAGATGTTCAGATCATTACCCCTACCGGCAAGCGATATGTCGGCGAAGTAACGACTGACAGCGTGGGCGAGGCTGCGTTTAAGTTCAAGATCAAGAAGCCTGATGGCGCAGGAACTTACAATGTAGATGCAGATGCTTCGAAGTCAGGATACGATCCGGGCAGTGGTTCGATTACCTTTGAAGTCGAGTAGGTAAGCACCGGTTGAAACCTGGAAAATGAATTATGAAAGCAGGACATAGCAGTTGCTTTCCTTAAGAGTTGAAAGAACAGAGACTTGTCAATAGTCAGGTGGATTTCAATTGTTCTTCTAAATATTAGTGCTATGAGCGCAGTCGGTAATCTTGCCGGCTGTTCTCATACAGGTCCCAGCGACCTTGAGAAAGGAAGCCTTATGCCTGAGAAAACGATTGAGCAGGTCCAGGAAGAGCACACGGACCAGTGGATGGCTGTTCCCGGTGTAGAAGGCACTGCAATCGGGCTTTTCGAAGGCAAGCCTTGTATCAAGATTTTCTCATCAAAAGAACCGGAGGAAATTCGAGCCAATATCCCTTCAAAAGTCGAGGGTTATCCTGTAATAATTGAACAGACGGGAACATTTCGCGCTCTCAAATAAGAATAGTCCCGGATGATAAAATTAAATTAATGCCGTTGCAGAATCCTCCGATGATTTTTCGGGGGATTTTTTCTTTTAGCAATTTTGGATTAATTCTCATTATGTTTATGTTATACAGGTCTCAGTGACCATATCGACAATATAGCATTCAATTTCATGGATGAATATATTGATGACTTGTAGAATGCCGTTTATTTTTACCGGAGTGTAATTATCCGGTTTGATAGTGACGCAGTTCAGTGTATGGATCGGAAAATTTTTTTTAGTTTTTTAGCATTCTTGTTGATATTTTACTTGACAGGAAAATGCCTGACAATTAGCATAATCCTTTATTGTTGAGCGAACGGGATTTTACAATGTGTCTTTTTAGGGAAAACAAACATAAGCAGTTGACGAGCCACGAGGTGGCCACGGTGCTTATGCGCACAAGCCTTAAGGCTCGTACGACCAGGACTTATGGTCTTGGAATTTTCGTGTGCCGGCCAAAGGAGGCTGCTCCCTAAAAGGACTTGATAATATATTTGTGAATTTAAAAAGCCTTTCAGGGAGTAGAGAACCTGAAAGGCTTTTTTGTTTGGGCAAAACCAGCAAAGCAAAGTGCTTTGCGAGGACGTGGAAGGATTATCAAATGATAAAGGTAAGAGAGATGGACATTGAATTCTACAGACATTATTTCAATGCGCTCGAAGCCAAACGTGATTCCGGATGGCAGTACGATGAGATGAAATCCTGCGGAGCGAAGTTCAACAGTTTGATGTGTGCCAGGAGGTATGACAAACATCACCGGAAGTTCAGAGATTACCAGAAAGAGTCTCGGGAGATCATAGCACTTCTTGACCTGGATTCTCAACGCACAGTCATGGACATGGGATGTGGAACAGGGGCTTTCGCGATTCATGCCGCCAGGCACTTTAAAAAGATTATTGCCGTTGATATTTCGCGGGTAATGTTGAGATACGCTCGTAAAAAAGCCGGAAGAGCCAAACTTGATAACGTGGAATTCTGTCAAGGTGGATTCCTGACCTATCAACACGGTGCCGAGCCGGTTGATGCGGTTGTCTCCGTACTCGTGCTGCACCACTTGCCGGATTTCTGGAAGCTTGTCGGTCTTCAAAGATTAGGACAGATGCTCAAGACCGGCGGTAAGTTATACTTGTTTGACGTGGTGTATTCATTTGATATTGCACATTATAAATCCAGTTTTAAGAGTTTTATCGAGTCGATGACGGATCGTACCGGGCCCAAAATGGAACGTGCATTGCAGGAGCATTTTAGTCAGGAATACAGTACATTCGGCTGGATCATGGAGGACCTGTTCGAAAAGGCCGGATTCGAAATAGAGACCGCTGATTATAAGGATGATTTCTTCGCCGCGTATGTGTGCAGTAAAAAGGGATAAATTGTGATGCACTTGAAATTCAATAAAAATGAATATCAGGGAGTGATCTTGATACTGACTTCGACCGTGGTCTTTAGTTTGATGTCGGCCCTGGTGCGATATGCTTCGGATATCGACCCGTACAAGACGACACTCTTTCGCTTTGTCGTTGGTCTCGGGATGTTGGGCACCGCGGCACTTTTCGGGAAGATAAGATTGAAGTGCGTCAATGGTCCGCTTCTGTTGTTTCGTGGGCTTTTTGGTGGTGCTGCTATACTGATTTTTTTCTGGTCCATATCGAAACTTGGTGTCGGAAAAGGGACAGTTCTGATCTATTCGTTCCCGATTTTTGCCAGTATTTTCAGTTCGATATTTCTGAAGCAGAAGATTGGTTTGCTCCGATTGGCGGCGATTTTAACGGCCTTTATCGGTATTTACCTTCTGGCCTCCGACAATGGTAACGGTTCGTCCTCGCTGGGTGCTTTGGGCAAATATGAACTTCTGTCGATTTTCAGGGCAATGCTTGGAGGAATAGCCCTTGTGCTGGTTAAAAAGCTGCACGATACGGATTCTTCGTATGCGATCTACTTCGCACAGTGTGTCATCGGTCTGTGGATTGTCGTAGTGCCGGCAAATCTTGTGCCTTGTTCTATCGGATTTTCCGGTGGTCTGTTGCTGGTAGCTATTGGTTTTACCGCTACTGTGGGCCAATTGTTGTCAACAGAGGCGTACCGTTATGTTGAGATACCAACAGGGTCTCTTTTGGGAATGCTCGTGCCGGTCTTAAACTATGTCATCGGGGTGACTATATTTGATGAGTCTTTATCGATGTATTCGATAGTCGGCTCAGTCATTGTCATCGGCTCGTGTGTTGTGGTATTGCTGAAAAATAACAGAGGCATATAGAATGTGTAAAAACGGAGTTGAGATAAGAGAATTTAATAAAGCCGACCTGGTCATGGTCAAGAGTCTGATTGGTAAGACAATAGATACATGCTATTCGAGTGCCTATTGCGAGGAAGCTGTCAAGTTTTTTAAAGACTGGCATAACGATGATAAAATTCTCGATCAGGCAAAAAAAGGATATACAATCATTTTCATAAATGACAATCAAATAATTGGAACGGGCACTGTTATTGGTGACGAGATTGTGAGAGTTTTTGTTGATCCGGCGTATCAGAAACGCGGTTACGGCAAACTGATGATGCAGAAACTCGAAGAAAAAGCCCTTTCCAATGGAGTAGATATTGTTAGACTGGACGCATCGATCCCGTCCAAAAAGTTTTACGATTTATTGGATTATGTCACGCTTGAAGAGACTTTTTTGGAAGTGGAGAATCATAAAAGGCTGGACTACTATAAAATGCAGAAATCACTAATCTGAATCAGAAAAAAAGATGGAAATTGTAATTCTAAAAATGAAAGATGAAGATTGGCCGGTAATACAAGAGATCTATCAGGAAGGTATTGGTACCGGCAACGCCACATTTGAAACAGAAGCCCCTGATTGGGAACAATGGGACAAAGACCATTTGAAGGATTGCAGGCTTGTGGCAAAGTCCAAAGAGGAGATTGTTGGTTGGGTGGCCTTGAGTCCTGTTTCCAGCAGATGTGTATATCATGGTGTCGCCGAGGCAAGCTTATATGTAAGGGATTCTTTTCGTGGTGAAGGAATCGGAAAAGTATTGCTCAAAGCGGCAATTGAAGAATCAGAACGAGCTGGAATCTGGACATTGCAGAGTATGACTTTTCCTGAAAATGCGGCAAGCATTGCTATTCAGAAAGCCTGTGGATTTAAAGAGGTTGGCAGACGAGAGAAGATTGGTTGTATGGACGGGCAATGGCGGGATGTTGTCCTCTTGGAAAGAAGAAGTAAAATTGTTGGTAATATAAATTAAAAGTAAGATAACAAGATGAAGATAAGACAAGCAGATGAAAGGGATATGGATGTTTTAGTGACTTTGATACGCCGCTCGTTCCACGATGTGGCGGAAAGATTCGAGCTCACGGCGGAGAACTGTCCGAAGAATCCGGCATTTTATACGATGGATCGAATCAAGGGTGATTTTAAAAACGGGCTGCAATATTTTATCCTGGAAACAGATAGTCGGCCGTGCGGATGTGTCGCGCTTGAAAAAGCAAAACCGGAAGTGTGCTATCTGATGAGGTTGGGAGTTTTACCGGAGTATCGGAACAATGGCTATGGAAAGGCATTGGTCGACCATATTTTCGAGCAGGTAAAGAAAATTGGTGCCGAGCGAGTAGAAATCGCAATCATTGCGAAGGATGTAAAGCGGGAGAATTGGTATATGAAATTGGGCTTTATCGAAAAGGGCACAAAGGAATTCGATCATTTGCCGTTTACTGTTGCGTTCATGTACAGAGAATTAAGCAGAGAGCAGGAATGATGGACTACCTATATGCACAAAGAATGGCTACGATTCCAAAGTCTTTCATTCGTGAGATTTTGAAAGTAACCGAGGATCCCGATGTGATTTCGTTTGCCGGAGGATTGCCGAATCCGCGTTTCTTTCCTGTCGGCCAGATTGCCAGGGCTGCATCGGAAGTGCTGGCCGGAGCCGACGTTTCGGCGTTGCAGTACAGTACAACTGAAGGGTATCAGCCTTTGCGGGAATATATAGCACAAAGATATCAGAATAAGAAGAAATTGGATATTTCCGCCGATGAGATATTAATCACGAACGGATCACAGCAGGGATTGGACCTGGTGGGCAAGGTCTTCATTAACAAAGAGGACGTGGTTGCCATCGAACGTCCAGCGTATCTGGGCGCGATCCAGGCATTTGCAGTTTACGAGCCGTTGTTTTGTCCAGTGCCTCTTTTGGATGATGGGGTGGACATTGACCGATTGAAGAATGTGCTCGGTGAGCATCGGATTAAGCTGTTCCATACCGTCATCAATTTCCAGAACCCGTCTGGTATAAGCTACTCGCAGAACAAGCGGGAAGAATTGGCTGAAGTGTTTGAGCGACACGATGCGGTTGTAGTTGAGGATGACCCATACGAAGAACTGCGGTTTACAGGAGCAGCACCGCAGTCGATGCGAAGCTGGCTTGACGGCAAGGCGGTGTTGTTAGGGTCGTTCTCGAAGACGATTGCGCCGGGGCTGCGGCTTGGCTGGATCTGTGCGGAGCATGAAATCATGGACAAACTTGTGGTTGCCAAACAGGCCAGTGACCTGCATTCGAATTCTCTTTGTCAGAGGATTGTGCATCAGTATCTGATGAGTAATGATGTGGACAGACATATCGAGACGATAATAACAGCGTACAAAAAACAAAGGGATGTCATGGTGGCTGCTGTCGAAGAAAACTTTTCGGCAGAAGTCCGTTTCACCAGGCCCGAAGGTGGGATGTTCCTGTGGGTGACGCTGCCGGAGCGGTTATCTGCTTTGGAGCTGTTCGATCATGCTGTCATGGAAAAGGTGGCTTTCGTTCCGGGGACACCGTTCTTTGTGGATGGCGGCGGCGCCAACAGTATGAGGTTGAACTTCTCGAATGCGGATGAAGACAGGATTGAAGAAGGGATACGGCGATTGGGACGGATCATGAAGAATCTGCTTGCGGGTGGATAAAAAGAAGTTTGAGTTTTTAATATTCTGCCGCAATTCTACGGGTTTCAACCCGTAGATGAAGTTATCCGACGAAGTCGGACGGGTGTAGCCCGAAGCGGCAATGCCACGGGTTTTAACCCGTGGTTGTTTACTCAAATATGAAAAATGTTGTAAAAACAAGGAGAAAATTATGAATAAATTGCAAGAAATCTCAAAGCAAAAGTATAAAGCCCACAAAAAACTTCTGTCTTTAAAATCCAAAGTTTATGAAGCATTTCTTCAAATGCAAAATGCTGCTTTTTGTGACGGAGCTTTACCTAAAAAAACCAAAGAACTCATTGCGCTTGGTATTTCTGTTGTAATTGACTGTGAATCATGCATGAAGTGGCATATCGAACAAGCGGCCAAAGCCGGAGCGAACGAGCAGGAAGTATTGGAAGCAGTTGAGGTCGGAATTGAGATGGGTGGCGGACCGGCCACTGTATCATCAAGGTTCGCTCTTGAAGTGATGGAAGCCGCATTCGAAGAAAGGCGGACATAAAATATAATTGATTCGAATTTAATTAAAAACGCAGCACACGAGTTGGGCGCTGACTTGTGTGGCATCGCGACAGTGGGTCGTTTCAAAGAAGCTCCGGAAGGATTTAAGCCGACAGATATTTTTCCCGATGCAAAATCCGTTATTGTCGTCGCCAAAAAATTCCCGGAAGGGCCGTTTTTGTCTCAAAGCCCCATTCCCTATACAGTGACCAATGATGTTATCCTTAGTGAAGTTCTTAAAATCACCTGTGCTCTTTGCTGTCGACTGGAACAGGAAGATGGTGTCCTTGCTGTTCCTGTGCCAAGTGAGCCTTATGAATATTGGGACGAAGAAAATCGCCAGGGCCGGGGAATTCTTTCCTTGCGTCACGCCGGATATATGGCCGGTCTGGGTGCCCTCGGAAAAAATACACTCTTGACCAATACCGCTTTTGGCAATCGCATTGTGCTGGGGGCGGCCTTGTTGAATATCGCGGTCGAGCCGGACGATTTGGCAGACGATGCCTTTTGTTCGACCGATTGTCAAATCTGTATTAAAAACTGCCCTGTGGGAGCTATCAATGGGAAAAGGGTGAATCAAAAACTCTGCCGGGCCAGGTCCCAGGGACATACGAAAAAGGGCGATTATTTATACATATGTAATAACTGCCGGAAGCTCTGCCCGAACGGAAGGGGATTCAACAAAGCCGGCTAAAGGAGAAAAACGAAATGGATCCAAAGACCTTTTATATTGTTGATGTTTTTGCCGAGGAAAAATATGCCGGCAATCAGCTTGCGGTCGTCCGAGATGCGGCGGCTCTCTCGGATGAGCAAATGCTGCAGATTACCCGAGAGATGAATTATTCCGAGACAACATTTATTCTCGATGAATCACCGCGAGATGGCGGCTATGATGTTCGGATATTCACCCCGGGTGCGGAGGTGCCCTTTGCCGGGCATCCGACACTGGGAACCGCTTATTTGATACAGAAAGAAATTATCAAAAAATCCGTTAAAACAGTAATCCTGAACCTTAAGGTCGGTCAGATTCCTGTTACTTTCAATTACAGCGGGAAAGATAAAGATGCCCTATGGATGAAGCAAAAAGAGCCGACCTTTGGTGAAGTTTTCGACGGAAGTGATATCGTGCGGATTTTGACAGTTGATAAAGATGACATTTATGATAAATTCCCAATCCAGGAGGTTTCCACAGGTATGCCTTTCATAATAGTGCCGCTTAAAACTTTGGATGCCGTCAAGCGGATTAGGATAAACAGGGATGAATATTTCAAACTAATTGAGAATACGCAAGCCAATGCGATTCTTGTTTTTTGTCCTGAGACTTACAACCGTGATAATAACTTAAATGTAAGGGTGTTTTGTGACTATTATGGTATCCCGGAGGACCCAGCCACGGGAAGTGGAAACGGCTGCTTAGCCGGGTACTTAGTCAAGAACCGGTACTTCGGGACTAACACAATTGATGTCCGTGTGGAACAGGGCTATGAAATAAGCAGGCCGTCGCTGCTGTACCTGCGGGCCGAACGAAAAAGCGATAAGATAGATGTGTTCGTCGGCGGAAAAGTTGTGATGGTAGCCAAAGGACGATTATATTAATATTAAGATAATAGCAAGAACAGGTTAAACTTTTTATGGAGTTGATCCATATGAAAACATATAGCCTATCTTCATTCATATGGATGTCATTATCTTTGTTCGCATTGGCAGGTTGTGCTTCTGTTCAAAAGAAACAGGCGATCTCTGCAGATGATGTTGCTATTGGTTACGGTGTTTATGGTGCAGGCGAGCTGGCCCTTGTGTTCGTTCATGGTTGGTGTTGTGATAAAAGGTACTGGAATTTCCAGGTGCCTTATTATGCAAGTCGATACAAGGTGGTTGCAATTGACCTTGCGGGACATGGACAGTCCGGCCTTGGCCGAGGGAATTGGACTATGGAAGCCTTTGGCATGGACGTTGTCGCAGTTGTCGAAAAACTTGAACTCGATCGGGTCATTCTCATTGGACATTCAATGGGAGGTTCTGTAATTATAGAAGCGGCACGGCAAATGCCAAACCGCGTTATAGGTTTGATTGGGATCGATACTTTTCATAACTTTGAGACTGAATATCCTAAAGAACAAATTGATGAATTTATTTTTGGTTTTAAGGAGAATTTTACAAAAAAAGTAAGGGAGTTTGTACGTACTATGTTTACATCTGATTCGGATCCTGACATTGTTGAAGCGATTGTGGCGGATGTGTCTTCGGCTCCTCCATGGGTTGGAATCGGTGCACTACAGGAGTATTTTCGCTACGATGTTAGAGAGGCACTTAAGGAGGTTAGAGTGCCGATATATTGTATAAACACGGATCTACTTCCTACTAATATCGAAGCCGGCCGACGCCATGCCCTTTCTTTCGAAGTGAAACTTATGCCGGGCATGAGTCATTTTATCATGATTGAAGACCCAAAAACATTTAACAGACTTCTGACAGAGACAATTGATGAACTCAGTCGATGATTTGATAAAAACTTCAAAAAGATGGAGTAAAATTAAATGGAACAATACAAGATAGGTTTCCAGTCGATTGAATGGCAGACGCCTGCGGCTGGCGTTAAGTTCAAAGCTTACGAACAAAGCGGCAAAAAACTGAGGTTAGTAGAATTTACTACGGAATTTATGGAGCCCGATTGGTGTATGAAAGGACACATCGGATATGTTCTTGAAGGCCAAATGGAAATAGATTTCGATGGAAACGTGATTACGTTCGGCCCGGGTGACGGAATCTTTATCCCGGCAGGTGAAAAACACAAGCACATGGCTAAAGTTCTGACTGATTCAGTAAGGGTAATTCTCGTTGAAGACGTATAGTATGTTGAATTTGCATTGTTGTCATTGCGAGGCACGCTTTGCGGGCCGTGGCAATCTTATCTGTTATGTTTTAGATTGCTTTGCTTCGCTCGCAATGACACTAATCGTTTAAGTTTTTACAGGATACAAACAGGCAGTGAAGATTGGATATATCAAAGCAAAAAGCTTATTGGGACAAGGTGGCTGGATATAAAAGATTTACCACGCCGGTGCCCATGGAGCTGCTGAAGAAATATCTCAGACCGGATTCGAGAATACTTGATTTCGGCTGTGGTCAGGGAAAAATATTACAGCAGTTAGAGAGCGAAGGTTTTCTGAACCTCTCCGGCGTGGATATTTCGGGAAATATGATTGAGATCGCCGGCAAAAACCTGCCCGATGCGGATTTCAAGGTTAATACCGGCGTGATGATACCTTATAACGATTCATCTTTTGATTGTGTGATAGCCGCTGCTGTTCTAACGTGCGTAATAAGCAGTAACGACCAAGGGAAATTGATCGCTGAGATTAAAAGAGTTCTAAAGCCGGAAGGTCTTGTATATATAAACGATTTTCTGATTAACAACGACAATAGGAACATCGACAGATATGAAAAATACGAAAAAAAATATGGAGTTTATGGTGTGTTTGAAATCGAGGAAGGCCTTGCCATGCGTCATCATACCCTGGAGTGGATTAGCGAGCTGACTTCTTCGTTTACAAGGCTGTTATTTGAAGAAAAAATATACACCACTATGAACGGCCATATCTCAAAAGGTTTTTGTTTTATTGGTGCAAAGCAGGAGAAGATTTATGAGTAAGAAAGTTGAACAGGCGGTAGAGAGATTTAACAAAGGTTTTAATTGCTCTCAGGCGGTTTTGAGCAGTTACAGCGAACAGTTCGGTCTTGATTGTGAAAAGGCATTTAAGGTTGCCACAGGCTTCGGAGCTGGAATGCGAATGGGTGAAACCTGCGGGGCAGTGACGGGTGCTTTTATGGTGCTCGGATTAAAATACGGCAACACCACCGCAGAAGATCAGGAGAACAAAGCGAAGACATATGAAATGGTTGTCGAATTTACAAATAAATTTAAGGCTCGGAACGGCTCAGTCATATGCAGGAAATTGCTTGATTGTGATGTCGGTACGCCGGAGGGAATGAATGAGGCGGAAAACAAAGGCCTGTTTTCTTCCGTTTGTCCGAAATTGGTACAGGATGCCGCTGAGATTCTTGAAGAAATACTTACCGAAGATATATAGTTCGTAGGTAAAACATTGTCTTAAAGAAATCAAAAAAGGGGCTTTGTTTATGTCAGAAATATTTCCTGAACCGATCAGAAATTTGCCTGAAGCTGATATTCCTGTAAGTGGGCTTACAGCTTATCTTTCCCAATCAGAAAATCATCAAATTATCTTTATGGAATTTAACAAAGATGTTGAAATACCGGAGCATTCACACGAAAATCAATGGGGCATTGTTTTGGAAGGAAAGCTGGATTTGACTATCGATGGAGTCAAGCGAACTTATTCAAAGGGTAATCGATATTTCATTCCAAAAGGAATTGAACATTCGGCTAAAATTTATGCCGGATACGCAGACATGACGTTTTTCAATCAGCCGAATCGTTATGAAGCTAAGCCGAGCGAGTAAGCATGATAAAAGTTTATAATGCCAATAATGGTGAAAATCTTGGGCAGGCTCGCATACTCTGGCGAGAATACGTTGAATTCTTAAAGATCCGTCTCCAGGAATGTGCAGAACTGCCTTCATTTAAACAATATTTCCAAAATTATGAGCAGGAAATTGAGAATTATTTACCCGGCCGTTTCGGCCCTCCTAAAGGTTGCCTATTGCTTGCAAAATATCAAGAAAATCCGGCTGGCTGTGTGGGACTAATGGATTTAGGCAATGATATATGCGAGATGCGTAGGTTATTCGTCAGGCCTCAATATCGCGGGCTCGGCATCGGACGAGCTTTGGCTCAAGCTATCGTGGAACAGGGCCGGAATATAGGTTACGCATCAATGCGACTGAATACCAATCGTAGAATGCTCGGAGCGGAAGAACTATATCGCTCACTCGGTTTCAAGGATATCGCCCCGTATGAGTATTTCGGAATAGACTGTATGGTCTTTCTGGAATTGGAGTTGGTATAATGGAGGCAATAAATTCTCAAATTGAACATGAACTTCTCAGCAAAGGGGCAAACCTGATAGGTCTCGCGGATATGAGTAGTCTGCCCGACCAATTTACCGGAGGTTTGCCGCGGGCGGTGTCTATTGCTGTGGCCCTGAAACCGACCGTCATCCGAAGGATATCGAATGGTCCGACGAAGGAGTATTTCGCCGAATATGAAAGAGCAAACAGCTTGTTAGGGGAATTATGTGAGCGAGCGGTCGGAATTCTCATAAAAGCGGGCAAGTGTGCAGAGGCCGTCAAGATAACAACAGAGCATTTCGATTCGGCTACGCTATCGACACAAATCCAGCATAAAACAATTGCGACCCGGGCCGGACTTGGATGGATAGGCAAATCTGCACTGCTGATTACAAAAGAATACGGCCCAGCGGTCCGGCTGGCAACGGTGCTAACCGACGCTGAATTCAAGACAGGAACGCCGGTAAATGAATCACATTGCGGATCATGTCGGAAATGTATGGAGGTTTGTCCAGCCGGAGCAATCACGGGCCGGAACTGGGAACCTGGGGCCGCAAGAGAATCGATATATGATGCATTTGCGTGCCGGCAAACTGCCGGGAAACTGGCAAAACAGCAGGGAATCAAGGCAACTATATGTGGGATATGCATAGGTGCATGTCCATGGACACAGAAATACATTTCGTGTGAATTAAGGACTTCGAAATAAGGATTTATGGAAACACACTTTAAGAAATATCACGGTTTGGGGAATGACTATCTCGTTATTGATCCGAATGTTCATGATGTTGATTTAACACAGGACAAAATTCGTTTGATTTGCGATAGACACTTTGGTATCGGAGCAGATGGGATTTTATACGGTCCAATCAAGAGCGGTAACAATTTGAGCGTAAGGATTTTCAATCCAGACGGCAGCGAAGCTGAAAAGAGCGGCAATGGGTTAAGAATCTTTGCTAAGTATCTTTTTGAAAACGGATATGTTAGGAATAAGGATTTCAGTATCAAGACATTAGGCGGAATCGTTGAAGTACAAATCAAGGATGACACAGCTAATCTGATAAAGATCGATATGGGGAAAATCTCCTTCCTGAGCACTAAGATACCTGTCAAAGGCAAAGAGAGAGAAGTGGTTGACGAAGAGCTTGAAATCAACGGCATGGAATATAAAGTCACTTGTCTGTCAATTGGCAATCCCCATTGTGTGATCCCGATGGAAGATATAAGCGAACTAAAAGCAAGAGAGTTGGGGTCTTCTGTTGAAAATCACGATATGTTTCCGAATCGAATCAACATGCAGCTATTGAAAATTATTGACAGGGCAAATATAGAGATAAGGATTTGGGAGAGGGGGGCCGGATATACATTGGCTTCCGGCAGTAGTTCCTGTGCCGCGGCGGGAGCGGCTCACAAATTAGGCCTGGTAGACGATAAAATAAGTGTGAAAATGCCGGGTGGCGAGCTATTGGTAGAAATTGGTCAGGATAAGCACGTCCATATGACCGGCCCTGTTGATGGAGTATTCGAAGGATGCTTTCATTTAGACTTAAATGAAAAGATTTAATTAATTAACTGAACGTATATTCTTATTTCTCCTTTGCCAAATAATATCTTAGAGACGGGACAAATCATAACCTAAAGGCGTAGATATGATTAGTTGAGTGACTGTTTTCGTAGCTTTGGCTGTATTTTTAGAAAAAAGCCCGAAATGTTCTTGCAAAATCCATCATATTTATATTAAAATAAACATAATAGAGATGTGAAGGCGGACATTAAAAAATGTCATAGTATTTTTATTTGCCATCATAATTTTAGACTTATTTCATACCTGTCCTGCCTCCGAAAGTAGTGTGTTTTTCTGCTGCTGAGCATTGCTTCTATAGCTCAGGTCATCAGATAAGCAGAAGCAGAAAAGGCATTAAGTTGGCAAACAAATTTAATTTGCGCAGATGGGATTTAGATTCGAGCCTGTCCCATCATAATATTTATCACCTTTTTATGGAAAGGCGAGAAAATGGGAACCAGAAGACATTTTAACATCTGTTTATTTCTTACAGTGTTTTTTCTAAGCTTAATACCCAAAGCTAATGGAAGGATAATTTATGTCGATACTGGGGCTAACGGCAAAAATAACGGTTCTACTTGGAGTGATGCTTATATGTATCTGCAAGATGCCTTGGCTGCTGCTTCTGGCGGAGATGAGATATGGGTGGCCGAGGGTGTTTACAAACCTGATCGGGGAGCTGGAATTACACTTGGCGATCGTACAGCCACTTTTCGGCTAAAGAATGGAGTGGCCTTGTATGGTGGACTTGCCAGTGGTCAGACGCGGCTCGAACAGCGCGTCCTAAAAGCAAACTTGACCATCCTGAGTGGCGACCTCAATGGTGACGATGGGGCAGATTTCGCCAACAACGGTGAGAATAGCTACCAAGTTGTTACAAGCATTGAATGTGATGAAACGGCTTTGATGGATGGCTTTAAAATTACCGGTGGCAACTCGGATGAACATCGGACAGAAGACCACAATGAAGGTGGTGGGATGTACAATGAATTTAGTTGCCCGACGTTGGTAAATTGCACTTTTTGTGATAACTTCTCAACCAGGGGGGGAGGAATGTGCAACCAAGCCGGTAGTAATCCAAAGCTGATCAACTGCACCTTTAGGGGAAACTCGGCGCATCTTGGTGGGGGGATGTGTAATTTCGTTGAGTGTAGCCCTGTGATTACTAACTGTACATTCTACGATAACCGCGCTTCCAATAAAGGCGGTGCAATACATAACCAGGGTTTTAGCAGCCCAATACTGACCAATTGTAAGATAATCGGTAATACGGCGGGAGTATTAAACGTTTCGTATGGTTTTGGCGGCGGTCTGTACAATAGAGATGGTTGTAATCCTGTCTTGATCAATTGCATAATCACCGGCAACTCGGCTAAAGGTAACAATGTAGATGGCTATGGTGGTGGAATATGTAACAGGAATTTCAAACTGACAAGCATGTTAACAATGACCAACTGTACATTTGCAGGAAATTCAGCGCCAAAAGGTAATGCTTTAGCTTTTTATTCACACGAACAGGATTTTCCAACCAGTGTTCGATTGACAAACTGCATTCTTTGGGATGATGACAATTATGTATGGACCTCGGATAATTCTGAAATCAGTATAACTTACAGCGATGTAAAGGGTGGCTTGTTAGGCGTTGGTAATATCAATGTCGAACCAATGTTTGTGGACGCTGATGGACCTGATAATGTTTTTGGCACAGAAGACGATGACCTGCGTTTATCTAACGGCTCACAGTGCATTGATGCGGGAAATAACTTTGTAGTTCCATTATCAATCCTTGCTGACCTCGGCGGTCGTACACGTATTATAAACGGTATCGTGGATATGGGTGCTTATGAATTCCGAGGTATGTTTAATTTGTACGTTGATATTATCAATGGAGACAATAACAACGATGGATTAACACTCGAGACAGCTTTTGCGACAATCCAGAAGGCTATCGATGTGTCTGAGAATGGCGATACTGTGTTTGTGTATCCGGGTACCTATCAGGAGGAAATCAAGTTTCTGGGCAAAGCGATAACGGTTCAGGGCATAGCTACAGAAGAGGGCGTCCCAGTGCTGCAGAATCCCGGTGATTTTGCGGCCTCATTTTATTACAGCGAGGGGCTTGATAGTGTCTTGAAGAATTTTGTCATAGAAAAAAGCTTCATGGGGATCTTTATTGCCGGGAGTTCCCCCACCATCAGTAATGTGACGGTAGTAGAAAACAAGTACGGCATTGAAGCCTACGCCGGCTCGGAACCGGATATTAGCAATAGTATCTTATGGAACAATACGGTAAGCGATCTGTTCCAATGTCGGGCACAGTTTAGTTGCATCGAACGGGCGAGTGCAGGCCAGGGCAACATCGATACCGATCCGCTCTTTGTTGATTCTGTTAACGGTGACTATCATCTGAGTTCCAGGCGAGGTCGATATTGGCCGGAGCATGATGTATGGATTCTCGACAAAGTTACAAGCCCTTGTATCGATGGTGGCGACCCAACTGTTGATCCATTTGACGAGCCGATGCCCAATGGTCACATAATCAATATGGGTGCTTACGGCGGGACGGCCTATGCGAGTATGAGTGAATCGCCGGTTACAGGAGAAGTTTTACCGCCGGAAGTCGTCGAGCAGGTACACGGTATTACGGGAGGTTTTCATTATGACAGTACATGGTTCATTGCGAAGTTTTACAACGGTTCGGACTATACAATAACACAGGTCACTATAAAGATAAAACTGTCCGGTGGGATAACAAGAGATCAGCAGTGGTACGTTGTAGTGTTGGGACCGCCCGGAGCTATTATCCCACCCGGAGAGACGGCGATTTTATCCGGCGATGTGGGAGTAGCAAGAGGGGACAGGGATTTCTATTGGGAGGTTGTTGAGATAGTAGGGTATAAGAACTAAATTTTGTACCCTTGAGCTACCCTACCATTATGTCCAGACGAGAGGTCTGAAATCTCGCGGGGATCTTTAAGGAGCATCGTGACGCTCCGGTCAAAGATCAAAACTCGAACTGGTCTTTGAAGACGGTTTTGAAATCGTAAACATCATTGAAATCATCTATTGAATCTGTCGGCTGAGAGCTCATCCAGTTGTGTCTTATCATCAGCCAAACAATTTCGCCGAAGTCACGCGTTGTTTTAATGCCCCAGCTATTCAGTACCAACAGAGCCAACCTGCCCCATTTATCGAGGGCTAATTTTTTCAGTCCTTCACAGAGGGTCTGACCGCTGACATGCTTAGGCTCAGCAGCGATCTTTTTTGCCGTGTAGGTGAGCCCTTCAGAAACAAATCCGATCGACCGGGTGCAATACCGGCCATCTTCTTTGGTAATATGTTCAAGATTCTTTCTCATTCTCCAAGATTTGACCAAACTTCATTCCGTATAATTTTTTGCTTCATTTTGTTTATTTTAAGGCAGTTTTGAATAAGAGTCAATGCCTGAGAGGATAATATGCTTAAATACTTAATCTCTTGTGAGAAGTTGCCCTTGCGAAAAGGCGTCTTTTTGCTAAACCGTAAACTTTTTTTCTAAAGTGTTTTTTCTGCTAATGTAGTTTTTTAATCACTGATAGTGGCAGTAATAATGGCGTTGCAAAAACGGGTTTAATAAGCGAGGCGTCCTCGAATATTTATCTTGAGGCTTGTCTTATATCGTCCTGCCTCGTGCCGTGGTAGCTTGTCACGGTATATTCAAACTCATGCTTTGAACTCGGTTCTAAATCAAGCGTGAACTTAATCGTGTCCAGATCGATTTTGTCATACTCTGCGTTTGTTCTCAACTGCCAGTATGGATTCGGGAAGTTCCGTTTTATCTCAATCTTAATTGGAATATCGCGTGTGTTTCTGACCTCGATTTCAAACGTGCGAATCTCATCCCAGCCGATGATATCACCGTTGGAATTGAATCTGTAATTATCTGTTTTGAAGTCCATCACCTTCGGTTCGACAACCACGTTGGCAACCGGCCCGAGATTCAGCTCCACTTCTTCGTTGACGGGGATATATTTGAACTCGGATTGGCCCGTATAGGACAAATGCCCCTGGTCACCGGCGTTTCGATAGACTTTGAGTAATCCGCCGGGAATGGGTGTCTCGCCGAGCTGGTGTTCTGTATCATTGGTGAAGCTCAGGAAACGAACCACGTTTGTGCCGTAACGCTCTTCTTCGTATTTATAGAGATTCACGACAGGAACTGCATCGACATCGAAGCTCAGCAGACGTTTCGACCAGCCGTTTGGAATGGTCTCCGTCCCTTCAATCGTATAGAGGAAATATTCACTTAGCCCTTCTTTGACGATTTCTTTTGTTTTTTTAGACAGGATTTGGAATTGATCTGTTATTCCTTCCAATTCCTTCTTTAACATAACTTTATCTTCTTCAACAGCTCCAGACAAATCTAAACGTATTCCTTCTCCCGGTCTGCCGTAAGGATACTGCCGACGGGCAAGCTCAGATATCTCATCGAGTATGTGGACTTTGCCGACAATCAGGCGCGTCTGTGCGTTTTCGTAATCTTCGCCGCTGTTGTTGGTGACGCGAACGTAGCCTTGTAAGCGCATCGTCTCTTCGTTTTCTGTGAGTGTACCCATATAGAATGCCCGCCAGGAAAGGCCACTGGTCAGATATGTAATCTCCACCGGCACTTTGCCGCTTATGCCGCTTTCGATATTCCATAAGCCCAGGTTTCTTACCCTCGGCGGATAAGTCAAATCAGCGATATCAATTTTATCCGCATCGGCCTTAGGTAGCATCTCCAGACTGGTCGGGTCGATGAGTGTATTTTCCCAGGAGAACTGCAACTTATTGTATCCCTCTTTGAGCGTCAAGGCTCTGCTTTCGCGGACCAATGTCATATCGGCGGAGTTGTAAATCGTAAGCTGAACCGTATCCCGTGTGGGAAGAGTAACCAGATCGACCTTGGCTTTTGCAGCGGAAGTCATTGCGACGATTATCAATAATATGAATTTATGCTTCATTTTATATCCTCTAATGAAAAGAATCGCCTACCGCTGAGTCTTGCGCCAGTCGTCTTCTCGTGTTCCGTGGAACGTTGTTAGGACATACTCAAATTTTTGTTTTGTACCCGGCCGTAAATCGAGTGTGAACTTAATCGTATCCAGATCGATTTTGTCATACTCTGCGCTTGTTCTCAACTGCCAGTACTGATTCGGGAAGTTCCGTTTTATCTCAATCTTAACTGGAATATCACGTGTGTTTCTGACCTCAATTTCAAACGTGCGAATCTCATCCCAGCCGATGATATTGCCGTTGGAGTTGAATCTGTGATTATCTGTTTTGAAGTCCATTACCTTCGGTTCGACAACAACATTGGCGACCGGCCCAAGATTAAGCTCTACTTCCTCATTCACGGGGATATATTTAAAATCAGACTGGCCCGTATAAGATAGATGTCCCTGCTCGCCGGCATTTCGATAGACTTTCAGCAATCCGCCTGGGATGGGTGTGTCGCCGAGTTCATGTTCCTCGTCATTTTTGAAGCTAAGGAAACGAATTACGCGTGGGCCGTATCGCTCTTGTTCATATTTATAGAGATTCACAACCGGTACTGCATCAACATCAAAGCTCAGCAGCCTTTTCGACCATCCGTTTGGAATGGTTTCCGTGCCTTCAATCGTATAGAGGAAATACTCGCTGAGCCCTTCCTTTTTTATTTCTTTCGGTTCTGCCACCATTTCCGCCATAACCCTTGCTCCTCTAACTCTGCTGGGCATTGCAGGAACTGCAGTTGGCATTCTCGTAAGTGGAGGCGCTATTCCTTCTCCTGGTCGGCCGTAGGGATACTCTCGTCGGGCAAGCTCTGCTATCTGGTCGAGGATGTGAACTTTGCCGACAATTAAACGCGTTTGGGCATTTTCGTAATCTTCGCCGCTGTTGTTGGTCACGCGTACATAAGCCTGCAGCCGCATTGTTTCCTCATTTTCGGTAAGCGTTCCCATATAGAATGCCCGCCAGGACAGACCGCTGGTCAGATATGTAATCTCAACCGGCACTTTTCCGGAAACGCCGCTCTGGATATTCCACAGGCCCAGATTCCGCACCCTCGGCGGAAAACTCAAATCGGCAATATCAATTTTATCCGCATCGGCTTTGGGCAGCATCTCCAGACTGGTCGGATCGATGAGTGTATTTTCCCAGGAGAACTGCAACTTATTGTATCCCTCTTTGAGTGTCAGTGCTCTGCTTTCGCGAACCAATGTCATATCAGCGGAGTTATAAATAGTAAGCTGGACCGTATCCCGTGTGGGCAGAGTAACAAGATCCACTTTAGCCTGTGCGGTACCAATAATCGCAGCGGTTATTAGAAAAGATAATATTATACGTTTCATTTTTATGCTCCTTTAACTTGAGAGGTCTAAGATCATTACCTTCTAATTACACGTGGTTGCGGCTCGGGGGTCACGCCCGGGCGGACATTTCGGCGATGATAATGCATCTTCAGTTCTCTTGTCGCCGGGCCGGAGTCTGTGCGAGCAGGTAAAGTAATCTCGAACTCAAGCGTATTAGCGTCTTTTTTCTTGTAATCGGTGTCGAGATTCAATCGCCTGCCGTCTAAAGTGCAGCTTTCCATATCCCACTGGCCGGGGATGTGCTGTATCATTGTCAGCATGGCGGGGCTATCCTTGAAATTCTCGATTTTTGAAGTAATTTCCTCGTCGGTATCGTGCAGGACGATTTGCCTGTTATCGTTTCTACGCACGTTGATCCGCGATTCGGTTGGTTTTCGTTGTGTCACGACGATGTCACGACTATCGCCGATATACAGCTCCATCTTTTCGCCGACCGGCACAAGAATGGCGTTGTCCTCACCTAAGAATATCGTGCTCTCATGCCCGTCATCCTGGAACAGCCTCGCTTTGCCGCCCCATAGAGCGAACTTGCCTAATCCGCTGTTTTCGTCATTGACGATTCGATAGCTGACAGGGATACCCACATTTCGGTTTTCCAGCTCTTCCGGATCCCAGGGTAGCTTGGCGGCATCGAATGTCCAGATTTTTGTAATTGGCACCGCAGGAGCTTTTAAAAACAGTAACTGCTTGGTCTCTTCATGGTCTATACCCTGCTCAAAGGCCTCACCATAATCCAGCAGCACCCGTGCCTTGTCGAAATCTTCTCCTGAGAAGTTCCGCAGTACTATGAAGCTCTTCAAATCAACCTTCGTTTCTTTTTTGTCCGCGATCGCCTTATAGGTGATAAGTCTGTCGATATTGCTCAGCAGATAGCTGATTCTGACAGTCTCGGCGTAGTCGCCTTCACTGCTGATATCCCAGACAAGAGCGGCTTCGTTGGGCGGGAAACTGACACTAAGAAGCTTTACGTTCTCCGGATGGTCGAGTGCCTGTAGCCGAATCGAATCGGCGTCAATAAAGACGGACTTCCACGAAAAGTCCACCTTATTAAGGCCCTGTTGCAGTGTAAGTACGCGTTCTTCTTCAATCAGTGTCGCCTGTGGATTGTCCAGGCGGATTACCGTCGCTGCCCGCTCAGGTAGAGCCACTAATTTGATTCTGCCCCGGGCGACAGCGATAATTCCCAAAGCGAATACGATAGCCATAATTTTGTTTGTTTTACTGTTCATAATTTGATCTCCTTTTAAAATATATGCTTGTTTTTTTACTATTGTGTCATCGCTTCTTCTCGCATGCCGTGATATGTTGTAACTACATACTCAAATGCCTGTTTTTTTCTCGGCTCGATATTCAGTTTAAATCTGGCGCGTGTGACATCATATTTTTCGTAAGGGATTTCACTCTGTAATGTCCAGTACGCAGTCTCGAAACCACGGGTGATTTCGATTTCAACGGGTAGTGTCCGCGTATTTGTAATTTCGATTTTCCATGTTCGTATTTCGTCCCAGCCGATTATATTGTCATTCGGATCGAACATATAATTTTCCGTTTTGAAATCCATCAGCGTTGGTTCAACCTCAACTAATCTTGCTGCGCCAAGATTCAATTCAACTTCTTCATTTACGGGAATATATTTGATATTTGTGCCGCCGACGTATGATAGGTATCCCTGCTCACTCGTGCTACGCAGCGAGCTTCCAGCCTTCGCAGCCGCTTCGGCGAAGTAGGCACTTCGCAGAGTAGTATCGGCCAGGCCGTATATCTTTACATTACCGTCGGGGATGGGCGTTTCGCCGAGGTTGTGGTCCTGGTCGTTTGCGAACTTGACAAATCGTATCGTCCGGCCGCCCCAGCGCTGCTCATCGTATTTATACAGGCTCTCGACTTCAATATCATCGGCCTCGAACGAAAGC
>CAZFOQ010000033.1:0-30559 GCA_964520535.1 uncultured Pirellulales bacterium | reverse complement strand
CCCAAAAGAGGCAGCGGTGCAGGAGCCGTGTATTCTGCGGCGTAAACTTGAAGCCGGAAAGATAAACTGACTTACCCTTGCCGAAGTCGTGGACGGCGATTTTCGGTGACTGTCCACTATCGACGAGGACCTGCGTGTCTTTATCCACGAGATAAATATTATCGATATCATCCCCGAAGTCGATGTCACCTTCGGCGTCTTCAAGAATGAAGTGGTTCTGATTTGCTTTGGTGTATTTTCTCATGGGCTTACCGAAGGTCTCGCTTGTCTCGTGGTCTACCCCGAGGATATGTGCAAGCTGGAAATACTGGCTGCTGTGCCGGCAGGCCGAGGGTTCGCTGATACCGATAAATCCTCCTCCGCCGGCGACCCAGGCGGTAATCGCTTTGATGATTTTCTCGTTTTTCCAGTGCCGGCCGCCGGTCCAGGCGCTATTGAGACGGCCCGCATTGATAATAACCTGGCAGTCTTTTGGAATGCCGTTCCGGAGGATATCGTCGAAGCTGAGGAAAGTGACATCCACCGGCAGGCCCGCCAGGGATTCGGTCAGTTCGTACAATTCCATTCCGGCGATGAAGTGGCCGACGTATACCCAGGAACGCAGCTTGCCCCAAGCCGTTAATACGGCAATTTTAATGGGAGCTGTGTAAGGTATGTCATTCTCGTGGAATTCGCGCAGGATTCTGAACTCTTCGGTGATTTGTTCCACCGTCTCGACAAAATCGGGAAAGCCCTCAACCAAGTGCAGGTAGCCGCCCAGGCCGATTCGGTCCACAGGTGCGCGCAGCAGCCCGCGGCGGATATTGGCCCAGAAACGCCTGGCGTCTCGTGCCGGATCGCCCTTTTCCATGAAGGTGGGCTCACCTTTCAATCCGGTCGGGAAAAGATAGGGATGCAGACGGAGTTCCTTTGTTTTGACACCCTGCACTCCGGCACACAGCCGGGCTTCGAAAGCGTTGAACACGCATTTAATCAGTCCGTCGAAGCCAAGGTCTTTGAATCTTTCGCCGTACGGCTCGGTGCCGACCCAGTGATCGTCGTAGAACATGTAGGCCTGCTTACCGGCCGCATGAACCTTGTCGATGCATTTTCTCCCGAAGCTCGTCACGAATTCGTTCATGAAATCCATCCAGTCAAGCAAACGCCGGGACGGGACATTGTGGCTGGAGCAATAAGAGCCGTTGTTGACGAAGTCTTCACTGGTCAGCTCATAGCCTTTGGCTTCTGCGAACATGCGCATTGCATGGGGACTGACCGTCATCTCATAAGAGCCCCAGTCCGCATAAGTGAAACGCAGATCGGCAGAATCGCCCCAGAACCATGCGAAATTATAGAACAGCGAGGTAAAGCGGACGATTTTTGTTCTGGGATGGTCTTTGAGCCATTTCTCCAGATAGTTGAGTATAAAGTCCTGCGTTTGGGGATAGATCGGATCGATCACCATCAGGTGTTCTCTGTCACCCCAGTTGTTGGTGACATGATTATACATTGAAATGGCTTCCCAGATTCGGTAGGCCAGGAAATTGACGGTATATTGATGCCACTTCTGTGTGTTTTTTATAGTGACAGTTCCCGCGTCCGGATGAAAGCTCCATTGCTCGGCTGGAATTTCTTTGCCGGTAGTCCTGTCAAAAACCTGCCACCATTGCGTGGGCTCGTCGTTTGTGTTAATCTTGAACTGCTCTCTGAAAAAGCCGCTGAGCAAATCTATTTCGACATTGTCACTTTCCGCAATCACAGGATAACTCATTAAATAGTTCTGTTGGAGCTTGTCCATATTTGCCTTGGCCCATTGATTATCGATGCGAACAAGGCAAATGGTGGAGTAGATATCGAATCCTGTGGATATGATTTTATCCGATAATACGGTTCCGTCACTGTCCCTTATGGCGTCGGCGCCCCACTTTTGCGCGAGTTCCAGCGTTAATTTCTCATAACCTGCTTCACCAGGCAAAGTAAAATTTCCCTTATTCAATACATTGTCAGCCATATCAACCTCTCAATTACGTAATGTGGTTTTAGTCCACTCTACATTACTCCTTGCTTTTTCTCTCTTTCAGTTCCACTTCTATTCTTGCCATTAATTTTTTGCTAATGGGATAGAAGCACAAAACCAGACCACAGACCAAAATAATAGCTGCGGGGATAAGACTAAACAGCAGTTTGATTCCATGCGTCGCCCTCAGGGTCTGAGGCACATTGGCCACATATCCGAAGCGGTCCAGCGCCTGCAGGCTCATAAAGCCGCCGACTGCGACCCCCATCTTTATTGCAAACATGATACCCGCAATGACCAAGCCCGTTGCTCGACGTCCGAATTTCCACTCATGAAAGTCCGTCGCATCGGAGAACATGGCAAACATAAATACCGGCATGGCACCCGCTACCAACGACCAGATAAAATTGAACAATAACAGCAGCTTTAAGTTAAATGCGCTGTCGTTTTCATTCCAGGCGATTCTGCCGTCCGCCGCCGAAGCCGACAGCACGTCCGTGTCGCCATCCGAATCCAGGTCTGCGGCAAAAAATAATCTTGCATAGTCGGCCTTGGTCATCATCAGTCTCTGGTTGGAGAATATACCGCCGTCCGCCTCGGTGGTGATTACTCTTTGTTTGAAGAATTCGACTTCTGCTATTCTATTTATTACTTCGTTTTCTTCGTTTCTTTCTTCTTTGACTTCTGTGATATTTTCATACCATGCGATCTTTCCGTTAGCATCCGAAACTGATATAACGTCCGGGTCACTGTCCGAGTCCAGGTCCGTCACGTAAATCGATTTTATGCCGTTGGCGTCCGTGGCAATTATTTTCTGGTCGGAGAAATTGCCTGCGCCGTCGTTTTCATACCAGGTAATCCTGCCGTCACCGGCCGAACCTGATATCACGTCAGCATCGCCGTCCGAGTCGAGGTCCGCCGTGCAAACCGAACATGTGTCGCCGGCTTCAGTGGAGATTATTTTTGGGTCGGAAAAACTTCCTGTGCCGTCATTTTCATACCATGCGACTTTATTGTCACGGGCCGAGGCCGACAGGACGTCCGGGTCTCCGTCTGCGTCCAGGTCCGCGGCATGAACCGATTTTGCGCCATCGGCATCGGTAGTAATCGGTTTTGTGTCGGAGAAGTTTCCTGTGCCGTCGTTTTGATACCATGCGATTTTGTCGTCCTGGGCCGAAGCCGACAATACATCCAGGTCGCCGTCAGCGTCCAGGTCCGCGGCATAAACCGATTCCGCGCCGTCGGCCTCGGTGGTAATCAGTTTTTGGGCGGAGAAATTACCCGCACCGTCGTTTTGATACCATGCTATCTTGTCATCCTCGGCCGAAGCCGACAGTGCATCCATGTCACCATCGGCGTCAATATCCGCCGCGTAAACCGAGCGTACACCGTCGACATCGGTGGTAATTTCCTTTTGTTTGGAGAGGTTGTATTGGGGCAGTACATAGAATACGCATCCCAGAACCACACTGGCCAAGGAGAAGAAAATCATTAACGGTTTTTTGCCGCAGTACTTTTTGAGCGGCGTGCTGAGAAAAACACCGGCCATCATACCCAGGGTGCCGACCGTCAAAAATACGGTCGTCTGATCAAAGTCTAAGACCAGAGGCCCTATGGTCCAGGTAAACATGATATTACTGCCGTTACAATAAACGTAATTGAAATAGTATATACCTGCACCGTTGCGTATGACGTTATGGGTAACCCAGAAGATGCATGCAATAAACAAAATAATCCAGGGGGCATTTTTAAAGACATCTGAAAGGTCCCGCCTGAACGTGCTCCTCTGGCCTTTCGGGGGCTGGACACGCTCCCGTGTGGTCAGGAAGGTTATAAACAGCAGGATAATGGCGATTGCACCGAAGACGCCCATCGTCATTTGGTAGCCCAGCGCTTTACTATAGCCCAATGCTTCATCGTAGCCGGGATGGGAGGGATTGGCACCGAGGAACTTGGCCAATGGGAGCGTAAAGGTGGTAATCAACATCGCCCCGACAAATGCGAAGAAGAAGCGATACTGCGACAGGGTCGTTCGTTCCTTGGAGTCCGGGGTCATAACGGCCATCAGGGAGGAATAGGGGATGTTGATTGCCGTATATGCCATAGTTGCCAGAATGTAGGTGACATAGGCATAGACGACTTTCATATTCTGACTCCAATCGGGTGTGATGAACATCGCGCATGCCAGAATCCCATAAGGGACCGCCACCCACAACAGGTAGGGCCGGAACTTGCCCCACCGGGTATTGGTGCGGTCTGCGATCATGCCCATAAGAGGATCGTTAATCATGTCCCAGACACGCGTAACAAGAAACATGAAGCTCGCCACTTTTGGATCGATCCCAAATACATCCGTATAAAAGATCATGAGAAAGAAGCTCCATGCCTGGTATAGGATATTGGACGCGGTATCCCCCAGGCCGTAACCTATTTTCTCATAAAGGGGCAGCTTTCCACTGAAGTTGCTGTCGGCCGAGCCTGTGACGCCGGATGCGGTGACCTCGGGAGTTGAATTATTGTTGGATTCCATTTTGATTTGTTCCTCTTTAGGACATTATTGATAATTAAGATTCGTCTAACAAGCACATCCTATATTGCCGTTTGTGTCACGATCCAGTAAGAATGGGCATCATTTAACAAAAAATTCACCTTATCTGCAAGGCAAAATTCGAAAAGAATTAAAATCCAACAGCTTCTTCCCAAATCTCGAGCAAAATGGTATAGTGAGCCCTAAAAATTATGCCCTGCCGAGATCTTTGGATGAGACTGAGGCGATTTATGTTAAGAATAATCGACTCGAACTATTTTGCAGACCTCAATACAGGAGGATAATATGCAGCTTCACGCCGTCGATATATCAATCATCATTCTTTACCTTGTTTCAACTGTCGTCGTCGGATTTCTCATATCGAAAAGAGCCTCCAAGAATATGGATTCTTACTTTCTCGGCGGCAAGAGTATCCCCTGGTATATCCTGGGTGTATCGAATGCCTCCGGAATGTTCGATATCACCGGGACGATGTGGCTGGTTTATCTTCTGTTTGTTTACGGCCTCAAAGGTGTTTTCATGCCGTGGCTATGGCCTGTTTTTAACCAGATTTTTTTAATGGTGTATTTATCCTGCTGGCTGCGGCGTTCGAATGTTATGACCGGCGCCGAATGGATGAAGACCAGGTTCGGCACCGGAACCGGCTCGCAATTATCCCATGTTATCATTGTGGTCTTTGCCATTGTCAGCGTCATTGGTTTCCTGGCGTATGGATTCAAAGGGATCGGCAAGTTTTCCTCGGAATTTCTCCCCTGGAATCTCACACCAAACCAATATGGGCTGATCTTTATGGGCATTACCACCTTGTATGTTGTTAAAGGGGGAATGCATAGTGTGGTTTTAACCGAGTTGATACAATTTGTGATAATGACTATCGCATCAATCTCCGTGGGCATCATCGCTATGAATCAGGTCACTAAGGGACAGGTTCTGGAATTAGTCCCTCAGGGATGGGAACAGTTACGTATCGGCTGGAAGCTGGGTTTAGACTGGAGAGGAATATTCGATATCGTCAACACCAAAATGGCCGGAGATGGTTATACATTGTTCACCTGCTTTATGATGATGATTCTTTTCAAGGGCTTTTTATTAAGTGTTGCAGGTCCGGCTCCGAATTACGATATGCAGCGTATTCTCGCGACCAGGAGTCCTAAGGAAGCCTCCAAAATGAGTGGCTTTGTGTCCGTGGCTCTGTTTTTCCCAAGGTATATGTTGATTGCAGGCCTGGTGGTTCTGGCCCTCGTGCATCTGATGCCCGATTTGAAAGCCATGGGCGATGCCGAAGGCACTGAGGCTCGAGTCATTGCATTGACAAGCTCGCAGATGGGTATGGATATTTCTGATATAACGCGTGAAACCTCATTTATGAATGAACAGAATGCCAACTCACAGGACACAGTTGAATTCGTAAAAAAAGTTGGAAACGAATTCGACATAAACATCAAGGACAAGGAAGCCGAGACAATACAGACTGTAGGTGCCGCTGTCGATCATATCGTCAACAAGAAAACAGACTTAGAAATGATTTTGCCGATGGCAATGAAAAGATTTGTTCCCACCGGTTTGTTGGGTGTATTAATGGCCGGCCTGATTGCCGCATTTATGTCAACTTTTGCTGCTACGGTCAACGCGGCACCGGCTTATATCGTCAACGATATTTATAAACGCTATATCAATCCCGATGCTTCCGACAGACAATATGTAAAAATGAGTTACATCATTTCACTTGCTGTAGTGGTCGTCGGGATAAGTTTTGGAATGTTTATTGTTGAGTCGATTGATTCGGTGACACAATGGATCGTCTCTGCTTTATGGGGCGGATACGCAGCGGCGAATGTTTTGAAATGGCACTGGTGGAGATTCAACGGTTACGGCTATTTCTGGGGAATGATCGTCGGTCTGGTTGCGTCTCTTACGTTGCCGTTATTTTTAACGTTTCCGGATTTTTACATATTCCCGTTTATTTTAGTCCTCTCGCTGGCGGGTTGTCTCGTCGGGACATTGTTGAACAAACCGGAAAATGACAAAGTCCTGAAATCGTTCTACAAACAGGTCCGCCCCTGGGGATTCTGGAAGCCGATCCACGAAAAAGTTATCCGGGAAGATCCGGGCTTCGAAGGCAACAAAGACTTTAAAAAGGATATGTTTAATGTCGTGATAGGAATTATCTGGCAAACGTCGCTGGTCGTGATTCCAATATACCTGATTATCAAAGAAAACGTCTCTTTAATCACGGCAATTATTATCCTTGCAATTACCTCATTCATTCTCAAGAAGAACTGGTACGACAAACTGACTGATTAGTGATGTATAAACAGGGGACTCGAGTGAAACGACTATTGGATGTTGCGGCAATTTTTATCTTCGTTCTGTTTTTCTTATTCAACAGCGCGGGCGCTGAAAACTGGCCCGGCTGGCGCGGCCCGCGCGGTGACGGCACCAGTCTGGAAAAGAACGTGCCGATCCACTGGGACGCCGAGAGAAACATTGTCTGGAAAACGGCTGTGCCGGGCGAGGGACATGCCTCTCCGATTGTCTGGGGCGACCGGATTTTCACCGTGACTGCCTTGCCGGAAAAACAGGAGCGTATATTGCTCTGCTTCGACCGTAAAACAGGCAGTATTTTGTGGCAAAAAACCGTCCTTCGAGCACCATTGGAGCAGAAGCGGCCGGATAATAGTTATGCTTCCAGTACGCCCGCCACAGACGGCGAGAAAGTCTATGTCACTTTCCAGGATGGTGAACAGGTGGTTGCCGCCGCATATGATTTTTCTGGACAGCAGCTCTGGCTGGTCCGACCAGGCTCCTATAACAGCCCGCACGGCTGGTGCGGCTCTCCGGTTTTATATAAAGATAAAATCATCATTAACTGCGGTAATAAGGGCGATTCTTATGTCGTGGCCCTGAGCCGGAACGATGGAAAAACGCTCTGGAAAATCCCCCAGAACAACAGTGTCCTCAGTTATAGTGTGCCGTTTATTCGAGAGATGGCCGGTCGGACACAGATGGTGCTCTGCGGCGATAAAAATGTCGCCGGATACAATCCGAACGATGGTTCGCTCTTGTGGATTGTTAACGGGCCGTCGGATGAATTCTGTGCCACGCCGGTATTCCATGAGCCAGCCGGATTCATCTTTATCAGCAGCAGCTACCCCCGGCGTCATCTCCTGGCTATCAGGCCGGACGGTAACGGCAATGTCACGGAGACCCACATCGCCTGGCGCACGACCGATGGAGCTTATTATGTGCCGTCGCCTGTTTGCATCGGTCAATTCTTGCTGACCACCAATACTGCTGGGGATGTGTATTGCTTCGATGCCGCGAACGGCACCATTCTCTGGAAGGAAAAACTGGGCAAACAGTACTCTTCGCCGGTTTCCGCCAATGGACTGGTTTATTTACAGAGTAATGACGGCGTGACAAATGTTATCAAACCAGCGGCGGAATTTACTCGCGTGGCCCAAAACGATATCGGCGAAAAAACCTTTCCTTCACTTGCTTTTAGCCAGGGACATATCTTCTTACGCAGCAATAAACATCTCTTTTGCATCGGTCAATCGGCGAAGTAGGACTGCGTTTGATGTAATATCTGTTTTAGGATCGGTTTAATGACAGAGGGAACCATTAAGAAAAGCCCGGTGTTTTCTCAGTGGGCTTCTTAAATGGAAAAGTCTCTTTTGCAGCAAAAGAGGGATTTATGTCAACTGAGCTTGTCTCCTGCCTTACGACTTTTTTGGCCAACCGCAGAAGCTGGGACCTGATCTGTATTTTAGCCTGTTTTGCGGCAGCCATGTTGATTTCGAATCGAACTTTCTTTTCCTCCATCATCAGATTGATGATCCCTCCGGTTTCGAGGAAACCATCGGTGTCTGCAACTGTTAGAACTCCATATCCTTTTACTGATTCTAAAATATCTGCGATTTTTTTCTTTTCTGAAGGGCAGATAAACAGCAGATGAGACTTCCTGATGTCTTTGATTTGAGGATGTTGCTTGGAACGTTTCTCCTGATCGGCTTTTTGTAATTCTTCAAAACCTTTGAATTGCTTTATATCAACTTTTTTACCTTCTATTGTCTTATCTTCAATATACTCGAAAGAGTTCTTAAACACGTTTTTACCGATGATACCAATAATTACCGATTCATTGCTCTCTCTGATCTTTGCTTTCGGCCATTCTACAAACTTGAGGAAGTTATACAGGAATGCAGCCTTGATTTGGTATTCCGGACTGGCAGCATCATCGGCCTGAGCTTGCTGTGTAGCCGGTAAAAGAAACAGCCAAATAGTCAGGATAATATTTATTATAGTTTTTCTGTTCATTTACAATTCACAATTTACGTATTCTACACTGCATTCGTCAATATTTATTTTAAAATTTCAGAAGTATATTTATGAAGAAAGTTCTTCCTGGTACCTCATGTCCGGTATATGCGTTACTTTCTCTGATCGGGTCGTGAGTTTTATCGAACAAATCACTAACGCCAACCATTATCTCTGCCTTTTCCTTGTTAAAGGTCTTCGAAACAGTTAAATCCAGACGATTGGACACGTTGACATCATTCGTGCCTGTCGCTGGATTGCCTTGTGTTGTATCGGTATAAACATAGTTTGCATTAAATGTCCAATCGGGTTGAACTCGATATCGATATCGCAGGCCGGCTTTGTGTTTTGCCGGGAGAAAGGCTGAAATATCCTGTCTTGATTTATCCGGTTCGAATTCGTTGTAGGAGTACCAGCCTGAGATTTTACCCCATTTTGTATCGCGGGCTAATTCAATATCACCACCCCAGGCATCGGCCCCATCAAGGTTGTCCGCAGTGGCGAATATCTGGTTGAGAAAGTTAGTAGTCTGCCGATATCCAATCAGTTTGTTGAATTTCTGATAGAAAGCATCAGCACGTAGTGACAGCGTCTTTGAAAGCTTTGCTTTATAACCAGCTTCGAGACAGAATATCTGCTCATTTTCAAGGCTGCTGGGGGCTGTTACATTGATCAGGTAAAGTCCACCTCCTATAGGTATCAGTGTGCTGGATGCCTTTCTCAACTCAACCAGAGGAGCGCTGAAGGCCTTTGCTGCACTGAAGCGAAGGATGTGGTTCTTAGCCTGGTCCGGGGTATAAAAAGCGGTCAATCGACCGGACCAATCGGCTCTTGTGCCTGAATACCAGTCGCCGCGCAACTGGCTTTCGAGTTCCCATCGATCGCTCAATTTCCATCTATCGATCACGAACAGGCCTACGTTATATTCATCCAGTGGCTCACCCTTTATACGCACCTGTTGCGGCTCTCCTGAGGCAGTGTCCGAGTTGATATGATCCCATCTGAAGCTGGCACCGATGCTTGTGTAGTGTTCATCTATTGGGGTGAAGTTATATTGTCCTTCCAATTCATTCTGTTTCGTTGAGAATATTCCTGTCATGGGCCCATTAGTGTTCCAGTACTTGCCGGACCATTGAAGGTAACCGGAGTCACCATTGTTAAAATTATGGTCGAGCTTCAAAAATGATCTTACATGATCTTCCCGAATATTCTCTCCTGGAAAGTATCCGCCGAGCTCGAAATCTCCTGCGTCGATATGAGTATGACCGATACCAGTGGACAGTTTTGTCATATCCGAGATATCGAAGTAGGCTTCAGTATCGATTCGGCGATTGCGAGTGAAATCCCTGGCTTTATAGGTACTCAATACAATCAGGGGATTAGCGGATTCGAAATCGGCTGTTCCATCAATGGCATCTTCTGAGCTCTTAATATCTTCATACCCGGCTGAAATTCTCCAGCTCCAGCCGGGATGTTTTTCTGCCCATCTCAAATGAGTATAGCTATCACCGAATTCGGTTATGGTTGTTTTGGCCATGCCGCCGAGAACATCATCAGGTTTTTTGGTCACGATATTGACCACGCCTGTCAGTGCGTTAGCTCCCCATGCAGCACTGCCAGGGCTGCGGACAATCTCTATTCTTTCAATATCTTCGATCAGCAAAGGCAGGCCCTGAAAGTCGGGACCGCCATACACGGGATTATCTGCGAGCCGTCCATTTATCAAAAGTGTAGTCCGGTCGGAGAAGTTTTCATGCAGGCCATGAATGCCGATTGCATATCTTCTCCGATCGATCTTAAGCACATCAACACCACAGAAAAACTGAAGTATTTCGGGGATACTTGTCAGGCCGCTATAATGAATGTCTTTGGCTGTTACTATAGTGACGGGGCTCGATTGCTCTGCTGTTTCCTGAGGCAATCTGGAGGCGGCAGTATTAATAGAAACATCCATAAGCTGCTCGAGGGACATGTCGAAAAAATCCGATGCTACCTCGGGATTTTGCTGTCGTGCAAATAGGTGGAGATTAAAAGCGACTACCAACAGCAGCGTAAGTGCTATAACGGATTTTCGTATTATCTTTCTATTTTTGTTAGTATGTGAACTTTCATCCAAGGTCTTTTGTTCTCTTGCATTTTTCATAACTGCAGATTGGTTTTGTAGTTACAATTTACAAAATATCTGTAATTTTTTTATCGTCACGGTTATCTTGATACTTAATTAGATTCACTTTTTCGTAGTTCGGTCATTGGTAAACGCGACCACCCATCTAAAATATTTGGTAGTCGAAAAGGGGTAGCAAGGTCCTAAAATAGACAGCTTTGAGATTATGAAAACTCAAGAAGATGGTATGGAAGATTGCAGAGTTATTAAAGATGACCCTCAGATATGGTCATTCTGCTCATAAGTACATGCTTAAAATTTGCACTTAAGAAGTTCAAAAACCGGCAGTTTTGTGTATCAACAGGAAACTTATGTAACTGGCCCGATGAGCTTTTTAGCCTTGTTGTTAGCAACGAGATTAAGATACGTTGCTTGTTGTAGCTTGGGTAGCGTTGCTCAATCTATATGTGTAAACAAAAAGAAATTGACGTTCTACGACTGAATAGTTACCGATAATGAGTCTACCTCTTGCTCAAACAGTTGCCCGACAAAGCTTACCGAGGAATCATACTGCTTGTGTGATAACAGATATGACCTTTGTTAGTTTTACCTTTTAGTTTGTAATTCTCCTTGCCTTGCCCGGATATTATGAGCATAATATCCTCCACGGCGGCAGGGCCATGTTCCTTGATCGAGATGAATATAAGAAAGAACGTACGGATGATTTTGCTGCATTTAAATCTATCATATAAAAATATAACTTATGACTGGTTGATAACGTGAAGGCGGAGATTGAAAAAAACAGTGAGGATAACAACCGGGAAAAAGATACTCCACTATGTCTTAATTGTTTACGTCCGGTTGACCCGTTATATCACTATTGCCCGCACTGCGGCCGGGCAGTCGGCCAATTAACTCCAATTATGCCTTATGAAAGCATTCGCTGGCAGGCAGATATCTGGGGAAAGATATGGCAGCAAGTTTGGTCCCGTGATGTCACTTTTATGGGAAGACTCTTTCGATTATTCATGATTATATGGAATGTCCCTATCATGTTGGTCGGACTGGTACCCGAGCTTTGGCAGAAAAAAAAGACTAAGACGCCTCAAAATAAGCACCAGTCGGACGTTGAAGTAAATCCCCACTAAGCCTCTTTGTTATATTGCAAAGCAGAAAGGATATGCTTATGCCGGTTTACTTTATTGCTGAAATCGAGAACATAAACGATCCGAAAGCATATTTTAAATATGTCGCTGAGGTACCGAAAATCATTGAAAAATTTGGCGGTAGATATCTTGCAAGAGGTAACAAACATCTCACAATTTTCGGTGATTGGAAGCCGGGGAAAATAGTCATTATTGAGTTTGACAGCCTTGAACAACTGCGTAATAGCTTTGGATCCCCGGAATATCGTGCAATAGCTCCATTGCGTGAAAAAGCGACCAGAGGCAGGGCGATTGCAGTTCAGGGCATAGGATAAAAGCAAAAAATTCGAGCCGATGGGATTGTGCAGACAAGTAGTTGATAATTTGGGGCTTTCGCCGGCAGCTATCAATCCGGTTGTTGCAAAGGGATTTGCTTCAAGCCTTGATGTTTGCCGAGAAACTCTGTAAACTTTAGCTCTATACAACCGCCGTAAGGTGGCAAGCGGGTTTAACATAATGACAGGAGACATATCATGAATAACAGGCGACTTAACATAATTCAGGCTGCTCTTTTCGCTTGTTGTTTGATTAGTGTATTTACGAGTTGGATATTCGTTCGTTTTATACACTATCATTCGCAGAATCGCCACCTGAATCCATCCGACTATAATGTGCAAGTCGTGACAGAAGATGATTATCAAAAACTTTCTAATCCTGCAAATCGAGAGGTGGCGTTGTCCGATGGGACAATCATGGGTAAGGCCGATTCGTGGGATTCCAAGGTGCTTCCGAAATACAAGGCAGTTGGGGGAGGTGATCACTATGTCCTGGTCACAATCAAGGGTACAGCACCCTTTGTTCATGAATGGGAAAGAGGAATGATTCCCCTTATTACTATTTTAGTAGTTGCGCTTGCTTTCAAATTGTTTGGCGATCGACGGTGCCGAATGAACCAATCGCAGGCTTAGTGTTAGCGGGATATATTTCCTTGCTGTTGTGACATACAGCCGGGGACAGAGATTTTATGATGCCAATGCCGGGGAAATCATAAACCTCATAATTTTGTGGTTGTTCCTCATACTTTAGGAGAATGAATTGATATGATTGAAGTATTACGAAACATCGCAACCTACCGGACTGCACGGATCGAAGGCGTCCGTGATCAGGCGATTAGTTCAGAGCTGATGGAAGCAGCACAATGGGACAAGGGCATCAAAGACTTATATATAACAAGGGAAGAAGATGGGACTTTTTGTTATACATTTTTTAGGCTCTCGCTTATAAACAACGTTGAATGATTTATTTTGATCGGGAGAGATTTAAATGATGGCAGTTGTGGTTAACGGCAGTTCCTAGGGGGAAAAAGGCAATACAGCCTTGATATTAACGCCGTCTATTGATGGAATGAAGGAAACCGGACGCCGGTTGATTCGGCATGGGAAAATATCACTTGATACTCTGAATACCATCAGCCGCAATCTGCTGTCTAAAGAGCAGTATCTGATGGTTGTAAATCAGTTAATCAAAAATATTTTATCCCAGCATGGTAATTGGCGATACAGCATAATGTATTATTCGATAATTAATGTTGATTTGACAATTTTTTAGCATTAGGAAAGGTAGAATATGCCGGAGCTCAAATATCATCATATCGGTATTCCAACTACTGTCCCTCGCCCGGACGAGGAGTATGATGAAAAATATAAATTATACACATCAGGATATTTTCAGAGTCCCTATGGTGTCGAATGGATGCGTTTTGAGCCGGATTGTCCATTGCCCGATCTGGTTAAAACCGTGCCGCATGTTGCATTTGTTGTCGTTGATCTTGAAGCAGCAATCGCCGACAAGGAAATATTAATCGAGCCTAACAGCCCAACCGAAGGAGTGACGGTAGCCTTTATAGTAGATAATGGTGCGCCGATTGAGTTTCTTCAGTTCGATTGGCCCGAGTCCGAAGTATGGCCACATAAATCCAGGATTAAATAACTTAAGAGCATTGAATGGTATCTTAAATGTACAGGTGAAAATCATGATAAAGTATTTGAAAACACTGATTATTATTTTGTTTGTAATACTGGTTTCAGGGCCTGTTTTGGCCCAGGCGCTGCCTATGGTTGCACCGGAAGAGGTGGGTATGTCCTCAGAACGGCTGGAACGGCTCAATCAAGTCATGGTCGATTATGTCCGCCAGGGAAAAATGCCCGGCGCAGTGACGTTGATAGCCCGTCGGGGGAAAATCGTTCATTGTCAAACGTATGGTATGATGGATATCGAAGCCAGTAAACCAATGCAGAAAGATACGATGTTCCGCATCGCCTCGATGTCTAAGGCTGTGACTTCGGTTGCCGTGATGATATTATATGAAGAGGGGCATTTTCTTCTGACCGATCCAGTTTCTAAATTTATCCCGGAATTCAAAAATCCGCAGGTCGTTGAAATCGATCCTGATACGGGAACTCATACGCTCGTGCCTGCCAGGTGCAAAATCTCCATACGCAATCTGCTTAATCATACATCTGGAATCACTTACGGTGATGGCCCGCTGGCTAAGTATTACAAAAAAGCCGGCATGACCGTGGGGTTGACACCAACCGAAGGGACAATAGAGCAGATGATAAAAAAACTGGGAAAGCTTCCCTTGATTTCTCATCCCGGCGAAGAATTTCATTATGGGATGTCCGTCGATGTGCTTGGTTATCTTGTGGAAGTCATATCGGGAGTGACTTTTAATGAATTCCTCAAGCAACGAATCTTTTCGCCTTTGCAAATGAACGACACACACCTGGTTCTTCCAAAGGACAAACTCCCTCGTTTGGCTAAAACATACAGATATATAGACGGCAAAATGGCCGAAGGCGATATTGATCTTTCCTATCTGACAACTCAGACGTATTTTTCCGGCGGGGCAGGTCTTGTCTCTACACCTTCCGATTACCTTCGATTTGCTCAGATGTTGCTAAACAAGGGCCAACTTGATGACGTTCGCATCCTGAGCCGAAAAACGATTGAATTGATGACATCAAATTCAATAGGAGAATTATATATTTGGGATTCTTTTGAGCATAACAGCATAATGGGTGACAAGTTCGGATTGGGCTTTGGAATTCGAACTGAACGAGGCAAGTACGACCAGGTTGAATCACTTGGCATATTCGGCTGGGACGGTGCATTTTATACACGGTTCTGGGTCGACCCGAAAGAGGAATTGGTCGGTATATTTATGTCACAGGTTGATAATTACTGGAAGGAAACTTTAATCGGAAAATTCAGAGTCTTAACCTATCAGGCCGTTGTTGATTAAGTGACACTTGGGAATTTGAGTTATGAAACCTCAACAAGAGAAGGAAAATCTTTCACCGGATGTAATTCGAATTCCATGTGATCAAATGGAATCGGAATTCTATCGGATTCTAATAAAAAATGGTTTTCCACCTGATAAGGCTAAAACCTGTGCTAAAATTTTCACAGAAAATAGTCTCGATGGCGTTTACTCGCATGGTGTGAATCGTTTTTCCCGCTTCATAGAATTCGTTGAGAAGAAATATATCCGAATAGATAATGAGCCCGAACTCAAAAGCAGTTCCGGTGCAATCGAGCAGTGGGATGGGAAATTGGGCCCGGGACCGCTCAATGCATTAATTTGTACCGAACGGGCCATGGATCTATCAAAAGAATATGGGATAGGCTGTGTGGCCCTCTCGAATACAAACCACTGGATGCGGGGTGGGGCCTATGGCTGGAGAGCAGCTAAGGCGGGTTTCGTATTCATCGGTTGGACAAATACGATTCCCAATATGCCGGCCTGGGGGGCGGTGGACTGCCGGTTAGGGAATAATCCTTTGATTCTTGCCGTCCCTTATCACGATGAGGCGATTGTGCTCGATATGGCGATGTCACAGTTTTCTTACGGAACGATGGAATCCTATCAGCTAAGAAAGCTGCAATTACCTTTGCCGGGAGGATATGACAAAAAGGGCAATTGACTACAGACCCATCAGAGATTATTGACTCACAGCGCTCGCTTCCCATCGGGTATTGGAAAGGGGCTGGACTATCACTGTTGTTAAATTTAATGGCAACTATTTTTTCAGGTGGCGAAGCTACTCACGAGATAAGTAAGCATGAGGACGATTTTGGTGTTTCGCAGGTTTATATTTCAATCGATATTTCAAAATTGGATAATTTTCAGATGATTGCTCATGATGTGAATGAAATCATCAACGACTATCACAATTCGATCCCCGAATCGGATGCACGGACCATTGTCTATCCCGGCGAACGGGCCTTACGGACAAGAAGAGAAAATTTATCGAAGGGAATCCCGGTTAATAAGATTGTCTGGGAAAAAATCAAAGGATTATAACATAGCAAACTACGAATAGATATTGCTTTGGTAATATAAGTCCCAATAAAAAACGTTTCCTTTCTGTTCTCTCAAACAATATAATCTGAATACTGTTGAAAATCTTGTAATTATTAGAGAAATCGTAAGATAAGTACATGAAGGAGAAAAAGAATGTTGCGTAAATCATATTTTATAATTTTGTTTATAGTTCTGGTCCTGCTCGGACAAATATCCCGGGCGGCGGTTAAAAATGTAATTATAATGATTGGGGACGGCATGGGTTTCGAACATGTCAAGGCCGCCTCGCTTTATGCCTATGGGAAAGAGGGGGGATTATCGTTCGAGCAGTATTACCGCGGAGAAATGACAACGCATTCGGCAAATTCCTATCGGGTGAGTTATCACGCAACTGATTCGGCAGCGGCTGTTACGGCGATGGCAACGGGACAGAAAGTCAATAACGATGTTATCAGTGAGCGATCCAGACAGCCGATAAAGACCATCTTAGAGCATTTGAAAGAACAGGGAAAAGCTACGGGACTGATCACAACAGTACCCATCACTCACGCAACACCGGCGGGATTTGGAGCCCACAGTCGAACTCGGAGTAATTACAGGGATATAGCAAATGACTACCTGACTCAGACCAGACCCAACATTCTTTTTGGTGCATATTACAAGAACGGCCGGGGAATGACGGCCGAAAAAGCAAAACAAGGTGGTTATGCCGTGGCAGCAACGAGACAACAAATGCTGGATATGGTAGGGCCGATTGATAAAAATTCCACGGAGGTTTTTTTCCTGGTGGGATTATTTTCACCGGAGGAAATGCCCTGGGAATATGATTATTATCATCCGCCGGTAATATTGTTTCCCCTGGAAGAAATTATAGATGTGCCGAATTACGATACGATACCTCATCTCTCGGAAATGACCTCAGCGGCGCTTATTGTACTGGATAATGATCCGAACGGGTTCTTTCTGATGGTCGAGGGCGGCAAAATCGACTGGGCGGGACATGATAATATTATTGAGCACAGCATTTTTGAGACCTTGGAGTTTGACAGGGCGTTTCGCAGGGTCATGGATTGGGCCAAGGATAGAGATGAGACGTTGATCGTGGTGACATCGGATCACGAATGCGGAGGATTGTGGGTTGTGAAAAATAATAGAAGGGGATTTATGCCGGAAGTATTCTGGGGCTCGACAAAGCATACTGGAGCGAATGTCCCGATTTATGTAGTAGGCCAGGGAGCAGAGGAATTTGTCGGTGTCATTGATAACACGGATATTTTTAAGATAATCGTGAAGTTGACGAAGGAATGATAGCTACCGCCGGGATTGCAAATTAAAAACGCCTGTATTCGGTATGACGTGAAAAAACCTGCCCCCCGGATAAAAGGTATAATGGCAATAATGATAGAAGCGATAATCGCTGATCTTCGCCGTGCGATTGAAGATGTCACCGGTTGCCGTAAACCAAAGCCTGAACGGCGGTTCCACAAGCATGACCAGTATATTTCATATTCATTAAAAACGCCCGACTTCCATAAATTGATGAAGGAATTTCAACCGCGCTTTCTTGAGCTTAAGTTGCCAAAACGCCTAAACTTAGCGGCAAAACTTCTTCGTAAACACATTGGTGAGTTGGGACATGCCGGCATTTTCGTCCTTGCCCTTAGTGCTGAGCAATTGCAACCACAACACTTCCCGATGCTTGATAATATGGCGGAAGACTTTAGAAGCTGGTCTCTTGTTGACGGTTTCAGTATCGGTGTTGCTGGGCCGGTTTTATTTAATTTTCGTGAGGAAATGCTTGCCTTTTTGGAGGATTGGAATCGTTCGTCGAACCGTTTGAAACGCCGGGCCAGCGTAGTAGTGTTCACACGGGATGTCGCCAAATCAGGTTTGTTTACAGAAGAGGCTTTGCGCCTGTGTGACAATCTTATCCGGGACAAAGAGGACATTGTTCAAAAGGGCGTAGGTTGGGCGCTCAAAGATAACATGCGCTCGGCACCCCAGCGGGTGCTTTCTTACGTTAAGGACCTTCGCCGACAGGGTGTGTCATCGACGATCACACTCTATGCAATTCGGGATTTGAACCCGGCCCAACGGCAAAAAGTCCTGGCCATTAAAAAGAAGTAGAAAACTTTCCTATTATCTTGCGGGACATCTATCTTTACTGATAATTAGTTTCCGAAATGGAAATAGACTTTTCCCTTATATTTACCAGAAGCGGTGTTCTTTTGGCCTTGTGGGCCGAGGCTTTCGGGTCTTTGGCCCTTCGTACCGATAGCCGGGATGCCATGCAGCAAAGCAATACCCGTCTCAGGTGCATTCACTCTCGTTCTCATCGGAGCTTGTCCATTATTCGGGCGATAGAGGCCCAGATATAAATCATCCGTCCCGTTGACAATCGTAATGTCACCTTCTTCGGTTGAAAACATCACCCATCGCCAATCACGATAGTATCCCTTGAATTCGGGAAAATCCCATGTGTTGCCTGGGACGTGGTTCTTGTAGGGATTGTCAAAGACATCCAGTCGGCCGCCCTGCAGGCGATTCTTCCATACTCGGTACGGCCCACGTCCCTGCCATCGCATCCCACGCATTTTGTTTTCCGGGTAGTCGAAGTTGACACCAAACAGATAGAATCGGCCTTCGAGCTCGAACTCATATTCCAGCTCGATCCAGCCGGTCTGATAAATCGTCCAACTAACATAATTCATATCGCCTTCATATTTGGCGTTGATGACGATGCTGTTATTAATTTCCCGAGCGGTGACTTTCGACTTCTGTATAGTACCGCCAATCAGTTTCGGCCCTCCACAAAATGACACCGGCTTGCCGCTTACGGCGACATCCGTGAGCTGGCCGTTACTTGCATCGAACTTCATTGACAGTTCGTCGACGTCAACATGAATCTTGCCATCCTTTACGATTGCTATAATTTTGGAGGTATCAGGCCTCTTCGTCTCAACGGACTTTTGGCGATAGTAATTTGCTTCGCGGATGTCCCAGGACCATGTCCAGATTTCATTCCCGGTTGGGTCATTAGCCGTCAGATACAGAACATGCGAATCCCGCCAGTTGTCCCGCAGCGATAAATCGATAGAGCCTTGGGTATGCGGTTTGACATCAGGACCGGCAAAAGTTCTTCGAAAAGTAATATGTGTCTTTGTCGATGTGTCCTGCGGCTGTGGAAACTCACCCAGCTTTAATTCAAAGGTGCAATCGCTGAGGTTCGTGAAATCGTAATGGTTCTCGACTGTAAGCCGGCCGTTAAAATTCTCCGGCAACCGTTCGAGGGCAATTTGCAGGGGGGACCAAATCTCTTTGACAGTATAGAAACTCGCTTCCTTTTCATGATAAGGCCCGACAATCCCATCCGGCGCCTGATTGCCGACAACGTCAATTTTACCATCCCAGTCGGTTCGCACCGCGCCTTCGTCGGCAAAGACCCACAAGAAGCCCCCGGCGCCCTTCGGTGAGGCCATCATTGCATCCCAGTGGTCTTTGAGCCCGGCGCCATGCCCGCCATCGTAGAGGCCGTGTAAGAACTCGGTAGGCATGAAAAGAGTGGGGCTGTTGAGTTTTTGCATTGTACTCTCGAAGCTCTCATAATGATCCGTATCCACGCCACCGAAGTTCTCCCATGGATGCAGCACGATTCGTTTTTGTGGATCATACAAAGCGAATTCTCCATCGAGCTCCGTATTCCAGCCGCCTTCGTTTCCGTTGTCCCAGAGCAGGATACACGGATGGCTCACATCCCGCGTCACCAATTCCCTGACAAGTTTTTTGCCGACATCGGTATCGTACGGCGGTTTTTGCCATCCGGCTAATTCATCCAGGACGTAAAGCCCCAATTCATCGCAGGCCTCTAAGAAATGCACATCCGGGGGATAATGGGACATCCGGACGGCGTTCATATTCATCTCTTTGATTAGTTTGACATCGTCATAGCTGATTTGGCGGCTCAGGCATCGTCCGGAATCCGGCCAAAAGCTATGCCGGTTGACACCTTTCAGCCGGATTTTCTGCCCGTTGAGATATAATCCGTCGCCCGGGCGAACTTCAAATGTTCGAAAGCCAAACTTCTCTGTCACGGTGTGAATATTCATGTCGTTTTCAAACAACGCCACACGCACTTGATAAAGATTTGGGGTTTCCGCCGTCCATACCTTCTGTCCGACGATTTTGGTTTTGAGTGTCACTTTCTCCTGTCCCGGCTGGATTTTCGCTTCAAACGGTTTGTCTATCGGTTGTCCATTAAGTTCTGAAATCTCCGCCCTGGCGAGATTCGCCTGACGTGACTTGTTGAGATGTACATCGACGGAAAAAGTCCCGTCCGCCCGGGCATCGACCGCCGTCCACTCGATAAATTCCCGGGGCACGGCTTCGAGGTACACCGGCCGATAGATTCCTCCAAACACCCAGTAATCGGCTTGTCGCTCGGCCTGCTCAACGCTGTTGTTCGAGGAAACCTTGCTGACCGTAACTTCAAGTAAATTTTTGCCGGTCTTGACCAGGTCTGTAATCTCGTGTTTGAAACGATAAAAGCCGCCCTGGTGTATGGGGCCGGCGGATTCCCCATTGACCGTCACCTCCGTATCGGTCATGACTCCTTCGAAGACAATGAAGATGCGTTTGTTCTGCCAGGTCCGGGAGATGTTGAAACTTTTCCGGTATTGGCCCTGTTCGTTGCTTTTTCCCCGCTCCCCGCCGTAGTTATAATTGCCGAAACCGTGAAATTCCCAGTTGGACGGCACGGGAATTTTCGTCCAATTGCCACTGTTGCGTCCGCTGGTGCAGTAAAATTCCCACGATATTGCGTCATCTTTGCCTTGCCCGGAAAGGTACACAATCTCACTCGGTGTGGCAAAACTTTGGATCGGCATTGCCATAACCAGTAGAGTCAAGATGATATAATTCACATTTGGTGACTTACTTTTTCTATTCATAATACTAACTCTCATTGCTCTGCAGTTTTAGCTCACTATACTCCATATTAAACGTAACACAACTCCTGTCTGCGTCGATACAGGTTAAAGGACAAATAGGATAGCGTCAAGTACTATTGTCTGGTATTGCCGAGGGATGATGTCCGGCAAGACGATGCACAGGATACAGGATATACTCCGTTATTGTAAGGTCATTTTGGATTGTGACTTTAGCTTTACACCAGCATTGGGAGGCTGTATGATTGACATTGCTTGTATAGCTAAAGTTCAATTGGCTATGATTGTTAGCTCTCATGACTTTGGAGGTACATAGATCATGTTCAGGCGAAAACATATCCGGATAGCTCTGATAATCCTTATCTTCGGTGTTGGTGGTATGACTACCCAGGCAGCGGTTTGGCCCAGCGGCCGGGAGGTGGTTGAATTGCAGGCACATCCGTTCGATCTTCGCAATGTGCGTCTCCTGGATGGACCTTTCCGGGAGGCGATGCTCCGGACGCAGAAGTACCTGCACGAATTGGAATCGGATCGGCTGTTGTGGTACTTCCACCGAACTGCGGGATTGGAGACTCCCGGTGAACCATTGGGCGGATGGGAGCAGGCCGAATTGCGCGGCCACACGATGGGGCATTACCTCTCCGGGTGCGCTTTGATGTATGCCAGTACCGGCGACGAAAAGCTCAAGACCAAGGCCGATACCATCGTGGCGGAGCTTGCCAAATGCCAGGAGAAAATTGGCACGGGTTATCTCAGTGCCTATCCCGAGAGGAGCAGATTGATCGTGTCATTGCTCTCAAGCGTGTCTGGGCTCCGTGGTTATACCCTGCATAAAATTTATGCCGGACTGATCGATATGCATGTCTATTGCGGCAACAATCAGGCACTTGAAATAGCTGAGGCCATGGCATCGTGGGCTAAAGGACGTCTTGACCCGCTCGATCGTGACGCAGACGCTGAACAGTAGCTGGCTTGAAGCATTCTTCGATGTCGAATACGACGTTCCGTCTGAACTGACTCAGGGAAAAAGCTCGGTGGTCGTTCGCTTTGACGGCCAACAGAACAGTATTACCGGAGGCGTTTACGGCTGCTTCACGCTCAAGGTCGAACCTTAGTATCTCGGAATTGTCGTCCATTCGAAAAATTCCTGTGATCCACCTTTGGCTGGACCAAACGACAGGTAAACGGATGATATCTCCTGAGTAATCGGTCAGTAAATTATATATCTCGTAGCTATCATTTTTTACATTCTTTTTACTTGCCTTGTTTGAAGAATCATCGCAGAATTTAATTATACAGCAGCGGATCGTTCAGCATTGGTCGATTTGATAAGAATGGCTGAATTGAAGCCCGGCAGTTTTTTCTCGAGACGAAGTTTTTTGTCAACCGAAAGGCTGCGACCGACGTCTTTATTGTTGGGTGTTAATAATTGTCGAAATGAATGTGTGATGAACATCATGTAAAATTCAAGGGAAAGGAAAATGCAATGAACTTTCAAAAATTCTTTCAACTCATCATTGTTGTTTTGTTTGCCGCCGGCTGTATGGCCCAGGCGGAGCCGTCTCTGACGATTTATAATCAGAATTTTGCCGTGGTGCGCGACCGGCTCAATCTGGATCTGGACAAGGGCGAGAACGAAGTAAGCGTCACCGACATTACCGCCCATCTTGAGCCGGATTCGGTCATTCTTCGGGATCCGGCAGGCAAACGCGCCATACAGATACTCGAACAGAACTATCGCTCCGATCCGATTTCGCAGGGGCTGTTGCTGTCTTTGTATGAAGGGCAGGAGATTGATTTTTTGGTCAATTATGTCGAAGGGGAAAACAAAACAGTACGCGGCAAAATTATTCGCAGCGGATATGTCCCTCATCAATCGGGCATGCGACGATACGGCACACAGTACCGCGCAAGCCAAATGGCTTACGCGTCCGGACCAAGCGGCCAGCCGATTATCGAGGTGGACGGTAAGCTGCGGTTCAGCATACCGGGACAACCTTTGTTCCCGGCCCTGACGGATGACACGATCCTCAAGCCGACGATTCACTGGGTGCTGAATACCGACAGGCGCGGAAAGCTGGATGCCGAGCTGAGCTATATTACTGGCGGGATGAGCTGGAAGGCGGATTACAGCATGCTCGCCCAGAACACCGACGACAGGATCGATGTGATCGGCTGGGTGACTTTCGATAATCAATCCGGCAAAACGTTCGAGAATGCGAAGATCAAACTCATGGCCGGGGACGTCAGTAAGATCCAGCAGGGCCAGCGTGAAATGTATGATTACGCTGCGAGAAGTGAAATTGGTGGTATGGGAGGAATGCCGGCAGCCGTTTCGGAGAAGGCCTTCGAGGATTATCATCTCTATACATTGAATCGCAAGACCACGCTTCACGACCGCGAGACCAAGCAGGTCGAGTTTCTGCGGGCAAATAACGTCAAGGCCGAACGCATCTACGTCTATGATGGGGCCAAGATAGACAGGAACCGATATCGAGGGTGGGATTCCGAAAACATAAGACGTAACAGGGACTACGGCACGGATTGCAATCCGAAAGTCTGGATTATGAAGGAATTTGAGAATTCCGAAGACAATAACCTAGGGATTCCTCTGCCGCGTGGGATTGTGCGATTTTATCGCCGGGATGATGATGGCCAACTGGAATTTACCGGCGAAAATATCATCGACCACACGCCGAAGGATGAGACCGTCCGCGTTTATACCGGCAATGCATTCGACCTGGTCGGCGAGAGAAGGCGAACGGATTATCAGATCGATACAAACCGTAACTGGCTGGATGAATCGTTCGAAATCAAGGTCCGTAACCGCAAGGAAAAGGACACCATCGAGATCAGAGTGGTCGAGCATCTGTATCGCTGGATCAACTGGGAAATTGTGGAGAAATCGGATACGTTCCTGAAGACCGACAGTCAGACCATGGAATTTCGTGTCCAGCTTGAGCCGGGCGAAGAAAAAGTCATTACCTATAAGGTCCATTACACATGGTAATATTTCTTCGATTTGTCGCAGTCTGCTCCGCTATTTACTTTTCAGAGACCATATTATATTTCTTCTCGAATAAAAATTTCGATCCGGGCGGAAGAACAAGTGTGCCGGAATACGGTGCCTTGCATTTTACAAGTGTGAGTTTTATATAACCTCCCTTTACGAATCGAGGATGTACTATTGGAAACTGCAAATCGCCGGCCCAATCCGCATCTATTGCAACGACCTTTGATGAAGAAGCTGCACCGGGCGAATACGGCCCAATCGAGCCGGAGTTGGCATAAGACTGTAGACCAAGACAGACCTGCTGGTCAGAGTTGTTCATAACATTGACGGTAACAGTTGTCGGATAGGTCTTTTCGATTATCCCTTCTCCGGAAAGGTAAGTAGGGGCCGGCATTTCAATGGCGACGATTGAAAGCTGCTGTGATTCATCGGTGATATTTATAACATCGTTTATCGGCAAAGCGTCGGGTGTTCTGCGAAGCAGGATAATGATAAATACCGGAGATGCGATCAAAGTTATCAAAATCACGCTGATGACGGCTTTGGTGATCGCACCGATTAATTTTGATTGAAAGATCAGGGCCAACGCCACGAAAAGAAAGATATACAAACTGATAACAATTCCAACAATGATAATGCCGATTATGCCGAACATAACATTACCTCCGGGTCACAGCCGGATTGCTCCGCTGTGTATTTTTTGAAGATACTTCCCACATCTCTTAACAGGAAAAAATTCAAAGCCGTACGAATTGCAATTATTGCCGTGGTCATATTCGCTCTTCCTTATTATTTCCCATGTATCCTAGTTCTTTGAATATCATACCAGATTCCTTTGTTATGTCGAGCCTGTCTTCCGATTTGAAATTGGCTTTGTTTTGGCTTTGAATTGGCTTTGTTTTGGCTTTGTTTTTTCGCCGGCCGTAAGGCAGAAAATCGCCGTAAAACATTGTTATCGTTGCGTTTATATTCATTTTCGCCATTTTGCAATTTGGCTTTGTTTTGCATAAAAAGGGTCGATTTGTCGAGAACTCTCTACGCTTGTCGAACTTCCCGTAGCCACAGCCATTCGACTTCGTTCTCCCTCAAGGGATGCCTGACGGCAAGGCCAGGGGTGCAACTCACGGCTAATCCTGGAATTTTGACTTTTTTGCTTTTCGATTGTGATTTCCCCCCAGATTTTTAAGATTTGCTGTTTTGTGATTCACTAACCACGAATCACGATACACTATTAAATTGTTCATTATCAATTTTACCAAAAATCCCCCATAATGCAAGCAAAAATCCCGTTTTTAGCTAAATTGTCCTTTAGTCCCCGCTTTTTCGTTTTAGTTCATAAAACGGCGGGGGTCTTGATACGGTGATGTCATGCTGAGCGAAGCCGAAGCATCTGGCCATTTTATTAACAAGTAGTGGTTTTTTAAGAATCGAGGTGAAAATCCTTGAACAAAAGGCCGATATTTTGGTATGATAATATATATAAGGCGGATTATATTTTTTTTAATATCATAATTCTTGCCGTCATTATTTATATCGATTTTGCATTTATTCCAATCCCGCCTTAAACGGAAAGATTTTTTCCAGTTTTTTTTATCAGGATCAGGCAAAACCTGCTCCGGCATAATATTTTTCATCATCTTTTCGAGGGATAGGAAAATGAAGGCCAAACCAACTCTTTTAAAATGGCTGATTATCGTTTTTCTCCAGCAGGTAGTTTTATGCCCGACTGTAATAGGGAACATAACATTTAACGATAACGAGGCGAAATACGGCGGGGGTGATGGCACAGCCGAGAACCCCTATCTGATTTACACACCTGAACAGATGAACGAGATCGGTCTCCACGAAAATGATTGGAACAAGCACTTCCGGCTCATGGCCGACATCGACCTATCTCAATATACAGGCATGCAGTTCAATATCATCGGTTGTAACAAGCCGTTTCGTGGTGTCTTTGACGGTAATGGCCATGCAATCTCAAACTTCACTTATTCTCCTGTCGATTCGAGTGTCACCAGGAATATTGGACTTTTCGGATACGTCTACGGACACGACACTCAAATCATGAATTTGCGACTGATTCATCCTGTTATTCATGCAGAAACAAAAGAAGACGTCGGTTCATTAATTGGCCGCTTTCACAGTGGAACTGTCACTGCCTGCTCTGTCGAGGATGGGAGTGTCCGAGGAGACGAGAATGTGGGTGGACTGGTAGGAATTAGTATTGGCAAAATTACCAAATGCTTTTCATCCGGCACCGTTTCCGGAAAAAACGTCACCGGCGGACTCGTGGGAAGTAACTTAGGCTTAATACTCTATTGCTATTCGACAGGCACTGTTACTGGCGATAACAGTATTGGTGGACTCGCGGGATCAGGTCACAATGGTAGTGTCGCATGTAGCTATTCAACGTTACTTGTCCAGGGTAAGTCGAACACAGGAGGTCTTATCGGGGGAACGAGAAGTACTGCGTACCTAAGCTATTGGGATGTACAAACAAGCGGAATAACAACCAGTACGGCGGGAGATGGTCTAACAACCGAACAGCTAATGAATGCTGATACCTTCCGTGGATGGGGTTGCGATGACGTTTGGAGTATTGATCACGGCATCAGCTATCCTCATCTGACATGGGAAGGTAAGCCGGGCCAGCCCATCATGGATGAATCCCGTACCTATGGTGGTGGCACAGGGATCATCCAAAATCCGTATCAGATTTGGACCGAGGAACAATTCGCCTCACTCCATTGGTATTTGAAGGACTTCAGTAAACACTTTGTTCTCATGGCGGATTTGGATCTCGACTTGGTTGATCCAAACCGGTACGGTCCTATTGGGATATTTAAACTGCCCTTCACGGGTACTTTCGATGGAAAAGATCATACAATCTCGAACTGGACCAATCACAGACAGGAAAACTTTATTGGCGTCTTCGGATTTATCAGCCAATTAGACCCTAATCTTCCGCTCTCCAGCGGCCTGGTAAAGAACCTTCATATCACAAATTTCACGGCAACCGGATCTTATCATGCAGGTGGCATCGCAGGATTTAATGCCGGAACAATCACCTCTTGTACAGTCAGCGCCGACGTTACAGCAGATCGTTATGTGGGTGGATTAGTCGGTGTTAACCAAGGGCACATAGAAAGCTGCCGGTCCTCAGGACAGCTCGCGGGGCAAAAAGAAATTGGCGGAGCGGTCGGCTATAATAAGGGGAACATTATATCTTGTTATACGGACACGAGTGTTACAGGCAACTCTTATGTTGGTGGTTTGGTAGGCAACAACTGGCATGTTGTTCCAATCGGTATCATTCAATCGTGCCACTCGAATGTGAATGTGTTAGGTCATGATTACGTAGGGGGATTGATTGGATACGATAGCTGCGGAATGACCATATCATGTAGTTCAAGAGGAATTGTCACAGGTATTGAATCGGTGGGTGGTTTAATCGGTCAGAGCTATAATGGAACTGCTACAATATGCTATTCAGAAGCCACTATTAGCGGTAGTGGACATGGTATTGGTGGCCTGATAGGCTGGAACGAAGGAGGAGTTATTCAGCAATGCTTCTCCAAAGGACACGTGGAAGGGCCGTTGGCTGTTGGCGGTCTGGTTGGCCGAAATTTCGAAGATGGTTACTGGGTTGGGTGGAATGAACGATGCTACATCGAATTCTGCTACGCACAAGGGGATGTCACCGGTTCAGACAAAGTCGGGGGGCTTGTGGGTGAGAACAAGCGGGGGACATTATTTAACTGTTATTCCACAGGACAGGTAACAGGTAACGAACATATTGGAGGTCTCGTTGGATATCATGGCAAAGGACCTGTACGACTATGTTACTGGGATATGGAAACAAGCCAGCTATCATATAGCGCCGCCGGTGAAGGCAAGACAACAGAGCAATTGATGAGTATGGATACCTTTCTGGGCTGGGGTGATGGTGTTTGGCGTATCGAAGAGAATCAGGACTATCCACGGCTCGCATGGGAACAAACTCCGGGGCAGTTGATTGGGGAAGAAGAGCCAAGATACGGAGGTGGGACAGGTGAACCCAACGATCCATACCAAATCTGGACTGAAGACCATCTTGTTCATATTGCATATCATACCGAGGATTATGGCAAGCATTTCGCTCTCATGGCGGATCTGGATATGGCGGTCATTGATCCTAATATAATCCTACCTATAGGTATGTATTTAATCCCTTTTATTGGTATATTCGAGGGCAACAGTCACATGATTTCAAACTTTGTCTATGAAAATGAGAATGAGGACTATGTGGGACTTTTCGGTTATGTCGGACCTATGTTCTCGGAATTAAAAGAGGATGAGGCTGTAATCCGAAATCTGCACATGGTTCATAGCAATATTCATGGACGTAATTCCGTTGGTGGTATAGCAGGTCACTGCAGGGGCACAATCATATCATGTTCCGTGGACGGTTTAATACAAGGAAAAACTTCGGTTGGTGGGATAGTGGGAGACAATTATAGTTTTATAGAAAGATGCCGGACAACAACGAATATGATAGGCAAGCAACAGGTTGGGGGACTGGCCGGTGTGAATTATAACGACATTCAAGAATGTACATGTTCGGGTCAGGTTTCAGGTGATACTTACGTCGGTGGCTTGGCTGGTTTATCCGAGGGATGGATAAAGTCCTGCTATTCACATTCTCCAGTGGCCGGAGATTCTACCATTGGGGGTCTGGTGGGAAAACAGGCAAATAAAGGAGGTATCGTGCGTTCATATTCGAAAGGCCTTGTGACAGGAAATTCGACAATTGGAGGATTGTTAGGCGTCGGACCGACTCGAAGCGTATTCATGAGCTTCTGGGATATCGAGAGCAGTGGCGTCACTCTCAGTGCAGGCGGAATTGGAAAGACAACTGCTCAGATGTATGCTGCTGAGACATATATTGATTGGGGAATATCCGAAAACTGGACGATTCGTGAAGGATTGGACTATCCACATTTGGCTTGGGAAAACGCGCCGGGCACTCTGATTGTCGGCCAGCCTTATACATACGGGGGTGGTTCCGGCCTGGAAGCAGATCCATATCAAATATGGACAGCAGAACAGTTCGTTTCAATCACAGATCATTATGAAGATTTCGACAAGTGTTTTATTCTAATGACGGACATCGACCTTAATGATGTCAGTCCCCAGCGAATTCGGCCTATTGGGACATATTCGTTGCCCTTCATGGGAGTCTTTGACGGGAATGACCATACGATCAACAATTTCCATTTTGAAACCACGAACGAGAATTGGGTAGGGCTCTTTGGCTGTCTTGGTGGATTCCAATCTGATGGATCCGTGTTAGGTGGAATAATTAAAAACCTTCATCTGACCAATATGACTATCGCCGGAGATAACTACACCGGTGGGCTTGCAGGAAGCTGCTACGGAGGAATTCTTACCTCTTGTAATGTCTCCGGCAGTGTTGCCGGTGGAAGTGACGTTGGCGGCCTGGTCGGTTTCGGATGGGGTGCAAACATCTCGTCATCCTATACAAGCGGCATCATTAATGGCTACAGGGACGTTGGAGGACTTGTGGGATTTCAGCAAAGCGGCCAAATAACACAAAGCAGTTCAACATGTGAGATTACAGGTCATGAGATGATTGGCGGTCTGGTGGGAAAACATCGGCCTTATTTAGAGGAAAGTTATCTGAGTCAGTGTGCAGCCAATGGATCTGTGCGGGGCCATCATATACTCGGCGGACTCGTTGGGAACAATGGCGCTGTCATTACCAACTGCTACGCTACGGGTGATGTCATCGGAGAGGAATATACGGTTCCGGGAGGGATAATTGGACCGAGAATCATATCTTCATCTCAAGTTGGAGGATTGGCAGGAGCAAACGATGGACAGATCATGTTTTCTTACTCTGGTTCTTATGTAGAAGGTCATCAGGAAGTCGGCGGTTTCGTAGGTATTCAAAAAAGGGGTGAATCTTTGAACTGTTTCTGGGATGTTGAGACTTCGGGCCAGTTGACCAGTATCGGGGGGACTGGTAAGACAACGGCTGAAATGCAGACAGCCAGCACATTCTTCGACGCCGGCTGGGATTTTGTGGGTGAGACGGCCAACGGCACGGAAGACATCTGGTGGA
>CAZFOQ010000032.1:0-31743 GCA_964520535.1 uncultured Pirellulales bacterium | reverse complement strand
CAGTATCAATTGTTAAAGAACTAAGCCATTATCATTTTTCTTGGAAAGTACAGTTTTACAATAAAAGGTATAAAATATAATGTCAGTTTACTTTAAGCATATATGAGGAAATTATAGGAGTGCCTGTTTGAAAACAACTGACAAAATTATGAATTGGGCAGATTAAGAAATGTTGTTATTGATTTATTATACCTAGCGCTGTATAGTATAGCATATTATAATACAAGGGATAAATTATTCCGTTATTTGAAATTTAACTTGTTTGTAGGAATATAGGCGTGAAAGCAATTGATAAAATAGTAAAGCTACGCAAGCAGACCCTCGATGGTCATGTGGAGACCCTGATGTTAGCAATCTTAGAGTCTCAGCCGGACTACGCGTATTCCATCGTCAAAGTGCTGGAGGAACGTTCCCAGGGAATTCTACAGCTTGAAGAGGGCACTGTATATGCCGCCTTACACCGATTACAAAAGAAGAATCTGCTATCCGCTCGTAGTAGCACAGCAGAGAACGGAAGGTCTCGCAAGTACTATCGGCTAACTCGCAAAGGACATCGTGCACTTGAGGCCGGTCGACAGCAATGGCGTATACTATCGGCGGCAATGAAAACAGTAACAGGGTAATGCGAAAGATATAGAAAAAACGGGAACTAAAAATGCCGGGATGAATTTGAGGATTCACTTTGCGGGAAGTTGAAGGTTGCAAAGTCCTTGTGGTATTTTTTAGCTGCGGCATCGTAAGCTTGGGCGGCGGCGTTTTCATTCTTGAAAGTGCCAAGATAAAATTTTTTGCTGTTGTATTGAATTCTGGCTTTCCACTTTCTCTGTTTTTTGTCCCATTCCAGACCTTTGTATTTTGAGCGAGCTTTTGTCCTTTTCTTGGGGCGATTACAGAGATTTTGCGAGACAGTCGCCGGACGCAGGTTTGCCTTGCGATTATCCAGGCCGTTATGGTTGATATGGTTGCAGACCATATGGGCTGGTATGTGAATTACCTGATGATGCATCCATATTTTCACTCTGGAGTTTTTGGCCGGGAGACGCTTCCAGCGAGCGGCATACAAGCTGGTCGGACTTTTAGCTAAATGCCATTTGTACTTCGCGAGCCGGCTGTAATCTTCGGGATCGACAAGGGCAAATTTACCCTGTGTCAGCGGAATTTTTCTAAAGGCGTAGCCGTAGCGAATCCGGCGATATAAAAGCAATATCCGAACCAGCGCATGTTCGAGGCAGCCGGTAATGTTGATGACAATCCTGATTTTCACCCCCGCAATAATGAGTGAATTAGTGGATTAGAGAATTAGTTAATTTAGTACAAATTAACCAATCAACTAATGAACTAATTAACCAGTCAAATAACCACCTCCCCCATAATTGCAGCTATGTGCGCAGATGTGACGAATTTTTAACGGTTTTAAAGACGTTCCGATAGAGTAAGCATTTGGTTAGGAACGACTTAAAAAAATTTTAAAAATTCGGATTTTTGTTTCCAGGTATCTGCGCAAACGTTTCGAATTTACACCCTAAAATGAGACGGATTAGCATAGCAGGGTGATGGCATAAGTCAGTTAAAAGGAAAAATAAAACAGCGGGTGGAATAATTCGCCTCGAATTCTATAGGTCAGGCGATCCAATGTTTTTGGACACAGAAATTCGTAAGCGATACATTTCCCAGGTTCACAATAGCCAAAGTTCCACGCATTCATGTGTTGATTTTCCTATTCAGGTGTGTTAAAATAGACAAAGAAATGTACGGTGATATGAAAACTATGAGAATATTGCTGCTTTCCCTGGTGCTTATTGTATTCCGGATCGGTTCTTCTTCTCTTGCTCAAATCGCCACGTTTGACATTTCTAATGGGTTAAATGTATCTGGTTTTCCCATACCGGCCATACAATCGAATCAGGTCGATATCCCGCTTGTAATCAATGAATTTATGGCTTCCAACAGTAGTGACAGTAGTATCTTCGACCCGCAGGGTGATTACGACGACTGGATCGAAATCCATAACTTCGACGAGACCGCCATCGATATGGGTGGGATGTACCTTACGGACGATTTGAACAAGCCGGCCAAGTGGCAGATACCATATAATTCGCCTGCCAAGACAACTGTTCCAGCTTTCGGCTACCTGTTAATCTGGGCCGACGATGATACCGGCGATGGTCCATTGCATGCCGGATTTAATCTGTCCAAGGGTGGCGAGTATATTGGACTGTTTGCCTCCGACGGCAGTACGAAGGTCGATAGCATTGTGTTTGGTGAACAAGTTGCCAACATTTCCTATGGTCGTTTTCCCGACGCTGGTGACGACCTGCGTTTTTTTGCGACGCCAACTCCGGCGGCAGAAAATGACGGGGCATACTTAGGTATCATTGAGGACCTGCAATTCAGCCACGAGCGAGGGTTCTATGAAACGGATTTCGAGGTTACTATCGCCACAGCAACCGATGGGGCTAAGATATATTATACGACAGACGGCAGTGAACCAATCAGGGATGGGCGAGCCACAGAAACCAGCTCAGAATATAAGACTGCTATTAATATCAACTCAACCACCTGCCTGCGTGCGGCGGCAATAAAAACCGGCTGGATGACCTCACGTACAACAACACATACATACATATTCAATGCCAGTGATGCCATCAAATCTATGCCTGTCGTTTCTCTTGTCGGTGACGAGTATAAAACATTCTTCGAACCTGATGGCATAATGGCCATCGTCGGCGGTTATTATGACGGGGACGGTGTATGGCGCTCCGATGGCCCGGGAAGCTATAACAATGCGATGCAGCGAGGAATAGAATACGAACGTCCGGTCTCCTTCGAAATCATTGATCCACAGACCGGTATCAACCTCCAGATGGACTGTGGTATCCGTGTTCATGGCAGCGACTTTACCCGGCCGCGCTACACCCGCTACAGTGACAATTGGTCGACCTGCTGGTATAATTGGTGGCCCAACTGGAATTCCAACAAGTTCAGTTTCAATCTATTCTTCCGCAGCAGCTACGGCGATAACCGCCTCGAATATCCGTTTTTCCCGTTTATAGATATCTACCGTTTCAAGAGCATCGTGCTGCGAGGAGGACACAATGATGCCTGCAGCCCGTTTATCAAGGACGAATGGGCCAGACGCCTTTTCAGGGAGATGGGGGCAGTCCAACTCACCGGCACGTTCGCCAATCTCTATCTCAATGGCCAATACAAGGGCTTCTATAATCCATCCGGCCGCCTCGATGAAGAATTCCTTCAGGAATGGTACAACACTGACAACGAGTTCGACGTGATCACCCAGTCAGGACTCAGAGACGGTACGTGGGATGCCTGGAACGACCTCCTCGATTACGCTGACAGCCATAACCTTGCCAACTCCGCCGAGTATGAGTATGTCGCCGGCAAGTTCGATATCCCGACGTTTATAGATTTCCTTATTCTTGAAATTCACATCGGCAACTTTGACTGGCCCGGTAACAACTGGGATGTCCACCGCGAAAGGTCGGATGAGGGAATATTCAGGTTCAGTGTTTGGGATGCGGAAGGCCTTGCCGAAGCGTGGTACTTCGGCAATCAGTGCCAAAGCTGTGCCGACACAGCATTCGAAGATTTCCCCAACTGGTCGTCGACTCCGGGTCTGAACTATATGAACGACCCCATCTCCCGGCTGTATCGAGCGCTGAAAGCCAATGCCGGCTTCAGACAGCTCTTTGCCGACCGTATCCACAAACATTTCCGCAATGGCGGCATATTGACCGAATCGCACCTGCTGGAAACGTGGTGGGAGGTCTTCACGGAGGTCTCGGCCGTCCTGCCGGAGACTTCACATTACCCTGTGAGGTTTGTCCCGGACACATTCATACCGAACCGCGAGGCGCCGGTATTGGCGGCTTTTGCAGAGAACGGATTGTTCAATCTTGAGTTAAGTGCGCCCATATTCAATATAAACGGCTCCTATCAGCACGGCGGTTACATTTCAGCCGGTGACATCCTGACCATCACCAATCCCAACGATTCAGGCACGCTCTATTACACACTGGATGGCACTGACCCCGGCGTACCGGGGATACCTGCACAGCAGGATATCGATACAACCTTTGTGGCGGAAAACGCTCCCAAGCGGGCACTGGTTTCGACCGGAGATATTGACAACGCATGGAAGGGCGCCGGGGAATTTGATGACTCAGGCTGGATGGCTGTCACGGGCCCTCCCGGCGGCGTGGGACATGAAAGAGATTTCGGCTACGAGAACTACATCACGCTTGACGTCGAAGCACAGATGTACAACAAACACCCCGGCTGCTATATCCGGATACCCTTCCAGGCGAACGAAAATGCCGAGACTTTCGATTTTATGAAGCTTAATGTAAGGTATGACGACGGTTTTGTCGCCTACATAAATGGGGTCGAAGTCCACAGGTCCCTGGCCAGTGGTACACCGAGGTGGAATTCATTCGCCACAGGTAATCATGAGGCGGCAGGCTTACAGTCCTTCGATATATCCACGCATATCGGCACGCTACGCCAGGGTGACAACATCCTGGCAATCCACGGCCAGAACACTTCCCTTAACAGCTCGGATTTTCTCATCTCCGCAGAACTGGTAGCCGGTCGGTTCATTGATGGAACTGATTCGAGTCCCTCAGATACTGCGATCCGGTACACCGAACCTATTACACTAAATACCAGCACGTACGTAAAGGCCAGGGTGCTCTCCGGCAATGCATTATCCGCGCTGAATGAGGCGGTATTCGGCATCGGACCAATTCAATAGTCTTTACCTATCACAGAGATTTTGGCATCTCTCCTTCGGCTTCACTCAGCACAAGCCCCTCGACTACATTCGGGATAAATTTATAATGACCGATGTAATTAGTTTCGAATTGTTATCCTTCGGCGGGACTCAGGACATGGTTTTGAGTAACGATTTATTAAATGGCGGTCTTTACTTTTTCCATTAATTTTTTTCAACTTAGAACTAAAAACTTGAAACTAAACATTATAAAATGCCGGTTTTTTTTATACTCCTTTTTTAAAAATTCTTGACTGTGGTTCCCTGGCATTGTACTTTTAAAGAAATACAGAGATATTAGTTAAAGGAAGCCACGGCAGTGAAATAAAAAAGACAGAGAACAGGATTTGATATACTATCGAAACCACCTCAATATGTGGACCGATGTTTATATGTATTTATTGGATTCCTTTCTCTGTTTTTTTGTTTTTGCCGTGGCTGATATTTTGCGCACAAAGCCACGGTTGTTGTCTTTTTTTAAATTATAATTTAAACGATTCTGTAACCTGAATTTAAGGAACCTAATTATGATAGATACAAGTTTAGACAACAAGGTTGTTATAGTAACAGGCGCCAATCATGGCATGGGAGCCGCGACGGCCATTGCATTTGCAAAAGAAGGAGCCAAAGTGTGCGTGCACTATTTTCGTGCCGGTGCCGAAGCGTATGGTCAGATCAGCGAAGAAGAGAAAAACAAGGCAACCGTGCCGGGTCGGGCCTATTTGTACAAGATGCAGACAAAGACAGCAGATGAGGTGACAAAGGCAATAGGCGATTTGGGCGGCACATGTTTTGCCCTTGAATCCGATTTGGCTGATGCAGGAAATATCCCAATACTTTTTAATAAAACTGAGGAAGTGCTTGGCCCCGTTGATGTTTTGGTCAATAATGCCGCGCATGCAAAAGGGGATACGTATATTCCGGAAGACGAATTGAAAAAACAGCCACTATTTGCAGGCCAATTTCCGAAAGTGACGATTAATGCAGAATCACACGATGCGCACTTTGCGGTAAACAGCCGGGCCGTTGCTCTGATGATGGCTGAATTCGCAAAGCGTTACATAGCAAGGAAGGCTACATGGGGACGCATTATAAATATTAGTAGCGATGGCGCATTCGGATATTCAGAGATGATTTCGTACTATGCCAGTAAGTGGGCGGCAGAAAGCTTTACACGCGCAGCGGCTGTAGAACTGGGGCCGTATGGGATAACCGTCAATGTAATAAGCCCAGGGGCCGTGAATACAGGATGGCTGCCACTTGAGCGGGAAGAAGAACTTGCAAAAACCTATCCCTTAAGAAGGTTGGGCAAGCCGGAAGATATTGCTAACGCTGTTGTGTTTTTTTCATCCAGACAGGCCGACTGGATCACAGGTCAAGTTTTATTTGTGGGCGGTGGCAACCGCATGTTAATATAACTTAGATGCAGTTCGCTTCTGTCCACGCTGAAGTAAGATGTCTGACCTTATTGTTATTGCGTAGCTTTACTCGTCAGACCGATGGTAATCCCCATCTGTTCTGTTCAGGGCAGATTTCTAAAAGCTGGTTTTCAAAAAGGTATTGCATTTGCTTAGTGTTTTTTCTTTGTAAGTATTCTTTAACCGCGTATCTCTATCATTGTAAACTTTGAACAATGGTATATCATATACCGTAATAACTAAAAAAAGATTATGATAAAAAACAGGAACTTCCCTGAATTGTCTTAGAGACGCAACGATAACAACTGAAAATGGAGGCCGAATTATGAAAAAGCATATCCCTATAATCACAACGGCAGTCATTCTACTGGCGTTATCGTGCCCAATCGCAAGGGCGGCGGAGACACCGAAGACGCTCGAAATTGGCGAACCGGCACCGGATTTCAATCTGCCCGATATTGACGGCAAATATTACAGACTGGCCGATTTCAAAGACGCCGATATTCTCGTGGTCATATTCACATGTAACCACTGCCCAACCGCACAGGCATACGAAGATCGTATAAAGAAACTGGCCGCCGATTACAAAGACAAGGGCGTGGCGGTTGTTGCAATTTCTCCGAACGATCCTAACGCCGTTCGGCTCGACGAGCTGGGTTATTCCGACCTGGGTGACTCACTCGAAGATATGAAGATTCGTGTAAAACAAAAACGGTTCAATTTTCCCTACCTCTATGACGGCCGGACACAAAAAGTCTCACTCTCGTACGGGCCGGTATCAACGCCGCACGTCTTTATCTTCGATAAGCAGCGCAAACTTCGCTTCCTCGGCCGAGTCGATGACTCCGAAAATCCGAAGAACATAAAATCACATGATACCCGCAACGCAATCGAGGCCCTGCTTGCCGGCAAAGAGGTCCCGGTCCCCAAGACCAGAACTTTCGGCTGCTCCATCAAGTGGTCCAACAAGCGTGATTCTGTCAAGAAGGCTTTAGAGGCCTGGGCGAAAGAAGATGTCACCCTGGAGCTGATTGACACTGCCGGTATCAAAGAAATCGTCGCTAACGATTCTGATAAGCTGCTTCTTATCAACGTCTGGGCGACATGGTGCGGCCCGTGCGTGACGGAATTCGACGAACTTGTCACCATCAATCGAATGTACCGCCGCAGAGACTTCGAGCTTATCACTATCAGCGCCGACTCACTCGACCATAAAGACAAAGTCCTTAAATTTCTAAAAGAAAAAGTGGCCTCCGGCAGAAATTACCTCTTCGATTCGGAAAATAAATATGCCTTAATGGAAGCAGTCGATAAGGAATCACCCGGCGGTATTCCCTACACGATTCTCATCAAGCCTGGCGGCGAAATCATCTATCGCCGAATCGGCCTGATCGAACCGCTGGAACTAAAACGCACAATCGTCGAATATCTTGGGCGCTACTATTTCAAACCGGAAAATCCCGGATGACAGGAACTGCCACAATTTGCCTCTTTCTTTTGTGAAGTAAGTTTAAGACGGCAAAATCTGAATAGTATTTCTTAGACCCTTTGACATAAGCACGAGTCGTCATTTATTATTGTTGTTCGCGGGCCAACGGATTATAATCGTCACCGATGGATTTCAAGAGAGTTTTGATAATGCCTTTAAGGAAATGTAATCATGCGAAGAAGGGACTTTGTCAAAGGTGTCACCCTGGGTCTTCCTGTTATAGGGACATTGACCGGTTGTCAATCAGTTGTAATAAAAAACAATCCGGCAAAAAATACCAAAGCTTCATTGGTCCAAAAGGCCAAGCTGGCCATGCTCTGCAGGCAGCGTGCTCCGTGGGAGCAGGGCGTGGCGATGCAGGCGTTGATGGAATCAGGTGAAAAAGACCTGGTTGTGCTGATGGCGGCAGAGGCGGTTTTGCGCAGTAACAGGGACGGCCGATTAGCCATGATGGGCGGCGGCAGCACCGTCACCGACCCGGCGTCGAACGGCCCGGGAGTACTTTATGCCTACAAAGTCACCGGCAATAAAAAATTCAAAGAAGCAGCGGATCGAATGTATCAGTATCTCAAAAACTCCGCACCGAAAACTTCCAACGGGACAATTCGTCATTTCACATCCCGAACGGAAGTCTGGAGCGATTCGATGTTCATGGCACCACCGTTTCTCGCCTTTTACGGCGATTACGACGAGGCCGTCAAACAGGTCGAGGGATTTCTCGGATATTTGTGGGATAAGGATAAAAAGCTTTTCTCACACAAATACGACGATCAACAGAAAACCTTTCCTCGCAGGGATTTCTGGGGCGGGGGCAACGGCTGGTCGGCGGCGGGAATGGCCCAAATCATCAATGTACTGCCGAAGCAAAAACAGGCCGAGCGGCTCAAACTCATTGACTATACGAAAAAATTACTCGATAGTTGTATTGCCTACATGCGGCCGGATGGATTGTTCCACGATGTCATTGACAATAAGGAGACGTTTATTGAAACCAATCTCTCTCAGATGCTCGCCTATTCGATTTACAAGGGCGTCCAATCCGGCTGGCTGGAAGAGAACTATCTAAAAGCGGCCAATACAATGAGGTCCGCCGCCCAGAGCAAAATCGACCGGTACGGCGTCATTCAGGACGCCTGCGGTTCACCCCGTTTCGACCGGCCGGGGACATCCACCGAGGCACAAGCATTTTTTATCCTGATGGAAACCGCGTATTCAAAATTGATTGGCTAATCGCGGCTCTGCTTCAGGCGACGTCGGGCAGCTCGTTCCAGCAGGTGGTAAATCGTTTGGAGCGGCGGCTGAATTTGACGTGCCAGTCCTTCCTTAATCCCTCGGCGGCCCAGTACAGCGGAGTCTCCAGCCGGGCATTGACCGCATCGACGGCCCGCATCAGGCGCCGGGATTTTTCCCGGTCGGTACGATCGAATAAATTCCGCTGGATTCGTTCCTGGGGGACAAGGCCCAGCAGGACCACGCCGCATTTTTTGAACCGGCAGTTTTTACGATAGAGATTCTCGATGCTCGAAAGTGCCGCCCTGATAAGCTCTGTGGTGTCATTGGTTGCTGTTTCGAACGCTACGGTATGGGAATTGAAATATTTGTTTTTGATAAATCGGCTGGTCGTCACGAAGACAGTCTGCATGCTCACTGCCAGCTTGTACTCTCTCAATTTTTCGCCGGCCCTCGAAGCGTAGGTGGCCGCCGCTTCCTTGAGCTGCTCGATGGATTCGACCGGCACACCGAACATGCGCGAGACGACGATCGATTGCCGGGCGGGGGGATTGTCCTCCAGCGGATAACAGCGGCTGCCTCGCAGCTCATAAACGGTCCTTACGCCCACGACGCCGAATCTGTTCCTGATCCAGCTTACATCGGCTTTGCTCAAATCGAGGGCGGTTTTCAACCCGGCTCTTTTTAGTTTTATGGCCGAGCGGATGCCGATGCCCCAGACCTTTTCCAAAGGGACACCGGCCAGAATCTGTTCCGGATTCGCCGAATCGGTCAAGTCCAGAACCCCGTCGAATTTCGCCGAGCGCTTGGCGAGATGATTGGCGATTTTGGCCAGCGTTTTTGTCCCGGCGATACCGATTGATACCGGCATGCCGGTCCACTGCCTGACGGTACGCTGGATTTGCCGGGCGTAACCGGCCAGGGGAGATTTGAATCCGGCAAGATTCAAGAACGCCTCATCGATGGAATAAATCTCGATCTCCGGCGTAAAGGTCGCCAGGGTCTCCATGACACGGCGGGACATATCGGCATACAGCGTATAGTTCGACGAGAAGACCTGGATGTCGTGTTTCTTGATTAAATCCGCCACCTCGAAAGCGGGGACCCCCATGCCGATTTTGAGCGCCTTCGCCTCGTTGGAGCGGGCGACAACGCAGCCGTCGTTATTGGATAAGACGACTACCGGCCGGCCTTCCAGCTTCGGATTGAAGACCCGCTCGCAGGAGGCATAGAAGTTGTTACAATCGACAAGTGCGAAGATCTCTTTCATAACCGGTGAATGACGTTGGTGACAACGCCCCAGACTTCGAATTCGGTCTCTCCGGTGATTTCGCGCGCGACGTAATTGCGGTTCTCCGGCACTAAAATAATTTTCCGCCGGTGGATTCGGATTCTCTTGACGGTCAGCTCGCCGTCCACAACGGCGATGACCACGTTCTTGTCCCTCGGTTCCAGGGAACGATCGACCACGAGCAGGTCGCCGTGATGGATGCCCGCGTCGATCATGGAATCGCCGGTCACGCGGACAAAGAACGTCGCGACGGGATTTTTGACCAGGTGCCTGTTCAAATCGAGCTGGTCCTGTTCGTAGTCGGCGGCGGGGGAGGGGAAGCCCGCCGGCACCACCGCCTCAAACAAGGCGTGATGTATTCCGGCGGACAAATCGGGCGTATGGGTTGTCTGTATTTTCGTCGCCATTGCTTATGTCACCTGTTCAGGGCGATTTTTTCCAGTTGCGGATATTCCCGCAACAGTCCTTCCGGCACGGGTTGTTTCTGCCCGGTTAGAAGGCATCGCAGTTCGAGGGCGTTGGCCAGCTCGGCCCCGCGATAGTGATTGTTCGTAATCACGGTCAGGGTTTTTAGTGCCCTGGCCAATTCGCCAACCCGCAGTTTGATCCGGGACAATTCTTTTTCGTTATAGTAGTAGTTGTAGGTTTCATCCCTTCCGGCCTTGCTGAACCACGCCGCCGCGTTTCTGCCGTGCATCCGGAAGTAACCGTTCTGCCCGATGGTGCATTGCTGCAAATCGAACGAGTTCCAGGTCGTCGGGTAATCGAGATTGCAGACGGCAACACCGAGCCCATCGAGAAATTCCAGTGTCCCCGGCGCCTGCCAGGATTTGTGCCGGACCTCCACCGCCAGGCTAAAGCCCGCGGAGAAAATCTCCACGATCTTCGATAAATGCCGGCGGTGCGCATCGGTATCGTCAAAATCGTACCGGAACTGGACGAGCAGGTGCCGGAGCTTACCCGCTCGGAGGAAGGGCTCGAACCCTTTGTAAAATTGCTTTGCCGTTTCGGTGTCGATTTTGCCGCCGTGAGTAAAATCCCTGTGCAGTTTCGCGGTGAAGAAAAAATCGGGCTTGCCCGACGTTCTTTCCAGCCAGGCTTTGGTCGTTCTCTCGAAGGGGAGGCGGTAAAAGGTGCTGTTGATTTCGATACAGTCCACGAACCTGCTGACGAACTCAAGCTGGTCGATTTTGGAGTCGGTATAGACAATTCCCTTCCAGTCCGGGTAGGACCAGCCCGCGACGCCGATATAAATTCTGCCGGTTTCCTGTGTCTTCATAATTTCCTGAAACACCCCGTGACTTTTCCGATGATGCGGATTTTATCACTGCCTTTTCTGAAGTACATGGTTTTATATCCGGCGGCTTTGTTCGCCGGTTTGAGGGCAATGTCTTTTCGCCGGATATATACCTTCTTGACAGTCGCTTCGTCATCGACCAAGACAACACCGATTCGGCCGTTGGCAATCTCCGATGTCGGTTCGACCACAACAAAATCGCCGTCCATAATTCCCTCATCGACCATACTATCGCCGGCGACTTTGAGAAGAAACATTTTCGCCCTCGGTTCGAACATGTCGCCCAGGTCCAAATACTCTTCGATATTCTCCTCGGCTAATATCGGCCGGCCGGCGGCAACCGTCCCTACCACGGGAAGACCCTTGGGCTTTTTTGCCTTCCCGAGATATTCCTTCGAGAGCCGAAGTCCCCTGTGGCCGGATGACGTTTCCAGATAGTCCTTTTTCCGGAGGTAAGTTATCAACTGAAATACGGCGTTCTGGGCCAGGTGAAAGTGCCGGGCGATTTCCCGCTGGCTCGGCGGATGGTTCTTTTCCAACCGGCCTTCGATATATCTAAGCACCTTTTGCTGTTTTTCCGTCAACGGCTCCATAATTCGCCTCTAAAAAACAGTATGACTACAATATATGTTCATTTGACCATGTATGCAACAAAAAATTTTAAATATTTTCGGTAAAAATCCTTCTATTTTTAGACTTAAGGCAAGTGAACAGGGTGCGTGCGGAAAATATTCCTTCGATTTTAGTTGACAGCAGTATACGCTACAAGTACGATTTTCCTGTCATTTATCCGTGTGCGAGGAGTATAAGGTGGCAAAGCATGTCGTTCTATTCGATCATTTTAGGAAAGTCTTGTAAACATATATGAGCGTATATAGTATACGCCGTAAAGATAGAAACTTTTTGAAAGGATGGAAAAATGAAAACGACAAAAATTTCAGCAATCCTGGTTATGGCAATTTACCTTATCATTTGTCCGGCTAACAACAGTGAGGCGGCGCCGCTGGGAACGGCTATCACCTACAAAGGCATGCTCGCAAATAACGATGGCCCGGCAGAAGGCTTTTACGATTTTGAGTTTGCACTCTACGATGCCGCCGATCCGAATGTTCGAACGCAGATTGGAAGCACACTTGTTATGAACGAACTCAGAGTAGTAAACGGCCATTTTCAAGCGGAACTGGACTTTAGTATTGGCGATCCCAACGTATTTAATGGCGATGTGCGTTGGCTGGAAACCATAGCATGGCCCAGTGGAAGCATTGCAACTAATTTTAATATTATGTACCTGCTTCAGGAGATAACAGCCGTCCCGTATTCGCTGCTTAGCCGAGGGATATTTGTCGATAAAAACCGCAATGTCGGGATAGGGACTTCCAGCCCGGGCGAAAAGTTCCATGTAGCAGGTCTGGCACGGTTCGATCTCGGAGGTGGCAGAGTCCATATGTCAACACCGGGCGGCTGGCCGGGCATGATTGCCTTTAGTCCAAATGGACACCGTCGTGGTATTATCTTCGATGATGCAAGCATCAGACTGCTGATAGGTAGCTCGTCTTCCCCGGCCCCGGCGGCAAATGGAATCACAATTCGCGAGGACGGCAAGATTGGTATTGGGACGAATAATCCGGAAAAAAATCTACACGTTGCCGGAGGTGGTATTGGATTAGATAATCGTCAGAGTATTTACTGGAAGACGTCATATGGAATAATGAGCAACGTTCTGTGGATGGATGAGAATAATAAAACTCGCATTAGAGGAGTGGGAGGTGGCTTTCAGATTGATGACGGTGGAGGTAATCCACAGGTATTTGTCTCGAACGCAGGTAATGTAGGCATCGGAACGACAAATCCTTCTTACAAATTGGATGTAAATGGCACGATCCGAGGCAACATTGTTGGACCTTCAGATGCACAATTGAAAAAGGACATTGAGACTATCGATAATGCCCTCGAAAAAGTGACCTCTCTACGCGGTACAAATTTTAGATGGACGGATGAAGAAAATGGGAACGGTCTTCAGATGGGAGTCATAGCGCAGGAAGTGGAGGCAGTTTTTCCTGAGGCTGTGTCCATCGATGATAAGGGGTATAAATCCGTAGCCTACGGAAAATTGGTTGCCCCGCTTATTGAGGCGATCAAGGAGCTCAAGGCCGAGAACGATATCTTAAAACAAAAAGTTGAAGCCCTGGAAAAAAAGCTCCAGTAAAAGAATCACAACCTTATGAGATAGATCCAAGGTAAGCCGGACTGCCATTTAGGAAACCACTAAAAAGTATCCGGATGTGGTATAATTATGACCTGATTTTGCGACTTATATTTTTCAAATAGCTAATAAACCAGGCAGGTGTTTCCAATTTCCAGATTTCTATAGAGCATTCCATAAAACGACAGGAAACAAATATCCCAAAATACAAAGATGCCGATTTTAGTGTAAAATTGATAAAGATTTTATTATCACAATATTGACTCATTATCGGAACTGCTCCCAAAATCATCGAAAGAAATTGCAGCAATTTATAAGCATTTCCTTCAAATTACTCATGACCAGCCTAACAGCCGCTTTGAGAACTTATAACCGCCGCTACAACCGCCGATTAAAGAAAGCGGACAAAAACAACTTATACATATAAAAGGTGAATCTTATGGCTGACAAAAGACAGTTTATAGATATAGCCAAAAACAAGATAAAAGGCCTTTCCACTTCTAACTATATGACCTCTCCCAATATCTGGATGAAAGTGAATCAGGTAATGAGCAGGGATGTCGCTACTATTTCACCAAACCAGAACGTCGCATTAGCGGCGATGATGATGTCTGAAAAAAATATCTCCTGTATCATTGCCGTAGAAAATGGGGATGTAAAAGGAATCCTTACTGAGACAGATCTTCTTAAAAAGTCGGTGGTTGAAGGTAAAGATACTCTTAAGATAAAGGTGGCGGAGATAATGTCATCTCCAGTAGAAACTGCTTCCTCTGATTTGTCAGTCCTTGAAGCCGGCGAATTTATGCAGGCCAAACACATCAAGCGCTTACCCATTCTGGATGAGCAGAAATTAGTTGGAATTGTAACACAAACTGATTTAACAAGAGTTATTACATCTTATGGTATGTGGAGAGATATTTCAGAAATAATGAGCAAGGACATTGTCGTAATTCAAAGGAAAGCCAGTGTAGCAAAAGCTGCAGAAGTAATGGCTTCGCGAAATATCTCATCCATCATTGTTATGGATGGAGATGAAGTTACAGGCATGCTTACCGAAAGGGACCTATTTAAAAGAGTCGTTGCACTCAATAGGAATCCTCACCGCACAAAGACAGAAGAGATCATGTCTTCTCCCGTTTTCAGCATTCCCTCGAATTATTCCGTCTTTAGCGCCAGCAGAACTATGGAGAACAAGAATATTCGCAGGTTGGTGGTGATCGATGATAAGAAACTCTGTGGGATTGCGACCCAAACAGACATCTTCAGAGCGGTCAAAAACAAGATACAGGCAGAAGAAGAAACGATCCTCAAATTCATGGACGAGTCCAAAATTGGCTTTTATATGACCGACATAAATCACGTCACCACTTATGTCAATCCCGCATTTGCCAGACTACTCGAAGTTTCAGAGCCAAAAGAATTCATAAACCAGGAATTTCTCCCTGAACGGTTTTGGATCGATTCCGAAGAAAGAGCACAATTTTTAAGGGAGTTAGGCAAAGAATTTATAAAAAGCAAGGAACTATCTCTCAAAACATCAAAAGGCAGAAAAATATACATCACTATTTTATCCAGCTTTACAATAGGTATCCATGGCCAAATCAACGGATATCAGGGAATTATTTATGACGTCACAGATAAAAAGGAATTAGTGACACTAAAGCAAGCTGAGGAAGCTCTTAAAGAGAGCGAGAAGAAATGGCGCTTACTGGCAGAAAACGTCCCTGACATTATCATCTCTGTGGATAAAGACGGCAGAATTCAGTTCCTTAATCGCGCTGTGTCAGGATTCAATTTAGCAGATACCATCGGAAATTCCATCTATGAATATATACCGTCCGACCAACATAAGATCGTCAAAGAATCTGTTGAAAGGGTTTTCCTAACCGGAAAGCCGGAAAGCTATGAGGTTCATGCCCCCGGAATACATGGACCAAATACGAGGTGGGAAACTCGCGTTGTACCCGTCATGCATAATGGGCGGATTACTGCTGTAAATCTAATTTCAACAGACATCACCGAGCGTAAAGAGGCAGAGGACAAAAAAGCAGAGCTTCTTAAACGGATAGGAAAAATCAATCGGGAGCTTAATGACTTTGCATATATAGTCTCACATGATCTAAAGGCCCCATTAAGAGGGATCAAGATAGTGGCTCAATGGATATCGAACGATTATGCAGATAAGCTGGACGCGAAAGGAAAAGAGCAATTGGAAATGCTCTCGAATCAGGTCAACCATATGTATAATTTAATCGAGGGTATCTTAAAGTACTCGAAGGCAGGGCACTTGAAGAATCAAGTGGAGCGAATTAATCTCGATGAACTGATGCCGCAAATTATTAGTATGGTTTCTACACCGGATCACATAGACATAAAAATTGAAGATAAGCTGCCGGTTATAGAATTCGAACGAACACAAATTACTCAGGTTTTTCAGAACTTACTAAGCAATGCCATTAAATATATGGATAAATCTCATGGTCAAATAAGAATCGGCTGTATTGAAGAGGCCGGTAACTGGAAGTTCAGTGTTGCCGACAACGGCCGAGGAATTAAAGAGGAGAACTTCGAAAAAATCTTTCAAATATTCCACACAATCGATCAGAAACACGAATTTGAAAATACCGGCGTCGGCCTTGCCCTTGTAAAAAAATTGTGGAAACATACGGAGAGACGCTCTGGGTTGAATCTAAGCTCGGTCAGGGAAGTACTTTTTTCTTCTCATTGCCAAAACAAGATAATACTGTTAATAGTGCACAGCTCGAAACTAGTGTTATCGGTTGAAGAACACATCGTGAATGCGATTAAGGAACTCAAGGCCGAAAACGACATCTTGAAACAAAAAGTCGAAGTTCTGAAGCACAAGTCCCAGTGGCAAAATTGTAGCTTATGGTCAGCGTCGTTACTTGACTGAACTGTCTTCCGGCAGGCCGAGCTGTTTGTATAAGTTTCGCCGGCCGGCCTTGTCGCCTTCGATAGTCGCTTTGGCGTATTCGGCGACTTCTTTTGCATGTGCCCGCGGGACGACAATCACTCCGTCACCGTCGGCGACGATTACATCTCCGGGCTCGACTAAAACCCCGCCGCAGACGACGGGACGGTTGACCGATTCGACTTCATTTCTGCCGGGACGAATGCCCCTGCCGGGCTTGCGGAAGTAAAGCGGGACCTTTTCGGTAATAATCTCATCGGTGTCACGGGCGGTGGCGTCGGTGACCACGCCGACACAACCGGCCAGTTTCCAGCCCATGATATTATTCGAGCCGATAGAGCCGACATCGGCGTCCGGCGCTTCATCGATAACCAGAGCCGAGCCTTTACGCAGCAACGGGACGAACGGCTCACTCGAAATGTTGTTATACCACCGGCTGACCCAGTTATCGAACGCCTTGGTCTCCATACGCGGTGCCGGCGGCTTATTCGTCGGGACATATCGCACTGTGACAGCTATGCCGATAAAACGATGTGTGTAATTTTGTGTATCTTTCCACAAGGCATGGATTTCGGGCGACATCAGGCCGATATTGGGTAAGCCGGCTTTGTCCATTCCGTCGGATACATCGGCCACGCGCAGCCCCTCGAACAATTTGAGGATTTGCTCGTCCTGTTCGGCGGTATAGACTTTAGTCGGGATGAAATTTTTGCCGGCCCTCAATTCCCCCACGTTGGCAGCAGGATTCTGTTGGGCTTCCGCCGGCTCCGAATACATAGCGATAAACAACAGTAAACATGCACACAGGCCGGACAAAACAAGTAAGGTTATCGCTGATTTTGTTTTTACAACCCGCATTTGTGACCTCCTATATTGCCATCATTTCTAAAAATCAACCATGCCCATACTATAAAGACTTTTCGCAGCAGTTCAAGGCAAAATACAGGTCCTTGATTATTTCCAATGATTCAAGTAGAGTAAAGCGACAGGAACGATCAGGTCATATAGAGAAAACAATGATTGAAATCACACGTGACATTTATATAAGAGAGGATGAGCTTGTATTTAAGGCTTCTCGAAGTGCCGGCCCGGGCGGACAAAACGTCAACAAGGTCAATACGCGGATAACACTGTTTTTCGATGTGGCGGACTGTTCCAGCCTGTCCGAACAGCAAAAGCAGCGAATTTACTCCCGCCTGTCAACGCGGATCGATAAAAACGGCATCTTAAGAGTTATTTCACAGAAGTTCCGAACTCAGAAGGCAAATCGCAATGCTGCCACCGAGCGATTGCAAAAATTACTTGCCGACGCATTGAAAACCAGACCGATCAGAAAAAAAACAAGGGTCCCCTTTGTCGCCAAACAAAAGCGTTTAGATGAAAAAAGAAAGCGGAGCCTGCTGAAACGCCAGAGAGCAGCGAAGCACCTAACCGAATAAATCTTACAGAAAGAGAAATTTTTTAGATTAAATTTTATCCTGATACGTCATACTATTAGTGAAGGTCGGTAATGTAACTAATTAGGTGGCTTTTGATGCTGGAAGATGAGCGTCTGATATCGGAACTCCATCGCGGGGACAAACAGGTCCTGCGCCAAATCTACCTGAAGTATAAAGACAACCTGCTGACAATCGCAGCTTCTTTGCTGCACGATGCCTGTACGGCGGAAGATGTCCTGCACGATGTTTTCGTCTCCTTTGCAGCAGGCGCCGGAAAGATTAAACTGCGAGTGAATTTACGCAACTACCTGGTCGCCAGCGTCGCCAACCGTGTGCGCGATATTTACCGCAAAAAAAAGCATCCAACTGTCGGCCTCGAGCAAGTCGGCCAGATCAGTTCGGATACAGTTAATCCCGTGCAGTCGGCGATTTTCGGCGAAGAATTTCGGTTGTTAACCGATGCGTTGTTCCAGTTGCCGTTTGAGCAGCGCGAGACAATTATCCTGCACATAAAAGGCGGAATGAAATTCAGAGAAATCGCTCAGATGCAGGGCATAACAACCAGTACGGTGCAGGGCAGATACAGATACGGAATCAGTAAGCTGCGAACAGTTTTGAACGGAGAGCGGAAGAAATGAACTATGCAGATGACGTAGAACGCACAATCGGCAAATTGCATATAGCAACAAGAGCAGAAACAGACGAACACATTCTTGAAGATGCATATGCGGCACTGGAAAAATCCGCACGAGGGCAATCAACGTATATTATCCGGAACGTTTGGCAAAGTATTTTAAGAAACAAAATAGCGAAATATGCCGCCGTTGCCGCGGTGATTATTGCAATTGCCGCCTTGTTCCTCAACAGGCCGGCCCCAAAAATAAGTGCCCCCGGGCAAATTGATGCGGCACTGAAAAAAGCTGAAAATGTCTGCATCGCAAGATTTCATGCCGGTGACACAGAACCATACGAGCAGGTATGGACATCGACAACATTAAACGTAAAACTGCTTAAGTCCACAGCGAACGAGCGCGTGCAGTTCGTTTTATGGGATATTCCAAATAAAGTCAAAATGCAAACCTTTCTGTCCTCAAATTTTGTTCAAACTGAGCCGATTACTGACCAGATGCTCGCCGAGCTTGAGAGGTCGATGATTCAAAACTGCGGTCTGATTCCATATTTTGATATGGAAAAGATTGCCGAAGACGTCAAATGGAACCGTATAGACGATCCGAAGGTTACAGCTCAAGCTATCGGCACCAAAATTTTTGACCTGACCTGGCACCAAGAAGACGCAACCACAGGAGAAGTGAAATTTAGAAGGTGGCGAGTTTTTGCAGATACCAAAACTAATTTGCCCAAAAGTGCCGAATGGTATGTGAAGTCCAAATCCCAGGAGGAATATTCCATTGAAAGCCACACGGTTTTTTTATATCCCGATCAGGAGGAAATTCAGGCTCTTATCCGAACCACATTTGGCCGCACAGGCCGCCAGCCGGATGAGCCGGGATACATCGGCACACCCAGACTTTAATGATACAATTCAGGCAGAAATTAATTTGTCCTCCGATGATAATTGAAAACCGCCAATGATTCTGGTAGAAAGGGGGCATTATAATAATTTCAAATCAGGGACGGTTTTTATGGCGGTTCAATTTATTCTTGGCAGAAGCGGCACGGGAAAGACCAGCTATTGCATACAGGCGATTGTCGATGCACTGCTGGCCCCGGATCAAGAGCCGTTGATTCTGCTGGTTCCCGAGCAGGCGAGCTACCAGGCGGAGCGGGCGATTTTAAGCGATAAGCGGATAGACGGCTATAATAGATTGAACGTCCTTTCATTCGACCGCCTGCAGTTTCTATTGTTGGGTAAAAACACAGTCAGGCCTGCCCTTTCACGCATCGGCCGGCAAATGATAGTCCACAGGATTCTTCACGACAACAAGAGCAAGTTGAAAATCTTTGGCTCATCGGCGGCCTGGCCGGGATTGTCCCGAGAAATGGCACAAACGATCGAAGAGCTGCACCGGTATGCCAAGACGCCGGACGATATCGACCGGTTACTGTGCGAGCTGCAAAAAGAAGAGAAAAATAATCTGGCTGCCTTAAAGTTTACCGATATCGGCCTGATTCTTAAAGAGTACCTGAAGTTCGTCGCGGATGATTTTTATGATCCCGATGTCCAGGTGACCGCCGCCTGTCAAGCAGTACCGGCAGCGGATTTTGCCAAAGGGGCAAAACTCTGGGTAGATGGCTTTGCCGGCTTTACGGACGCCGAGTTTGCCCTGCTGGCCGAATTGCTCAAATCGGTTGCAGAGGCAAAAATCGCTCTTTGTCTGGACCCTTCGAATCCGGATTTATCACATCCGGAAAAAGACCAACTCGATCCCGTGAACCTGTTCAGTCCGACCGAGCAAACTTACTGCCGCCTTTTCGAGATAATTAAAAAAAGCAGGCTTAAATTGGCCGAGCCGATTGTCCTAAAGCAGGCGATGAGATTCTCCGCAAGTCCGCAGCTTGCCCATATCGAGCGAAATTTATTTCAACTCAAGTCTCCGAAGCTAAAATCGGCGGACAATATTCACATTATATCGGCCCCGAACGAGCGGGCGGAAGTCCGGTTCGCTGCACGGCAAATACTGCAATTGGTCAAGGAGAAGGACTACCGATATCGTGACATTGCGGTGATTGCCTCCGATATCGGCCGTTACCAGCATTATATCAGAGCGTATTTTAGCGATTATGATATTCCGTTTTTTATCGATAGGCGAAGACCGCTCAACCAGCACCCCGTCATTCAACTCATTTGCTCGGCCCTGCAGGCGGCCACAGGCGGATTTTCGCATAGCGACATTTTCGCCTACCTTAAAACCGACCTTGTGCCGATAGAACGCTGCGATGTTGACCTGCTGGAAAATTATTGCACTGCCTTTGGTATATCAGCCGGCGACTGGAAGAGTCCGAAGCAATGGCAATTTACCGGAAGCGAGAATGAAGATTTTGACGAGCAGAAGATAAACCAAATCCGGCAAAAAGCTTTTGGTCCTTTGCTTGAACTTCATGAGCGGCTTCGCCCTGATGACATACAGGAAAAGATGCTCAGAGCCGATGAGTTTACGCAAGCGGTTTTTAATTTTCTCGACGAGCTGCATGTTACAGAAACAATCGGCCGCTGGATTGAAGCCGCTAATAAAAAAAATGACAATGTGACGGCCGACGAACATCAGCAGTTGTACAACAAGCTTGTGGATATTTTTGATGAGCTTGATGAAGTCTTTAGCGGCCGATTTATGAAGGCCGAGGATTATCACGCGATCATCAAATCCGCATTTTCACAATTGGCGCTGGCTTTTATTCCGCCGACTTTGGACCAGGTCCTGGTCGGTTCGATTGAACGCAGCCGGCATCCGGATTTAAAGGCGGTTTTCCTGGTCGGCGCAACACAAAAACAGTTTCCAGTGCCGATCGGCTCAGAGAGCATACTCAGCGATGACGACCGCATAGCTGCCGAACGGGCGGATTTTTCATTGGCTGCAACTTCTCAGCGCACGCTGGCCGAACGCCAGTATCTGGCCTATATCGCCTTTACCCGGCCTTCGGAACTTTTATTTGTCACATATCCGTCGGTTGATGATAAGGGCGGTGACATTCCATGCTCGCAATTTATAGCCGAACTGGAATCACTGTTTGAAAACCTCCGCGAAGAATCGATTGCCGGGCAGCAGATTGATATCGAAAAAGTTCACAGCGAGAACGAGCTTGCCGATCTGCTGTGCGAGCGGCTTGGAAAAGATGCCGTATCGTCGATTGCCGGAGAGGATGGAAAGCCGGCCGGCTTATTAGATAATATGTGCTCGGATGAGCAACTCAGCCGGTTGAGTTCTGATGTATGTTATGCGATAGATTATGACAATTCCGCACAGCTCAACGGAGACGTCGTCGAGGACTTGTTCGAGCAGCAGATCAGAAGCTCAGCGACAAGATTAAGCACCTTTGCCGCCTGTCCGTATCGATACTTTGCCAGATATACACTCGAATTGAAAGAACGCAAAGAATTAAAACTCGAACCGCTGGACCTCGGCAATTTTTATCACAATGTTCTGGATGCTCTTTTGAAACGGCTTAATGCGGAAAGAAAAAATTTTGCCACAATTGACGATAAAGAACTCGTAATACTTTTGAACAATCAAATAGAAAAATTTATCAAAGAGAACTCTTTTCTTTCTAACTTCGTTAGCCGCCGAGGCTATAACGAATTTATTATCTCCTCCGCCGGCGATGTTCTTGAGAGATGCGTTTGTGCAATCGCACAAATGTTACGAGCTGGAATCTTCAGACCGTCTCTTTCAGAAGTCTCCTTTGGCCCGGTTAATCATTCCTGTGATACGATTGGCACATATGATATTGTCTTAACCAATGGCAGAATACTATCTTTAGCTGGAAAAATTGACCGGCTGGACTTTGCCGAGATTGACGGCGAAAAAATTGCCGTTGTTTTCGATTACAAACGCAGCAGCACTTCATTCAACTGGTCGAAGTTCTATTATGGTCTGGATCTGCAACTGCCGATTTACATGCTTGCAGTTCACAATTCAGCCGGTGCGGGGAAAATGATTGCGGCAGGGGCGTTCTATATGCCGGTCGAAGTGAATCCTAAAACAGCCACATTCGGGGAACTCCCCGATAAAGCCGAAAGTTTCGACTATAAAGCAAAAGGGATATTCAACGGGAAATTTGCCAAGCAGCTTGACAGCAAAGCTTTTGGAGACAGTAAATTTTATAACTTTTACGTTACTAAAGACGGCCGGCCGTATGGAAGTTATGGAAACAGAGGAGTATTAAAACCTGATGATTATAAAAAGGTGCTTGAATTTACAGAGAAACAAATAGTCAGACTGGCCAAGGATATTACCTCAGGTAGAATCGATATTCAGCCTTGTAGAATTGGTACAGAGTCACCGTGCAGCTTTTGTGAATATGGTTCTGTTTGCCGGTTCGACTGGCAAATAAACGACTACAATGTTCTGGAATCTCTGAATAAAGCTCATGTTCTCGAAAAGGCGGGGGGGCAGAATGGCTGAGAAGAAGATTCAATGGACTCTTCAGCAAAAACAGGCAATTACCGCACGCGGCAGTGACGTGCTTGTCACCGCATCGGCAGGGACCGGCAAAACGGCGGTTCTGTCCGGACGATGTGTCGATATCATCTCCGACAAATCCGACGTCCGGAACTTCCTGGTCCTGACTTTTACAGACGCTGCCGCCGAGCAAATGCGTTTGCGAATTGCCCGACAGCTTAAAGATGCATTTCTGGAAAAGCCGGACAACCACCTTCGCTACCAGCTTATCCTGCTGCAGGGTGCCGACATCAGCACAATACATTCGTTTTGCAAACGGCTTATCACTGAGTACTTTTACAGGCTCGACATTGACCCGACTTTCAACATCGTCGACGGTGACGAACAGAAACTGCTCAAAGCCGAGGTCCTCGAAGAAACTATCGACTGGGCCTGGCAGCAAAGTAATCTACGATCCGACCTGGAACAGCTCTTGTATCGGCGGAATCTTCTTACCAATGACGGTTTTCTTGCCAAAATCATACAGCTTAGCGATTTTCTGGACGGCGTCGTCTCGCGTCAGAACTGGTATGAAAGGGCGGCCCGGCTTGCGGAAATCACCAACCTCCCGACAACAAATCTCGGCGAAAAACAAAAGCAAATTATCGCAAAGAAATTGAGGGACATTCTTAATCAGCTTCGTCACGTTCAAAAGCTCTCTAAAAGCACAGAAGCCGATGTTGGCTGGGCGGAGAAACTCGAAGACAGCCACATAAAACCTATAGAGGAATGTATCGATATTTTAAAAACTGCCCATTGGGACAAATGTGCTGAAGCGATAAGAAATTATAACAAGCCCAGAACTTATAAGCCCAAAGGTTTACCCGAGCAGATTGCCGAACTAATCCGGAGAGCCGCAAAAAAAGCTGTGGATGATTTCGAAATGCTTTCACAGCTTGCAATGGTTAATCCCGACTACCTCGACAGCATCGGCGGCTCGGTCGGATTACAAACAAGAGTCCTGATCGAGCTCGTCAGGCAATTTGACAGATTTTACAGCCGGGCCAAGCGGACTATTAACTGCCTGGATTTTGCCGACCTCGAGCATTATGCATTTAAACTTCTGGCCGATGAAAACTCGCCGGTTGATGAGCCTGTGCCTTCTCAAACGGCTTTATCGCTGCAGCAAAGATATAAACATATCCTTGTTGATGAATATCAGGATATAAATTCCGTTCAGCAGCGGATACTCCGGATGCTCAGCCCGGGCGGGAATATCCTTCAGGTCGGTGATGTCAAGCAGAGCATCTACGCATTTCGAGGGGCGGAGCCGGATATTTTCCTCGAACAGTTGAAACTGGCTTCGAGTGACCCAAAGAATGTCCCGGGCGGTTTGCGTGTCGACCTCAATGCCAATTTCCGCTCGGTTGAGGGAATCCTTGATTTTGTCAACAGGATATTCTCGCGAATCATGACAGTTTCGTTTACAGGTATAAACTACGACGAATCTGCCCGGTTGAGACCGGCACAGGCAGGGGAATCCAAAGACCTGTCAAAAGGCAAAAACAATGCCGCTGTCGAGTTCCATATCCTTGATGAAACAAATATGGACCCGGACGAGCAGGATGAGCAGACGGATGAATCCGCCGATGACGATACAAATCTTGTCACTTCCCGCCGGCGGCAGGCGGCAATGATTGCAAAACGTATCAAGCAAATGGTTGGAGCGGATACGGGAAGGGTGGAATTCCGGATTTATGACAAACAGCAGGAATGCATGCGGGATGTCCAATATCGTGACATTGTAATCCTGATGCGTTCATTAGCCAAGAAGGCGAATGATTATATCGAAGTGCTCCGTCTGGCAGGCGTGCCTGTCAGTTGCCAGGCGACGGCGGGATATTTTCAGGCAACCGAAATCAGCGATTGTCTGGCTTTGCTGAAAGTTCTCGATAATCCTCAGCGGGACATAGAGTTGGCGACAGTATTGCGAAGTCCTTTTTTTAAGGTCAGTGACAGTAATTTGGCGAAGATAAAAATTCACAATAGAAAAGAGCCGCGGCCCGGGAATTACTACAACTGTGTGCTCCAATATTCAAAAAATGGGCCGGATGAAAAACTTGCCGTCAAGCTAAAACAAATCCTTGCCCGGATCGAGCAGTGGCGTACAATCGCCCGGCGGGGCAACCTGGCGGATTTAATCTGGCAGATTTATCGCCAAACAGGTTTTTTATCTTTTGTTTCAGCTCTGCCGAACGGCCAGGCTCGCAGGGCCAATCTTTTGAAACTCCATGACAGAGCCATTCAATTTGAAGGTTTTGCCAGCAGTGCGGGTATCCCATCAATGACGCGATTTGTCGAGTTCTTTGAAAAGCTTCAGGAAGCCGGTCAGGACTGGGCACCGGCTGAGCCCCCTGCCTCGGCGGGCAATGCCGTTCGTATTTTGAGTGTCCATAAAAGCAAAGGGCTTGAATTTCCCGTTGTCTTTTTGGCTGAGCTGGAAAGCAGATTCAATAAAAAAGATGTACAGGCGGATTGTCTGGTTGACGCCGATGATACATTAGGGCTGCAAATCATTGACCGCCGGTCAAACAGCAAATTGAGCTCTCTTGCACACCAGGTTATCGCCGAACAAAAGCTCTCGGCGTCACTGGCCGAAGAGATGCGAATCCTTTACGTTGCGACAACTCGTGCCAGAGACAGAATTGTTTTGACAGCTTCTCAGAAACAAACAAATTGCCGTCATATTATCTCAAGCGGCTTATTCTTCGGTGAGAAGCCCGTTCCCGACTGGCGGCTTCGAGCCTGCCGAAATCCCCTGGAATGGATTCTCCTTGGGCTTTCCGACCAGAAGATTCTGCATGAGGCCTTCGATACCGGCTTGTCAAACCATGCCGCCAACGATAATTTATTCAGCTTCAGACTTTACAACCAGGCGGATTTGAAACAATTCTCCGAATTCATTGTCAAGCAAAAGGCAGGCAAATTGAAACAACGATCTGCCCCGAAAAAATCCGGTTCAAAACAAGCGGCATCAAAACTGTTCGAGAAACTGAAAAACTCCCTGAACCGGCGCTATCAATTCGGCGATTCACCTCTGCTGCCGGCGAAAACATCCGTAACGGCATTGACTCACCGCAATGACGAATATATAAAATCCACAGCAAGCCCTGCGGCACTCGATTATTCGAGGACGCTGGACCGCCGGCCACAAGTCCTTGTGACGGCTGAACCGGCATCAAGTGACATTCTCGAACCGAGATTACTCGGGACGGCCACGCACCTTGTAATCTCCCGGTTCGATTTAACCAGGCCTGTCACCGAAGCGGCAGTAGCACAAACAATAGAAAAACTATTAGCCGATAAAGCAATCGCAACCGGAGCCGCAGAAAATATCGATACGGATTCGATTGTCACGTTTTTCAACAGCGAACTCGGTCGATTGGTATTTGATACCGGCAATAAAATCCTGCGCGAATGGCCTTTCACTTTTGCCTTATCAGTGTCCGAATGGAAAAAAGAGTTTGCAGTTCGAGATACAAGTAACGAGATACGAGATACGATCATAGTTCAGGGTATTATCGACTTGTTAATTCGAACACCGAAAGGGCTTTTGATTATAGATTTCAAGACGGATAATGTAACTGCCGGGCAGGTAAATGAACGGGCTCAACTTTACCGCCGGCAGTTGGAGCTTTACGGCAGGGCGGCTTCGGATATTATTAAAACAAAAACAATCGCCAGATGGCTATACTTTTTGACTCCGGATGTTTCTATCGAGGTATAAAAATGATGAAGATATCCAGGTTCGGTCGGAAGATTTCAGCAGTATCAGGGATCGGCCGGCTAATGGAAGACTTAGGCACAGCCCTTTCACAGAGCCGTGAAATGCTAATGCTCGGTGGAGGAAATCCTGCTCATATTCCAGAAGTTCAGAAATACTTTCGGGATAGTATGGAGAAGCTTTTGCATAACGGCTCTGAATTCGAGCGGGCTATCGGCAATTATGACCCGCCTGCAGGTAATCCGGAATTTATCGAGGCCACCGCCGCACTGCTTAGAAAAGAACTTGGCTGGGACGTACAATCGAAGAATATCGCTCTTACAAACGGCAGCCAGACAGCATTTTTCATTCTTTTTAATATTTTTGCCGGTGCCTTCGAAGACGGGGCCGACAGGAAAATTCTGCTGCCGTTAGCTCCGGAATACATCGGATACTGTGACGTCGGTTTGGTGGATGATTTATTTATTGCCAATAAGCCGCGGATCGAGCATATAGACGAGCATATTTTCAAATATCATATTAATTTCAACCGTACAAATGTCACAGAGAAAATCGGTGCAATTTGCGTCTCCAGACCCACCAATCCGACGGGAAATGTCCTGACGGATACGGAAATAGAAAAGCTCAGCGAGCTTGCAGGGACACATGATATCCCGCTGATTATCGACAATGCCTATGGGACACCGTTTCCGGATATTATCTTTACAGAAGCTAAAGCCAAATGGAACAAGCAGATTATTTATTGTATGAGCCTTTCGAAACTCGGCCTTCCGTCCGTACGCACGGGAATTGTTGTCGCTAACGAAGAAGTTATCGAGATGGTCTCCAGGGTGAACGCCGTGATGAGCCTTGCTCCGGGCGGGATGGGTGCGGCAATTGTGAGAGATTTATTCAGGACCGGTGAGATTATCAGTCTGGGCCGTGACATTATCAAGCCGTTTTACCAGGAAAAAGCTCAGGCGGCTCTGGAGCGGATCTGCCGGGAACTGGACGGGATTGATTTTCACGTTCACAAGCCGGAAGGGGCGTTCTTTGTGTGGCTTTGGTTCCCGGAGCTGCCTATCACCGACGGCGAGCTATACGAGAGGCTCAAGAAAAGGGGTGTTCTGGTTGTCCCCGGCAATTATTTCTTCCCCGGTTTGAAAGAGACATGGCGGCATAAAAACGAATGTATCCGCGTGAACTACTCCCAGGATGCAGGGACGGTAGCTGCCGGCATAAAAATCATCGCCGAAGAAGTCAAACGTGCCTATGATGCATCAAAAAATAAATAATATTGACGCATTTGAAGAAGGAATTTAGAATACTATACAAACAAGACGTGAAATCAATGGCTCTATGGAGAACAGATACCGTGATAACGAAAGAAGAAATCCTAAAGACGCTTGCCAAAGACAAGCCTGAATTGCAGAAGCTGTTTAAGGTGAGCAAAATGGCGTTATTCGGTTCATACGCAAGGGGAGACCAGCAGTCGGACAGCGACGTGGATATTCTCGTCGAGGTCGATCCGTCAATAGGTCTGGACTTTGTCACATTGGCGGACAGAATCGAGAATCTGCTCGGAGTATCCGTTGACCTTGTCTCAAGCCGGGCTGTTAATTCCAGAGCTATGAAATTCATCGAACCGGAGCTGGTTTATGTCTAAACGTCCTATCGATTTATTGCTAAGTGATATGCTCGATGCCATTGGTAGAATCGAGGAATATACACAGGGTTTGTCTTATGAGACATTTTCAAGCGACCAGAAGTCCATCGATGCGGTGGTAAGAAATCTGGAGATTATCGGTGAGGCCGCAAATCGGCTGCCGGATGAACTCAAGGAAAAACATTCGGATGTTGAATGGCACAAAGTTATTGGGCTAAGACATCGAATCGTCCATGATTATTTTGGGATTGATATTCAGATTATCTGGCACATTCTGCATAAAGACCTACCGGCGTTACGTGAGGATTTATCCCGAAAGTAAAAAGACGCCGAATAGGTGTTCGGGAGCGTAGGCGGGTGGATCCCTAAGGGATGACTTATGGTATTACCCCACCATTGTTTTTTTTCGACAAATAGATTCACATGTATTAGTATATATTAATAAAAGCTGAACGCAGCAGTACTGATACATCCGTTTGAAAAGCCCTATGCGAGACTCGTGCTACGTAGCGTTTAGCCAATCGTACTTCGCAGAGTAGCATACGAAATGACTTCAATCAAAGGGAGAAATAAGTAAGATGTTCACATATCTTCTCAATAGGATGGTAATTGAGATTTGTCTTGTTGGACGAGAATCTATTTTTTCTGGAGAATGTGAATTAATGATTAATTTCAACGAGCGATTAGGTGACCGATAAAGATATGCCGAGTAGTGAAACAGAAAGCGTGTTGCAAGTTGTAGTAATACTAACGTCGATTCCGATCGAATACAAATCTGTTAAGGCATACCTTGACGACATCAAGGAAGATAAAGCCGAAGACGGCACTATTTATGAGAAGGGAGTCTTTCGGTCGGATGGTCAAGAGTGGAACGTGTTGATAAGAGACATAGGGGAAGGAAATACACGAGCGGCAAGCGGCGAAGCAGGCCGGACAGACGGTTGTTCTATCTGCTCTCGCGTATCCAACAGAATTTTCCTTTGGATATGACGAGTTTCCTCCGGCACTGTGCTAATTTGCTGTTGTGCCTGCTGAACCAGCATTTCCTGGGTTTTACGAGATTCCGCTATCGGCATCGCCATGCAAGATCCATGGAGGCAGAACAAAATATTACCAACGGCAAAACACGTTATGGATAATATTGATTTCGTATTCATGTGCGATTCCTTTCTTTTTCCTTCGAATTGGATTAACCAATTTCATCCTTTCCCATTGACTCGCTAATTCTTTGGTTTACGATTATACACTCAGATATCAAGGCATAAAACACATTTTATCAGGGAATAAAGAATAAGATATGGAATAAACGGACAATCTTTGAGTAACAGTGAAAGAAATATATTGCTACATAAGTCACAAAACCATAACGACAGGTCATTTCATACCTGCCGTGTAAAGTTTTATATGTTTATAATTACTGTTTAATGGGAAAGCTTCGGCGCCTCGGACCGTGGTGTCCGCCTGGATTGTTATCGCAATATTACCGGGTCCGGATAATCTTCTGATGTCACTATGGCCACAGTTGCTGTTCGAGCCATCGATCCGCTAAAGCGGCATAATCCTTCAAATCGACCGTATTGTCCGCGTTCAAGTCAGACGTTAGGTCGGAGCTACTGGTAAGCCACTCGGCCGCTATTACATCAAGCTCTTTATAGTCAATTATACAGTCCTCGACGTAGTCGAATCTGGCAAAGTCGGTGGACCGGCGCGAAAGGATGCATCTGGACGGATACAATCTGATATCGTCGAAGAGCACCATACCTGAACCACCGGAGGCGCCAATCCTCTCAAAGCCGATCGTAATGCTTGTCACGTTACCGAGACTGATACCAAACGATGCAAGCTCAACATCCCATCGTGTCCACGAAGATGTCGCAATATCACCGGCGTCACCGTCATAGATTTTCTTTACACCGTTGAGTTCGACATACATCTGCTCGGTAACAGCATTATTCGGATCACCATAGAACCACAACGTCAACACGGTGGGAGCACCTACAGTCCAATCCGAACCGACCGCCAGGTCAGTTGTGCTCGCCGTAACCTCAGATATACTCGCAGTACTGTTGTTGTACATTAACGGCGCCGATTGCCTGCCGTCATGGATAGTAGTGGTTTCCATGGACGGGACTGAAAGATAACCTATAGTCGAGCCGTTGGTCCGGACTGCAGGGGGTTCAACATAGCCATCTGTCCAGGTCGCATAGACCAGATTGCTGCCTTCTTCCCCTTCAGGAATGTCATTGTAGGATTCGAAATCGTCTACCACCAGGAACTCCCAGGTAGAGAACTCCAAGATGTCGCTTTCCCAGGTTGTGGGAATCTCGAGCGTGTTGACTTCTTTAACCTGCCAGTAGTAGGTCTGCCCCAACTGGAGATTCTGTTCCGTGGTATCGTAAGCGGCATAGGGGACCCCTGTGACTATCTTCGCCAGGGACAAGTTGCTGGGATTGCTGCCAAAATACACCTCATGCGTTTCGGCCTCACGACCGCTACGCCAACTTAATATGACCCCGAGATCCACATCTGTACTGCCATCCACAGGACTCATCTCTCGAGGCTCTAAGGGAAGAACCAGGAAACGCACCTCACTGAGACCGTATTGGTTCTTAACGCTGCCCGAGCTCCAGTTGCTGAGAGCGGTAATCCTGACCTGTTTTATCATTAAATTATTAAAATCAACAACGATATCAGAAGCATAGCCGCTCCAACCAGGCGATTGGTTAAATACAGGGACATTATCCAGGGGGGTCCAGTGGATACCATCAAGTGAATGTTCAATGGTTACATTTTTAAGCCCATACTGCCTTCTTGTGGTTCCCGAGCCATTATAGTTCCATACCAGCATTTGGTGGAGTTTATACGGTTTGTCAAAGTCATACTGAATCCAGGCCTCACCCGGGGCACTACTGCTGCTGAGCCACATGTTTGTCGTGCGTGAATCGTGCAAGCCATCATCGCTGAGTCCGGAACCATCGATGGTCTTGCTGGCATCCTGATCATTGCTGGAAGCTGTGGCCGTGATATACTTCTCGGGCAGTGGATATCCCTCCGACTCCACAGTAAAGCTCCAGATAACCCCCTGATCCCATCCGGAGACGCTGTTGGCTTCATCAACCCGCCAGTAGTAGGTCTTACCGAAATCAAGTGGGCTGTCGGGGGCAGGATA
>CAZFOQ010000031.1:0-31762 GCA_964520535.1 uncultured Pirellulales bacterium | reverse complement strand
CTACTTGAAAGGCAATTTTTATGCCCGCTTTACCTACAAACTACAGATGCACCCCTCTGATAACTCATATAAGCTTTTCTTATTTTTAATTTCTGAATTTTTGCCGTCATCGTTGCACTATAACAGATATAATACAGGGTCAATACAATGTAGTTGACACATACTTAATGCGCTCTTTTTGGCACTCTGCCTTGACATGGGTAATATTAATCTGATATATTAAGTTACATAAAAGATGCGAATAATCTGTGGTTATTTGCCTGATTAATGCTGAAGGGGGGTGGAGGAACGACAATGTTGGAGGCACGAATCCCAAAAATCATGCGGACATTCTCTTTTCTAATTGCAGTTTTATTTATCGGCATGCCTGCCCAGGCCAAATACGCCGGAGGCACGGGAGAGCCGAACGATCCGTACCAAATAGCTACGGCGTCCGATCTTATGCTACTTGGCGAAAGTCCCGAAGATTACGACAAGCACTTTATCCTGACAGCCGACATCGACCTCGATCCCAACCTTCCCGGCGGAAAGGTCTTTGACGAGGCGGTCATCGCACCCACCATATGGTTTTGTGATAGGGAATGTTTTATAACTGGGCCACTATTCACCGGTGTTTTTGACGGAAACGGCCACACTATATCAAACTTCACTTATGTAGTGGATATCAACGAGCCTCCGGATGAAGGTTACTCAGAGGAAAGGTTTGTTGGCCTGTTCGGGTATGTCTATGGGCCTGGAGCACAAATAAAAAATCTTGGTCTGATTGATCCTAATATTTATCCGGAAACTACCTGTATTGAAAGAGTGACCAGGGTTGGTGCCTTGGCAGGCAGATTACGTTCGGGAGCTATTACCAACTGCTATGTTCAGGGTGGTAGGATCCTGGCGGATGCGTACGTTGGAGGATTAGTTGGCTCGAATTTGGAAGGAACTATTTCAGAGTGCTATGCAACATGTGACGTTGCACTTGCGGAAACTCGTTGGTTGACACCTGTCAATGACCCGAATATCCCAGTTGCAAGTGTTGGTTTCTCTTTCGGAGGCTTAGTCGGATACAGCCGCGGTTATGTATACAATTGCTTTGCAACAGGAAGTGTCAAAGGAGCTACTTCAGCCGGGGGGCTAGTCGGATTTAACGATTTCTATCCATTCCCATCCGAGACGGAGCTTGGAATAGTATCATGTAGCTATGCTGCAGGGGCTGTTTCAGGCAAGAAAAGTATCGGTGGGCTCGTGGGACGGAACAGAAGTGTAATTTGTGACTGCTATGCTACCGGCGGCGTAACAGCTAATGATGAGGTAGGTGGTTTAGTGGGTGTGGTTACTGATACTGGTTCCGTCGAATACAGCTTTTCTACGGGTAGTGTTTTAGGAGATGGCGAAATTGGTGGCTTGGTAGGTTGGAATTATATATTTAGTTACGCTAATGTTATCAATTGCTTCTGGGATAAAAATACATCATTCCAGCAAACAAGCAAAGGCGGCACAGGTCTAACTACGTCCGAGATGCAAACGGCCGATACATTCTTGAATGCTGGCTGGGACTTTGTGGGGGAGACGACAGACGGCACGGATGATATCTGGTGGATTCTCGAAGGCCAGGACTATCCGCGATTGTGGTGGCAGCTTCCTTCCGATGACTTCGGGGACGGCCAGCCGGGGCCGTTGTGGTTTGTATATGCGATGGAGCCGGAATTGGCCTGGCTACAGGAAACGAACGGTAGGCTGGAAGTGAATACGACCGGGCTGATGGAGGATGTGGATGCGATCTATGTGTCCGACGGCTGGCGGCTGGATGCCACGAGGGCGTTCGCCGTTCGCGTCGATTTCCACTTTGGCAAAGTGGGCGTAGGCGATGGACGTCTGACACTGGGGCTGGTGCCGACCATCGAGGAGCCTGTCGTTCAGTGGGCACAGTTCGAGGCTGGGACGTTCGATGATAATCCGTTCTATCTCTATGAGGTCCGCGACGGCACGTGGGTCGAGGAAAAGGTCACTGACCGATTCTCGGATGACGGGACGCTGTACGTCTCATACGACCCGGAAAGCGACGAGTTGCACTTGAGCGATACAGGCTACGGCAAGGCAAACGCGATGTGGATAGTGGAGGGATTGGTCCGCGGCCGCTGGCAGAGCGAGTCGGTCTATATCACCCTGGGCGGCGGCTGTGAGGGCATGGCCCTGACCGGCGAAGATGCCTGGCTCGATAACTTCACCGTCAATGCCGGCGCCATTTTGCAATAGGGCAGGGTATCTGAGTATAAATGCTTAGTAGTAATGAAAATGCCTCGGTCGGTAGAATTTAGGCTTCAGGCATTCTGACACTGATAATGTTGCCGATATTGTACGATCTGTTCACTCGCAAGAATAATTCAAAGCGAGTAAACACACACTCTTGACTTGATATATATTGTTGTGTAAAATCTTCCCTGTGACAGAATCGGTCATTTTGTTCCTTTTAAGTGTTCATGGTCACGGTCGTTTTAATTTTAGATGTAAGTGCTAATTAATTAGCTGATTATTACATTCAAACATGATACAAGTACATACAATTGAGGACTCAATCGTTTAAATTGGAAAGGAGAGAAAGATGCGTACATTACTGACCGGATTAATAATATTTGTAGTATCGGCTTCGACGGTTATGGCTTTAGACTACTACCCTTTGAAGGAGGGAAATCAGTGGACCTACTCCATGTCGAACGGCATGGAAATGATGATGAAGGTGGCAGGTTTTGCCGATGTGGATGGAGTTCGATGCGCAATCGTGGAGACCACTATGGGAATGCAAACGAATCGGGAGTATCTGGCATTTGATTCCCAGGGTCTTAAAGCTTATATGGCGGAAACTCAGGGACAGGAAATTCAATACGATACGCCTGTTCTCCGGATCAAGCTGCCCTTTGTACAGGGCCAGAGCTGGACTGCTTCGATGAACCAATTCGGTATGTCTTTAACGACAACGTTTGAGTCATTGGGCACAGAAAAAGTTCAGACGCCGGCCGGGAATTTTCAGTGTATCGTGGTTCGCTCTAATATTAACATACCTGGTCAAGGACCGGTAGTCTCGGATAGTTACTTTGCCGATGGAAAAGGATTGGTCCGACAAACGATAAAAATGGCGGGACAGGAACTAATCTCTACACTGACGTCCGCCAGCGTCCAACCGGCCCAGCAAGCAACGCCGCCGCCAAAACCTTTTTCGCCGGCACAGATGCGTTGTCCCAAGTGTAACGCTGTTGTGGGTGTTAATGCGAAGTTTTGCCCACAGTGTGGGACCAAGATCACTCGTCCCGAAGCCCCCACCGTGTGTCCGAAGTGCAATACCAAACTTCCGCCGGGTGCGAAATTCTGTCCCGCTTGCGGAGAAAAGATTGCAATGCCGGCTCCCGGGCCTCAGCCAACAGCTCAACCGGCACTCGAAAAGTATCAGTCTAAGGACGGCACGGTAATGCTGTACAAACCACAGGGCTGGATTGTTGAAGAAGAAGACATCGGTGAAGGTGCTTATGCTGTTATGGTTATGGAGCCGGAGGAAAATGCTGTAGTTGCATTTATGAGCTTTCCCGTGGGCGAAGGAATCACAAATTCCGTATCGCTTTCAGCCGCATGCATAATGGGTTTTCGAGAAGAGATTCCCGATCTGCATGCGACTAACGTCAATTCCACCCCTGAAAAAGACCGTACAATCACAGAAATAACCTTTACGGACGAAGGCGAGAAGGGTGTCGGGCATGGCTATTTTTTCTATACACAGCGTGTTGGCACGGTTTATCTTCTTCTGGCCCGTGAGGACCTGTGGGACCAACTGCGTCCAATGTTGACGAACGTGGCTTCGAATATTGCGTATGCACCCGAAGGAATTTCAACCGTTACTCAACAGGGTCGGGACCTTGCCGCTCAAACTTCGGTAGCACAGGGACGTGTCCTTTCACCTGCGGCGATGATTCAACAAGCTTCAAAACAGCCGGGAAGACAGATACCGCTCCGCCCGGCAGCCCTGTCAGATCAGTCATTAATGCTTCAGATTCCGCAGGGATGGAGTCTTGAGGGACAACAACTGAAATTTTTGCTTGTAGATAATCCGCAGACTCGTAGCCATGGCATGCATTCGATAAACCAAACGATCATGCCATCTCAAATTTCGGTGCCCGGCGTCATCAATACGCCCTACCAGCCGCCGCCTCAGGCGCTTAACCTTGTCCTTCAGTTCAGCCGGCTTGGTACGAACTTAGAGGTTCTCGGCCAGTTCCCCGGCGAGCAAGCCGAACCTGCGATCGCCCAGGCTGTCCAGCGGTTCCGTGCGCAGGGGTTTCAGGTTGACTCACGTCTGCTGCATGTTAAATTCAAAAGCATGTCCACTGGTGCACCACTGCGTGGGCTTTTTAGCGTCCAGTGCATGACGATGCCGATGACTGGGATATGGCAGGTTTCAGTAGATGGCAGTTGGGCGCCCGAGACCGAATTCGACGACTGGCTTCCTCTGTACCTGCGGATCGGCAAGACATTTCAAACCAACCAACAATGGGTCCGGAACGACATGCAGAACCGGTACTATACCCAGCAGCAACTGAATCAGAATCTCCAGAGATCTATCGCCGGGGCAGACCAGGCATTCGATCAGTACATGGATAGTCTGCAGAATTCAGACCGCAGCCAGGATTACATAAGCTGGATGCAAAGCCAAACCACACTCGGCCAAGGCTCCTGGGTGGCGGAAAATGAAGGGGCTCGAGTCTATCAGACCGATTTCTGGGGAATCGAGGGTCCCGAAGGCAGGATTGACAACCCGGCATATAATACAACTTATTTTACAGGGGAAAATCCATGGGACCAGGGTCAGCTTGAGATGGTGGATACCCGTGAAGAGTATGAGCAGTACATCGCAAATCAATAAGCCCTAAATGGATAACAGTGACCGGGTACTTGTGTTTTGATAATCCAGGTTTTTAAGTTGTATAGGTTGGCATTTGAAGACAGGGAAGATTAACATTTTCGCCTGATAGTACGAATGTGTTATTTACTCCTCGTGCCAATCTGCTATTACAAAGCGAACAGCCTCGTCATTTGCTTCTGCATCTCTAAGTAACGTATCGTAGTTAAAGGTGCTGGAATTCTTTTGTTCAAAGCTCCTGGCGATGACCGCTCCGTACATATCAGCGGAATTGTTCATCACTATGTCGGCATTCGGGGCATAGATTGCTCCGTAAAAATCGCTGCTGTTCTTGAATACCATGCTTTCGCAGCTATCAAGACAATATATCTGAAATTTTTTGGCATCTTTGCTCTGGTTGTTAATCTCGCTCGAGTTCTTCCCTTCAAAATTGCCGCCCAAATACATTATAAGGGAAGCATCGTTTTCTATCAGCAGCTCAGCAGAATTATTCAGAATCATCTCGCCAATAACATACAGGACAACGTCACTGTCCACTGTAATTGTCTGTTTTGTCTCGAGGTTGAGGTTGTCATACTTTGCGGAATTACTTATTCTATCGTCATCATCATCAATAGTTCCACTGGAGGGCAGCGAGAGCAGCCATTCCGGCACCGATATCGACGGCATGGGATATTTCTCAGTCAAGGCGCGTGTCTCGCCTGCGATGGTAGCGCCATAGTCGTCGATAACGACATCTGGATTTCCACCCAGTCCTACAACTACATCGCCATAGACAACAGCCGAGTTTTTTAAAACGACTGTGGCTGGTATGATGCTGTTTGTGCCGATTTTCATAATTTCATCGTCCTTGGTGTAATTGAACCAATCGACGATGGCGGAGTTTTTCAGTTCGATATCTTCTTCCGTGAAAATCGCCGCTTCGAAGGGTCCCTGCAATTGCAAAGTGCAGGTGACTTTTTTTAGGTTCTGGCCACAAATTCCCGTTGACTCAATTGTGTAGCCGCTACCCAAATCTCCTGTAACCGTGTAATTATAGACGGCATTACAGTTGGGCAGGATTTCATCTGTGACCTCCGGCAGATTGCTGCCATCCCAGGGTTTGACCTGCAATTTTTGATTCATTTCGAACAGGGCTTTTGTCAGGCCTGCATCTGCGGCACACCGGGCAGAAATGTCGGAGGCGTTTCGTATGGAGTAAATACGAGAGGTCAGTCCCAGACTCAACATGCTCATACCCATGGTAAGTAACAGGACTATAGCGAGCAGAGCCAGCGGTAATGCAGAACCACTTTTTTTTGATTGTAGCAGGGTGATCATAAACCGGGCCTAACCTAAGATGGGTTTTTATCCACAATCATATATGACTTGACTTTAATGGACGATCAAATTGCATCTTATGTGCCCCGGAACTCAAATTTGCTACTGCAGGAGTTGCTCCTTTATCTCCAAGGCTGGTACAGTGACTATGTCTTCGTTCCACCGCGTTACTGTAAAACTTACTCCCTGGTCATTTATGGTGACGTTATCTCTCAACGCCTCATCATAGTGGAAATTGCCGCCGGCCTTGAACTCAAAGCTATCGGCAACGACGGAGCCGTAAGCATCTCCATTGGCAAAAAGTATCACATCTCCATCCGGGGCATAGATAGTGCCGGTCCACTCGCTCTTGGCCTTAACGTCAAGGAGCTGTTCACCCTCGCCTGTGGCAAACAATTTTAAGGTTGCGGCCTCTTCAGGAGGAGCTTCGGTATTGATCCCGCTGCCTTCACGACAGAGAATGTTTCCATCAACGTAAATAGTTAAGGTGGCGCCGTCTTTGACAATAATATCACATCCCTGATCGAGTTCGATGTCCCCGGTGATGTGCAGCACCACATCTCCGTCACTTACCTCCAATACAGTATCCCCTTTGCCCTTTTGTAAATCGATCTCCGTATATGTACCACTGTCGAGAGAGGTAAGTATCACCGTTGAACCCTTGGCGGTTATAGATGTTCCCTTGTCGGACAGTGTTGTGGGTGGGCTTACCCGAGGAATAGGTTCTTTTGTAGTTGCAGCACGCTTATCCCCGCTGACCGTTGCTCCGAGGTCTTTTATAGCCGTATCCGTATCTCCGCCGATGCCCACAAGAACGTCACCATCCACAGTGACATTATTATTGAGAACGACACTCGAATCCGAAGTGCTTTGGCTGCCAATATCTACCTCTATATCAGTGTCAAACGGGTCATTTGAGTTATATCCGTCGATCACTGTATCGGATTTCAATATTAAAGTATCTTTTGTTAAAATCGCGTGGTCAAATATCCCTTTGAGGCCGGTGGTTGCCCTGACTACTCTTGTGGCATTACCGGATTCTCCAATGGATGTGATAGTATAACCGCTGGCCAGATCACCTGTCACGATGTAACTAAAGCTCGCATCGCAATCGGTCAGGCTGATATTTTTTGCCAGCGGCAGGGATGTCCCGTTCCAGGGCTTAACCTTCAGTTTTTGATTCATTTCATACAAAGCTCTTGTCAAGCCGGCATCGGCAGCACATCGAGCTGTAATATCAGAGGCGGTTCGCATAGAGAAAATGCGGCTGTTCAGACCCATACTCAGAAGGGTCGAACCCATTACAAGCAATAGCGCAATAGCGACCAATGCCAGCGGCAATGCAGAACCACGATTTTTTGACTGCAGCTTTTTCATATTAACTTCCCCTTCCCCTTTACAGGATAAGTTTTCTATTTCTATTAATTATGTGTGACCGCAGAGGTGACAATTGTGTTCGTCTGCTCTTCGTTATCGAGTGTCAGGATCATTTGGGCCGACCGCCCCACCTGCCTGAAGGTACAGTTAGATACATTCCCGCAAACAGTTTCGACGGACGATGTTACCTTTGGGTCCAGTTTGCCGTACTCAACATTTAGATCGCCGTCAGCTTCATAGAAACGTACATAACGGTCAACAACAGTCGAAGCGCCGCTTGCGTAATAATAAACCTCGATCCAATTACCGGTATCATCGAGCACAATTTTTTCGCTACTTGCATTGCGTATCACCGCATCAAACTTCTTTCGTGCCACGTAGCCGTCAGTGACAACATCCGAATTTATCCGACCATACATATTGCTCCAGCCACGCTGATTGTCGACGATGACTACACCAATAGCAGATGCAACGATAATCATCACCACTACGGTTATCATCAGCTCTACAAGGGTAAATCCTCCTGATGCTATGAGTCTTTTTTGTACCATCTTTGTCCTTATGAATTGCTATAGCGTTAAGGTGTAGATTGTGAGCGTAAATGTTTTGTCTGTATTTTCAAAGCCAATCTGGCCCCGCTGTGCCCAGGCGACAATGACATTCAAGGCCCTCAATCCTGGTTTAAGATCTTTCCACGACAGAGTCGCGTAGTAGTCGGCTCCCTCGGCATCATCGTCTTCTTCGTCCAGGATAATTTTATAGCTTCCTAACAAGGTAAAATCATCAGGCTTGCCGGGGCCTTCGCTTTGAGTAAGTGTTAAATCTGAACCAAGATAGTTCACGGGATCATAGCTAAGATCGCCTTGAATACCCTGCCAGTTTTCGCACAGCATCAGGGCGATTCTGGAAGCGGTTGTCTGCGCGGAAGCTTTTCGTGCATCCAGGGCGGCATAATATCTGAAATTGGAAGTTCCGATAAGTGCCACCAGAATAATAGCGACAGAAATGAGTGCGCTTATTAACGTCGCCCCTTTACGGGCCCGAATTTTATGTGTTTTTGGAACCATTTTTTTCCACCTTGCTGTAGAAAATAGATAGGGCATTTATATAACCTTTTTTTGAATCTGAAATCCTGCTAATTCTTAGACCAGTGTTATATCTGGTTATTATCAGACGAAGTATTTACATATTTGGTTTAACTTTGCTGCTTTAAATACAGCCGGGCCTATCTCCAATTCAATCGGCATAAATTGTCACAGGGTTTATGCAAAAACGGTTGTATTTGACCCCCATCATGCTCGCTATTTAAATTATACTCCCAAAAAAATTAAAAGCAAAAAATATTGATTCGTTTGAGATATTCCGCTGGTACTCTGATGTGGTCTTATATCGGTTGTATTTCTTCCTTTTGCCTTTTTTCTGCCGATGTTTTAGGCCTGATTTTTGGAGGCAATTCAGAAATTGGAATAGGTGATTGTTTTTTTTGGTCGATTTGAGTAGATTCGGCATCTCTTGTTTCTACGTTAATTATAGCTGCCAGTACAGCCTGTTCGGCCGGCTCATCGGTCAGGGATCGTAAGTAAATGGAAGACGGCATAGGTTGTTCGGCCCAAATTAATTTTTCCCTTATCAATTCTAAGAGTGCCAGGAATAATCCAACCATCTCAACACGATTGGTTCTGGATTCGAAAATACGCTCAAATGTCATAGGTCCTTCTGTCTGAAGGTGATGCAAAATCTCTATCTGATAGAGGTCAATGGGTGTGTCATCTGAAATGTGGCCTATATCAACGACTTTGCCAACAGCTTTGCATATTGTGTCGAATGCTTCGAGTAAATCCCAGATGCTCACCTGTTCAATGTCGATCTCCGGCTCGGCGTCGGGTTTGAGTTGTTCGACAATAGTGCTGGGACGCGAGAATCGCTCTTTGTGCTCGTCGGCAGCGGCATTTAATTGGTTAGCGGCATCTTTGAATTTCTTGTACTCCAAAAGTTGACGTATCAGCTCTGCTCGCGGATCTTTTAAATCATCGTCTGTGTACTGGTCGGGTTCTGCTTTTGGAAGCAGCATTGCTGATTTTATCTGCATTAAGGTAGCGGCCATGACCAAAAAGTCGCCGGCTAAATCAACATCGAGACTTTTAAGCATCTCGATGTAGCGAATATACTGGTCGGTGATTGTGGCAATAGGAATATCGTAAATGTCAACCTCTTCCTTTCGGACCAGATATAGAAGCAGATCTAAAGGTCCTGCAAAAATTTCAAGATTTACGCGATAATCCGCCAATTTATGCCCTCGGTATCAGTTTTCCTGTGTTTTGTTAGAGTCCAGTATTTGTTGTGCCTGTTGAGCCTGGCTTTCAAAGACTTCCAACTTGCAATATCCTCCCAAAGCAGGCATGCCTGAATATATGTTTGAAGCGTTCTCGCCGGTGACAACGGCTTTAATGCCGTTATCGGCGAGCAATTGTTGGGCCATTTCCGCTTCAATGTAACTGGGGAACTGCGCGATTGTAATGAGACTGTCCGTGATAGTTAAGCTCTCCAATCCTATGGCTTTTCGGGCTTTGGCAAGTGTCTGAGATGCTACGGCCTTTGCTCGCCTGGCACCATCGGCAAGAACGTCCTTGACATGGCCTATATTTTTTTCAAGCTCGGCTCTTTTCTGTCGAAACGGCTCGAAATATTCGATCATCAATTCTGCGAGACGTTTTTTAACTTGGCCATAACCTATTCCACCGCTTCGGTATTTGTTTTCCCAATCTGCAAGCTCGTCCGGCGGGGCAATTAACTTCAAAAGTGCAAAAACATAGCACTTGTCGGGATCTTTCGGTTCTTCGACAGGGGTGGAGTCGGTCACGATTTTCATAATCTTTTTTCTGATGTTCTCTTGCGGCTCGAATATCCCAATTGTATTTCCGTAACTTTTGCTCATTTTTTGGCCATCGATGCCCGGGACAACAGCGACAGATTCAATGATATGCTCTTTGGGTATGGTGAAGACTTCGCCGAAGGTGTTGTTGAATCGCCCTGCGATGTCACGAGTTACCTCGATGTGTTGTTTTTGGTCTGCGCCGACCGGGACAAGGTCGCTGTTATAAATAAGGATGTCCGCTGCCTGCAAGACAGGGTATGCGAACAGGCCATGATTGGGGCTCAGCCCCTGGGCAACTTTGTCTTTGTAGCTTGTGCATCGCTGCAAAAGGCCCATTGGGGTTACGCACGAAAGCAGCCAGGTCAATTCCGTGACTTCCGGGACATCAGACTGGCGCCAGAAGACGGTTTTTTCCGTGTCGAGACCCAAAGCAATATAATCCATTGCGACATCGAGCGAATTTCCAAAGACATCGGCCGGATTTGGATTGCTTGTTAATGCGTGGTAGTCGGCAATGAAATAGAAGCAACTATGCTCAGCCTGCAGTTGCAGATGTTGTCGCATGGCACCAAAATAGTTGCCTATATGAAGTTTGCCGGATGGTTGTATACCTGAAAGAACCCTCAATGCAATCTCCTGATTCCAGAACAAAAAATTTTTGAATTAAAATAACTATCATAGAGAAAATAACTATATTCGGCATAAATGTCAAGGCTTCAGAGCTGTAATCATACAGAGTATGGATTATATAGGGGAATTGGCATTGAGCGTCTTAGTGAACAGCTTGGCTGAAAATATGCCGTTTAAAAAAGCTGCAATGTACATCCCTGACGGAAGAAGGGAATACGAACCGGATACAAAACAGGATTACTTCGCCCCTGTTGGCATGGGAATCTTCTTTCTGTGCTCGATGTTGTTAATACATGAGCCACAGCTTCCTTCAACCGGAGGTATATACACCTCTGATACCTGAGGTAGTATGAGCAAGATGTCGGTTTGTATAGATAAGCTCTACGTTACCCAAGGTCAATAGCCTATGCCGATGTCACTAATGGGAATGCGGCTTCGTAACCTATGCCCTGCCAAGGGATTTCAAATATTTTTTCGATTTGCGAAGGCCCATTCTGGACGCTTTCTTTTTAACGGCATCGGTTGGCCGTCCGAGCTTCGCGGCTATTCCGGCTGTCGGGTTACTCGGGAAGAGTTTCCTGAGCAGGTTGATATCAGCCTTTGACCATAAACCCTTGATAAGTTTCTTTTTCGCTTTCTTTTTTTTGGCCATGACATGCTTCCTTTCATTTTCACTGGACTTTAAAGCTCGCATAGGACTTCCGGGTATTGTAGTCAGTGATGTGACAATAATCAAACATTTTTTGCTCCTTTGCAAAAAAAAGCTTCCTATTATACATTATTTACTTAGGCTAAAGCTGTTTAATATTTTCCTAATCGTCAATTTTAGTGCCTTGTACTCGCTGATTTGGCATTATAATAGGGACGACATATTCGGTCAATAGTGTGTCACTGCGAATTCTTTAATCAGGCCTCTGCAGGCTTAAAAACAAGAAAAAGTCAAAAAAAGCTTTAGAAAAACCTCTCCTTGGGGCAATATTGCGGTCTGTTTACCTACATTCAGGCTGATTTCATCGTCTGTTCGATATCGGGTGGATTCCGGCCTAAGTAGGTCGGGTGTTCTATCAGGTCTTTAGCTTGGGTTATTGCTATGTCTCTCAGGGCTGTTTTTCGGATTCCAAACGCCATAGTGCGCTCTGGTCAACCTAAACTTTATCGTAGCCTCGAAAAATAAATAGTTAAGGCTTAGTTTGAGGCAGTGAAGTGGTATGGAGACTTGAACTCTCACAGGAATATTTTACCAGGTTTTTTTAAGAAAGGCCGAATATATAAGCTGTTTGCCTGCAAGAGCTTATCTCTGTCACTATCCTGCTATATATTTGTGTATTGATGCAATTCCTTAAAGATATTAAAGATATAGGTATTTTTCTCTGGATAAGGAGAATCATAAAAAATACAGTACTTGACTTGTAAGTTACTATACAATAGCATACCAGTTTCTGACGGATATTGATTGGGTCAGATAGATAGAAAGATAAGTGGATGATTTAAACTTGTATTCAGGAGAGTTGAAATGGAGCAAATTAAAGTTCATTTGAATGAGAGTGATATTCCCCGGCAATGGTATAACCTGGCAGCGGACCTGCCAACTCCATTGCTGCCTCCGCTTGGACCTGATGGCAAACCTATCGGTCCGGAAATGCTTGCACCTGTGTTCCCGATGAATTTGATTGAGCAGGAGGTCAGTGCTGAAAGATGGATTGATATCCCCGAGGAAATCCTGAACATCCTTTATCGCTGGCGACCGGCGCCGCTTCGTAGAGCGGTTTTTCTGGAAAAGTTCCTCGATACCCCGGCAAAGATATACTATAAGGATGAAAGCGTCAGTCCCCCCGGAAGTCACAAACCAAACACGGCTGTTGCCCAGGCCTGGTACAACAAGCAATTCGGCATCGAAAGATTAACGACCGAAACCGGAGCCGGTCAATGGGGCAGTGCCCTTGCATTTGCCTGCAAATTGATAGGGCTTGAATGCAAGGTCTTTATGGTTAGAATAAGTTTTGACCAGAAACCGTTCAGGAAAATGATGATGGGCGTCTGGGGAGCAAACTGCGTTGCAAGCCCGAGTTCTGAAACAAATGCCGGAAGAAAAGTGTTGGAGCAAATGCCCGATACGCCCGGCAGTCTGGGAATTGCCATCAGTGAAGCCATAGAGCAGGCGGTGACTGATCCTACCGGTAAAACACGTTATTCTCTTGGGAGCGTGCTCAATCATGTGCTGCTCCATCAGACGATAATAGGTCTTGAAGCGAAAAAGCAACTGGAAATGATTGGCGAAAAGCTGCCCGATATGGTTATAGGTTGTGCCGGTGGTGGCAGTAATTTTGCCGGTTTGTCTTTCCCGTTTGTTGCCGACAAGATTAACGGCGCCGATATCAAAATCGTTCCGGTCGAGCCGACGGCATGCCCAACGATGACTCGTGCGCCTTTTGTATATGACTTTGGAGACACAGCGTGTACAACTCCACTTTTAGCGATGCATTCATTAGGACATTCATTTATTCCGCCTCCGATTCACGCCGGTGGGCTGCGATACCACGGTATGGCACCATTGGTTTGCCAGGCCATAATCGAGGGGCTGTTGGAACCAAGGGCTTATCATCAGTTGCAGTCGTATGAGGCTGCGGTAACATGGGCCGAAACAGAAGGATTTATCCCGGCCCCGGAAACGAGTCAGGCCCTTGCAGCGGTTATTGACGAAGCCAAGAAGGCAAAAGAAGAAGGTAAAGAAAAGGTGATATTGTTCAACTACAGCGGACATGGCCTGATGGATCTGACCGGTTACGATGCATATCTGTCAGGAAAACTTACTGATTATGAACTTCCGGATGAAGAAATGAAAAAATATCTCGAAGACCTTGAACAATTGCCTAAGGCGGAAATGAGAAAAAGTGGGAAATGGTAAGAATTTATGTTTTGGCCTTTATTTTCAGCGCAAATACGGAAAGCAGTGTTGTAAAACAGAGAAATATTTTTGAAAGGAGACGATTATGAAAAAGCAGATAGTAATAGGTGCCGTAGTTGTTTTAATTGTGGTATCCTTAGGCTATGCTCAGGAGCCAGAGCTGCAAGGGACAGCCAGCCTGACATTCACAGGTAAGTATGTCTGGCGAGGCTTCAATGTTTTTGGAGACAAAAGCGCAATTCATCCAATGGTTGATTTATTTATGCCGGGTATATCTGTTGGACTCAGTGCTGAAGGGCACAGAGCTAATTCATCCGGCAAAGAACTCAACGAGCGTTGGGACTATTCGTTGTATTACCTCGGGAAAATGTTTGAAGACGAATGCTATGCAATTAATTACAGACTCGCTTATGTTTACTATAACTATCCGGATTTAAGCAGCCATACCAAAGCCAGCGTAGACCTCCAGGAAGGACATGCAGTTCTTTCTTTTCCAAAACTTTTAAAGGTCGAAGGCTTAGTCCCCACATACTGCCTTGTCAAACTGATGCCGGTAAACAGCGGTACTATAGTCGGAGCGAATTCTCCATCCGGAGGCACCGCTTCAGGCTGGGCACATATTGTAATGCTTGACTACGTAGTACCAATGCTTTGTCCTTTCACCGGTGTGGATAGAAAAGTGAATTTTCACTCGGAATTTGTCTTTAACGACGGCGTCGCTCCCAATGGTGCAGATGTGGATCATGACTGGTCAAATGCCGTATTTGGTGTTTCAACGAATTACGAAATTGAGGAAAATCTCTATTTTACTCCGGGATTTTTCTACCAATCCTCATGGGATGATTCAGTTAATTCGAGCGATGAATATTGGGTCAGCTTGGGTATGTCCTACAAATTCTAAGATGATTGAAAACTTTGAGACTCGACGTTTTGACATAGGGCTGGTTTTCCCAAACCAGCCTTTTTTAATAATTCATAGTAGATAGTCGGTGTTTTGTCAGAGTAGTGATAATAAGAAGATGCTGACATTAGTCAATACAAACAGGATGACACCGGCCATTGGGCCGATAGGTTTGGATTATATCGCCGCTTCGGTCCAACAAGCGGGCATAGATGTAGAAGTCCTCGACCTTGGTTTGTCCGACGAACCAGTTAAGGCGATGAAAGAGTACTTCGCCCAGCGAAATCCGGAATTAGTCGGACTTTCTTTTCGAAACGCCGACGATTGTTTTTGGCCCAGTGCCGATTGGTTTGTGCCGGGATTAGAAAGTACCGTTAAAACGATAAAAAGTATGACCGATGCCCCAATCGTAGTTGGCGGCGTGGGATTTTCAATCTTTGCCAGGTCTATTTACGAATATACAGATATCGATTTTGGGATATGCGGCGATGGAGAATCGGCAATAGTTGCTTTGGTTAAACAATTACAGGGGGCATGCAGATTTGCTGATGTCCCCGGTTTGATATGGCGGGAAAATAGCAAAGTCCATGAGAACCCGCCCCTTTTTCTTCTTTCGAAGAAGGCAAAGGGGCCGGATTTGATTTCTTTGGGGACGGCACGCAATTTCATTGATAATCCGGCTTATTTCAAACGAGGCGGACAATGCGGCCTGGAGACCAAACGCGGCTGCAATCGTCACTGCATATACTGTGCCGATCCGTTGGCAAAAGGGACCAGGCTGCGGCTGCGAAATCCTTCTGAAATTGCCGATGAAGTGCAGTCTTTATTAGCCCAGGGGATCGATGTCTTACATACTTGCGACTCCGAATTCAATGTCCCCCGAAGCCATGCGGTTGCCGTCTGTGAGGAGTTCAGCAGGCGCTCACTTGGCGATAAAGTCCGCTGGTATACGTATATGTCACCATCGCCGTTTGGTTCGGACCTTGCTAAGGCGATGGCGCAAGCCGGATGCGTTGGAATTGACTTTACGGGAGATTCCGCCTGTGAATCGATGCTTAAAACTTACCGCCAGCAGCACAGCAGGGAGGACCTTGCATCAGCGGTGAAATTGTGCCGGGACAGTAATATTGCTGTGATGATTGATTTGTTGTTGGGCGGGCCCGGTGAAACGCCGGAAACGGTTCGGGAAACGATTGAATTTATCAAAGAGATTAATCCAGATTGTGCCGGTACGGCATTAGGGATGAGGATTTACCCGCGTACGGCGATGGGAAAAATTGTTGAGCAGGAGCTCCGCCCGGGAAATGACCTCACCATCCGCCGAAAATATGCCGGGCCGATCGATTTGCTAAAACCAACTTTCTACATATCCGAAGCGTTAGGTGAAAATCCTGCCGAACTGGTCAAGGATTTGATTGACGGCGACAAGAGGTTCTTTGAACCTGCCAGCGAAATCGAACAGGATACTCCTGAAAGCGATGATGCTTCCGATTACAACTATAATGAGAATATTCTTTTAACAGAAGCAATTGAAAAAGGCGCCCGAGGAGCGTATTGGCATATCTTGCGGCAACTGAGAACTATTTAGCCATCAGGGAATTTACTCACACAATAAGCAACTTGTTTTGGCGATGGTTGGTTGAGTTATAGCAAGATATTAAGCAACATGTTCGGTCGTTTTTTCCTGACGGGCACGAGCTAAAGATTCATATTTGCCGTTTCATTATCTATTAAAAAGGGCCTATATCAAGTACGTCGATATAGGCCCCAAAATAAACTAATACAGCTATCCTCTTTCTTGATCTCAGCGGTTACAAGCACTAAATTCTGATTACATTATTGAGTATATTGATCCGCAAGATAGAGAACCTCACCATCAGATAATGCCCGGTTGTAGATCCGGATTTCATCAAACATGCCAGTGAAATACGCTTCCGGGGCGGTATTCCCGTCGTTCGCTCTGGCTCCAATATATGTATTGTGCGTTGTCGCACTAATTGTGCCGGGATTCGTAGTGACTACCGTGTCTTCTCCACCATTGATGTGGATGCGCTTGGTGTTGTTCACATTGTCATATACACAGGCAATGTGGACCCATTCGTTAAGCGGCGGATTCATGTTACTGGGAGTATCATCGCTGCCGACACCCCGTGTTGTAAAACACAGACTGTCATTGCTATATCTTCGCACTTGCCAGCCAACGCTGCCTTCACCGCGATTACTCACCATAGCATGGTCCCACTCTGTCGACCAGGCTCCAATATTTGCCCAAAGCGAGATGCTCAAGCTGCCGGCAGGATTAAACGCAGCCTTGTTGCCGCAGTCCACATAATCGTCGACGCCATCGAGCGATAAAGCCGTGCCGGCCACACCCGCGACATACGTTGGAGCACCAGCAATCGTCCCATGGAGACCGTTACCGGAACTATCCTGCACGTTGTTGTTCATCCCGTAGTATGCCACAAGATCGGCATCGCCCGGATCCACCGGTTCCGGGACAGGCGCCGCCGATCGATACAGGCGAATATCGTCGATAAAGACTGTTCCCAAGCCGCCGGTTGTACCGGTCCTTTCAAAGCCAATCGTCAGTGTTGTCACATTGCCAGGATTCACACCAAGTGATGCAAGATCGATATTCCACTGATTCCAACGTCGCTTGGTGATATTATTTGGATCACCATCATACACTACCGTGGTGCCGTTAATCTTCAGATACATCTGCTCAGTTACGGAATTGTTAGGATCGCCATAGAACCACAACACCAACGTCTGGGCACCACCTTTGGTCCAATCCGATCCAATTGCCAGGTCATTCGTGCTCACTGTAACCTCTGATAAATTAGCGGCGCTGTTGTCGTACATTATCGGCACCGACTGGTCACCACTATGAACGACCTCGGTCTCCATAGTAGGCTGGTACAATTCAACATAACCTATAGTTGAGCCGTTTGTCGGGTCATTGGTTTCACCATATCCTCCGTCTTCCAATGTCGTGACGTGAAATACTTTTCCGCCGCGTCCTCCTTTGGAATATGCCCCGAATCCCTCGGCCCCGGGGAAAGCCTGAATCGTTGCTGCTTCAACTTTTCTCGGCGTAAGACTTCTTCGAAACCCACCAAACCTTTGCCGATTAACTGCCCCCCTATTCTCTTGTGAAAACAAGAAGGGGGTCAAAATCATTAGTATAACAATTGACATTGAGAACATTAACTTTTTCACGAGATGTCCTTTCAAAGATAATAAAATCAAAGCATCCATCCTCTTCATATCACTTTTGCCGAATTTTGTCAATGATTAACCGAAGTGCCGAATGAAGTGAATTGAGAAATCTTGTTATGAAAATAGAGCAATCCTATAATTAGCTTGACTAATCCTTGTCTTCAATTAATAGGAAAAACTATATCATCAATCCATGCTGTATCATCCCCGTCGGATACGGAACTATCCTTCATATAAGTCCATTCAAATGTTCTTGTGCCCGCTGTGACGGGGAAAGATACCTGAATCCAATCCTGCGAACCAGACCATTGACCCCGTTCTACTCCATCGATTAAAAATACAAGTTTATCAAATGTATTTTCAGAAGATACTTTACAGTAAAAACTTATTTCTCCATCAACACAATCAAGTGTAACATTTAAGGCACAACTTTGATTATCTCCGATTAAGCCCGACTGAGCACTATATCTTCCGGAATTCTGTTGTGTTGTATTGACTTGCCAGTATGCATCACCGGATAATTCCCAATTGAAGTTACCGAAATCAGCTGTCTCAAAATCCTCTGATAATATAACAGGCTCGATTCGTACATCAGAGACTTTCAGGGCGATGTCGCTGACGAACGGAGGAACTTCCAACTGGGTCATTTCAGGGGTGATGTTCACTGTGCTCTTCACTGTACCCGTCGCAGGATCTATCCAGACACCCGTGCCGGACATCTGCTCCGGCAGCGTAATAATCACACCTCTGCGGCTGCTGCGGCTTCTGTAGGGCTGTGAGTAATCGTAGATGTAAAGCCCGAAGTGCTTCGGCCCCAAAAGGCCATAAGTCCGTACTTCTGAGGTAGAAACCTGTACCGTGATTGGCATAGCATCCTTGTCAAAATCGCGGTTGTAAGCGTCCATATTTGCAAAGTAATTTCGCACATCCGCGTTAAAATAAGCGTTGGCAGCTCCACTAGTATATCCTGGATTACTGGTCTGCCAGAAAATCACTGCCCCCTCGTTGAAGAAAATCGACCAGGTGGCCACCCGCCAGCGAAACGGTGATTCTGGAGTGTGACAGATACCAGTATTGCCAAATTCGGTCCAAAGAACCGGCTTGCCGTATGTGCTCTTTTCGCTGTTAAGAAAGTTGACGTACTGCGTATCGAACATGTCAGGGGTGGGCGATCTATACCAGTGGGGATTGTTCATGCTGATCTCCGGCACCTCGGGCCGTTCCCAGCTCATACCGATCGCTCGTGGTCCGTAGGGATCTATCGATCTGATATGATTGGCGATGATTGCCAGAACTTGGTCTGTGCACTCAACTGGATATACCTCGTTAGCAATCTCCCAGAAGTCGATGAAGGCACCGTAGCGATTGACTACATAGCTCACATAGTGAAGTATTGATGTCATTTGTGCAGTGTCGCTACTAGACGGATAATCAAAGGGCATGTCAAAGCCGAAAAGAACAAAGTCGATACGCAGACCATTGTCTCTGATGGCTTTGGCGAAGGTATCGAAATCCTTTGCCATTGCTACATCATAGATATTACCGTCAGTGCTAAATGTTGTATACAGACTTGGGCTGCAGTTTCCGTTGTTTAACCTCCAAACGTTTACACCCGCATTATGGTATTCGGTCAGCATCTGGTTCATGGTCAGGTTCCTTAGCTCGCCAATGCTCCAATCGGAACCATTGATATGAGTCCTGTAAACACCTCTTACTAGCCCCCAACAGTCCTGTGTGCCGAGTGGATAGAATGGTTCGCCGTTGTCGAACACCCAACGAAAAGGATTATTTGGATTCTGCCGCACAAATCCTTTATTATTAGAATCTTCGATCTGTAATGTTCCATCGCTGGTTATCACAGTGGTGCCGTCCGTGAGCTTCCAGGAATAGTACCATGTACCCACCTCGTCTGGTGCGAAGCGCCACTTCCAAGTATTGGTATCGTAGAAGAAGCCGCCAACTTCAACTTCACGTCCAGTCGGTGAGATCAATTCGACATCGACATTTACCTCGACAAAGGCATTTCTGGTATTTCTCTCTCTCGGATTCATCGTACTCAAAGAGTGGTATATGGTGTGTTCGTATACTTCATATTTACCTACCTGCCCCGTTGTCGATTCAGACAAAAAGAATAGTAGAAGGAATAATGCAAAGAACAAACCTGATATTTTCCTTATCATTTTCATTTATCCTCCTCTTCACTGGGATTTCCCAAATAACATTGTATGTCTTAGTTAAGCAATGCTGCTGTACCTCATTTTTAATAGAATATCAGATATACCGCGATAACTCAAGCTTTCAGATTGCATTTTGAAAATCCATCCTATGTATAAGGTGTTTAGAGACCTAAAAAAATATTGAATCATTTTTCAAAGAATTGTGTGAAGTATGATAAAATTGTTACATCCATTAATGAACTTTTCAGTTATTGGAACTACGTATTTTTTATGGATTCCCGCCTGCGCGGCACCGTAAGGCGTCCTGTGGAGAGTGACAAAAAGAGTAGATTTACCCCATTAGATAATTTCATATCTCACGGGGTAAAAAAATCTCATTGACATTTTACTGTCTATACTTGACTTTTTGACCGGCGTTTTTGGGCTGAAAACGGTGATTATGAAAAAAGGTGAAAAATAGGTATGTTTTTATGAAATTTGGGTCAGTTTATATACAAAAAGTATCAATTTACCTTTAAAAATACCCAATTTAAAATACCTTGACATCCGGTTCTGTAAAATCATAATTATTTATCACAACTGCACTTACAACGATAAAAAGTCCAAAATCTGAATTACTAAATGTCCAATTGCACCACTTTAAATCAGCTTTTTTAGCCTGAAAACGCTGATTCGACGAAATTTTAACTAAAAAATTCCCGAATTTTCCCCACCGGGGCTGATTTTTTGCTCAAAAACGCACCTTGAATCACCCCCATCACAGGGACGGGGGCAAATCGAAAATATAAAATATTTAAAAATCCCCCTGTTATTTTCCGGAGTCGGGCGTTTTTTATTTAGATAAAGGGAATTCACCCCATGAGATAGGTAAAAAAAGCCGCCATCTCACGGGATTTACCCCATTAGATAATTTCATATCTCATGGGGTAAACCATGAAATAATAATTGCCGGACCACGACAAACCTAATGTGGTCGATAGTCGGCCGGAATTAAGAATCGAAATTAGGTGTTTTTAATAAGGAGTAAAATCATGATTATGAAATGGCTAAAAAGAAGTGTGTTTGTTGTGGCGGGAGTTTCTATTCTCGGTGGCTTGCTCTTTGGAAAGGATGTTGTCAGCTACGTCAGCAGCTCAGCCAAATCCGTGCAGACGGCGGTCAAAGACTCGGTTCCTATCGAGTTTGAGCTCCGGCGCGCCCGAGACCTTTTAGATGACATTATTCCGGAGATGCACGCCAACATCCGGCTGATAGCCCAGGAAGAAGTAGAAGTGGCGGCATTGAAGGTTGATATCGCCAAGAGCGAAGAGTCTATCGAGAAAGAAAAGACACGGATATCAAAACTGCGAAACGCCCTTGATGTGCAGCAGGCCCAATATTACTTTGGCGGCAAAGAATACCCCCGCAGCTATGTCAAGGAAGATTTGGCCAATCGATTTGAGCGATTCAAAGAGAGCGAATTGGTCCTTACCAGCAAGCGGCGGCTGTTGTCAACACGTGAGAATTCCCTTCATGCTGCCATGCAACTGCTGGAGCAGACTCGCGGCCGCAAACGGGTGCTCGAAGACAAGATCGAATCGCTGGCAAGCCAGTATAGAGTTGTCAAAGCCGCGGCTATCGGCTCGCATATCCAGGTGGATAACAGCAAACTGGCCCAGACGGAAAAGCTCATCACCCAGATCAAGAAACGCCTTGATGTCGCCGAACGCGTATTGGCCCATGAGAGCCAGTTTGTCCAGGCAATCCCTGTCGATGCGGTTGTTGAGGCGGATTTGCTGACGCAGGTGGATGAGTATTTCCAGTCAAAAGAAGAGCAATCAACGTTGGCCCCCGTGCTTTCGGCAAAAGCAGATACAGGGGCTGCTCGTCAGGACGGAGCCAACCGGAGCACGGCAGACCAAACACAGGAAACCGAGCAATTACTGGAAAATTAACGCCCGGCGTGATAAAATGTAGTAATGTAATTTCAACTGTCGCGTTAGATAATCCAGGGAGTGATACAGTGCTGATTCTACGACTCAAACAAGCTGAAACTGCGATAGCCGATGGGCGATTGGATGAAGCCTTTGACATCGTCCAGTCGGAGCAAATCAGGCAGCATCGTCGCGGCCAGAAGCTTATCGGTCGGCTGGCTCGTGCCTTTGCCAAACGCGGCCAGGAGAATCTTGAGTCTGAACGGATACAACTGGCTCTTCTCGATTGTAACAAGGCGGAAAAACTGGCCGGCAATACGGATGACGTTGCCAGGCTACGTTCAGCTATCTGCAGCGAGATGGAGCAGAAACGCCTGAGAAATCAGCACCGTTCTTTTAATGTCGCCCAGGCAAAGCGAAACATACAGGATGGTTGGATTTCCGTTGGCCAACGGATACTGGATGAGGCTGACGATAACGACAGCCAGGCGGGCATGGTCCTGCGTCAGGCTAACCTCGCGAGGTTGGAGCTCAATGAAGCGATTACAAAGGCTGGCCAGGCATTACGACGAAATGACCTGGATAGTGCGATAGAGATCATTGTGCAAACCGGAATCACCAACAATAAAAATGACAATGTTATTGAGCTGGTTTCCAGGCTCAAATCTTTGGCGATTCAGCAAATCAGGGATAACCTGAACACCGGCCGAATCGACCGTGCCCGGTCTTTGTGGCAAAAAGTCTCCCCGATAGCCAATGGCACCAGTGAAATATCCGAGCTTGGATTGGCCTTGAGTCAGTGCCATAAGGCGGCAGAATACGTCGCAGCGGGCCGGCCTCGCGAAGCAGTTTCCCTTCTTCGAAAAGTCAAAGTGATTTGTCCGTCGGCAAAATGGTTGGGTAACGTCACCGAGCAGACCCGAAAGGCGGCTGAACTGCTCGATGAGTTGGCGGCAAGTCCTCTTGGATTAGATATCAGCTCTGATGCACCGGATGAAAAAGACACAGGCGGTAAACAAATTAATAAATTATCTGCCAATAACAATGCGATCCGGCACGGGATAAGGGCCGGCACCGGAGCTGATTCGTCACTACCATCAAAATTTGTCATGCAGATGGATGGAGTTGGCAGTTTTCTCGTCCTGCGGGATGGCCGTATCACAGTTGGGCCCGTGAGTTCTTCGGCACGTCCAACCGTTGGCTTGATGGCGGATCCGAACATTCCTGTTGCAACAATTGAGCGGGCCGAGGATGATTATTTTATTCGGTCATCCAGTCCGATTCGCGTCAATGATGTGACGACAACCAATAAATTGCTTGTCGATGGAGACCGTATTGCTTTGTCGCCGAGGTGCAGGATGAAGTTCCATATTCCGAATCCGGCAAGCACAACGGCAATCCTGGTCCTCTCGGGGGCAAGATTGGGGCGGGCTGATATTCGCCAGGTCATTTTAATGGATAGGGATATCTTGATTGGACCGTCCGCAGGCAATCATATACTTGCGGAATTTCTTGATGAGACTGTCGCAATGTATGCTCAAAATGGTCGGCTGCTTTGTAAGGCCGGAGAAAAGGTGCTGGTTAATGATAAGCCGATCAGTTCGACGGCTTCTCTTCCTGTTGACAAACAGATAAGAATAGGTCAAATTTCATTTGTATTAACGAAAATCAAGGAGTGAATTTGATATTTAAAAAACAATAGGCATAGTACAGCGGAAAGAAAATGCGAAGATATCGATACAAACATGGTGATCGCCCCCTTGAAGGATACACAATCCAGAGGGCTTCCGGATCAGGCGGATTCGGGGAAGTGTATTATGCTCTTAGCGATGGAGGCAGAGAAGTAGCCATTAAAGCGGTCCAGAACTACGAGCAGATTGAGCTTCGTGGAATTAGTCAGTGCATGAACCTCAAGAGCCCGCATCTGGTGACCGTCTTTGATGTTAAGCATAACAAGCATAATGAGCCGTTTGTCATCATGGAGTATGTCTCCGGGCCATCTCTGCATGATTTACTTGTGGAGTCGCCAAGCGGCCTCGGTGTGCAAAAGTCGGCATTCTTCCTACGTGAAATAGCCAAGGGTTTGTCTTACCTGCATGATTGTGGCATTGTCCATCGTGACCTTAAGCCCAGTAATATATTTTACGAGAATGGTTATGTGAAGGTTGGTGACTACGGACTGACCAAAGCCATCAGTGCCAGTCGTCACAGCGGTCATACGATTACCGTCGGAACTGTGCATTATATGGCACCGGAGATTGGTGCTGGCAAGTATAACTACGGCATAGATATTTATGCGCTGGGTGTGCTGTTGTACGAGATGTTGACCGGAGAGGTGCCTTTTGTCGGCGGCAGCCCGGCCGAGATTCTGATGAAGCATATGACCGCCGCTCCCGAGCTTGATAACATAGACGAGCCTTTTGCTCATGTCATCAAAAAGGCATTGGCCAAAGACCCTGATGACCGCTACAAGAGCGTCCAGGAAATGGTTGAAGACCTCTTCGGTTCCGAGAATATCCGAAACAGCGTTTCTCAATTCTCGCCTGACGAACTTTCAATGGTTGCCGGGCGAGTTGCAGCTAAAGCGGATATTGGTCGAAAGCGAGACTCTGATAAAAGGACAGCCGATGTCGCTCCAGCTCCCGTCGAAGGTGTGGGAAAACAATTTTCCGGGACCGCCCAGCGCCTTGCCCAGCAGGCCGACGATATCGGGCGGTCGGTCGCGGACAAAGTCGACGCCAAGGTCGATAAGATTCTGGGCGCCAAAAAGACCCGCATCCCGGGAGTCACCGACCCGATTCTACCGGGACAGCGTCATTTCCTTGCATTCGTCTCCATGGCCATCGTGGCCCTGGGAGCCGGCCTAATCCTGGGCAAAGATAACAAGGCCGCGGTTCTTCCAACAGCTTTGACTGTATTTATTATGACCGGTGCGTGTGCGAAGGCGATGATGTTTTCCCAGCGGCGATGGTTTGCCAATCTCGAACCTCAGTTACGATGGCTTGGAAGACTGGCACCCTGTTGCTTTGCCTCGTTTATGGCTACACTGCTTGGAGCATTACTTCCCCAACTCATTACAGGTTTAGAAAGCATGATTAGCCACTTCGGCTGGGGATTTCATTCTATTTTTAGACTCCTTGACACTGGATCCGAACCTTTTCGTCATTTCGGACCTAATTATTTGTCGTTGTTAGTACCTATGCTTTTAGTTGACTGGCGGCGAATCAGTTTGCCCGATCGAGCAAAACGCCTGTCACTGGGCTCCGCTCTATGGCTCGGTTTTCTTGGTGCGATCGCGGCAGGGATTTTCGGCTCAAATCCGATTGTCATCGCTGCCGTTCTGGCCGGAACGTCACTGGTTGTCCAGACCGCCAGCTCGTTCGCCCAGGATGTACAAAATGCACAGCAAGGCCAGGGGCAAGCTCAAAAGAAAGAGACGCAATTTCACCAGAGTCTGACCGCCGGTGTCGTGCCGTCATCGATGCGGACGGGCTGGTTCATCGGTTCTTTGGTTGCGCTGAGCCTTGGTTTGTCCCTGACGATCTGGGGAGGCATGGGAACAAACGACGATCAAATGGCCCTCGGCGTCGCCTCCGGTGTGGATTTGATGATCTTGTCGGTCTTCTTTTTCATCGGCGCCTGCCGCAGCAGGTTCACCGGGTGGTATCGTTATCTGCTCAAACCGGCGATGCTTCTTGCCTGTATCCTGACAATCGTCGCCTCGTCAATCTGTATGGGGCTCGTCTCTATGCATGACGAGTTATTGTTTGCCTTAACGTTGTTTTTAATTATCTTTCCTGCTATCGCGTTTTTTGTCATTGCATTCATTCCGGCTAGAGCGATTGTCGGTCGAGCTCCCAAGTCTGCTGCGCCTCCCGTTCCACCTGCACCTCGGCCTCCACAATTAGCTCCCGGCGTTTCCTCTTACAAACGCCTCTGGGCGCTGCTGCTCTCATCGGGAGGTCTGTTTGGAATCTTTGGTCTTCATCGATTTTATGTCGGCAAGATCGGCACCGGTATTATTTGGTTCTTTACAGGTGGCCTTTTCATGATCGGACAGATTATCGATGTTATTATGATTCTTACAGGTCAATTCAAAGACCGCTATGGTCTGCCGCTTTTAGTTTGGCAGGATAAAGAAGAGTTAAAGGCCGGCAAGTCCGTAGACAAACCAGCGATCCAGTCGCCTGCCTTTGAGCCTAAAGCTGCCGTGGCAGAGAGACCGGCACAAAAAGTACAACCTCCTGCGGCCGCGGGTGCACCCAAGCAACCGGTTCGATATATGCCCACGACAACTGTCATCTATCAGCCGTTTCATCCGCTTGCCTTTCTATGTTCCGGCATCGGTTTTATTTTCACTGTTTTAGCGGTCATCGTCGGAATAATAACGGGATTACATCTTTCGCATTTTATCGCGGCCGGTTGGCTCGCCCCGGGACTGGCTTCAGAAGCAGAGCAGTTTTTTGGTTATCCCCAGTGGCCTGAACTTGTCATTCGCCTCGGAACTATCATTACAGCCGCTTTGCTTATTCTTGCTGCCGTTTTCATGATATTAGGCCGACGCCATTTGGGAGTCAGACATCTGCTGCGAGCCGTGTTTGGATTAGGTGGTCTTTTCTTTGCAATCCTGTTTTTTATTGATAGTATCGGAGGACCTCGCTTCAAAAGTATTCAAGAATCCTTGAATGCCAGGCAAATCGGGCCTGCCTTCGAAAGGCTGCTGGATATTTGCACCTATGATGAAGCAGTTTTTGCGGCAATTATTTTCCTTGTCTCCATTATCATCCTGGCCTGGCCTCCGCGACGAAAACAGACAGTAATGACACCTGTGCCCAATCAAGGAGTAAGATGATGGTAATCAAACCCGGTATATTCATAATATTTCCAGTGCTCATTCTACTTTTATTCGCTGCAATCGCTGTGTTGGTTTTGTTCATTAAACTCTGTATTAAAAAGCCCTGGGCCGCGGCAATTCTGGCTCTCATTGTTCTCTTTCTGTTGGGATTTGTTTATCTTGGTGCAAGTCACCCCCGTGTTTTTATCCACCAGGATGAATTATCTTTGGAAACGGTTTCACCTCGCATTGAGGATGCCACAACTGCCATATGGTCACCGGGTATCGAGGATCAGTTCAAGGCCGATGTCTATCCATCAAAAGTTTCTGCCGTACGCTCCGTTGGTCTGCGAATAGTCAAACCTGTCCGGCACGTTTTCGGAGATCAGGCATTACCGACAGGTTTTATCCTGTTCCAGGGCGCTCACGAGAGAGACTTGATTGAGGAGTTTGGTCGGGCTATCGTAAAAGTGTTCCCAGAAATCAATTGGAGGATCAAGCCTGAAACGGCAGCAGTACAGGATAATGAAGTCGGCATACGTCTCGATCTTGTGAATATCCAGACCCAATCCGCTACCTGGCAGAGCGAATCAGAGAACAGGGGTACCAGCGGCACAATCAGGGCAACTGTTTTAGCTGCGGATAGACAAACGAGTATTGACGCAGACTTTGTTGAAAAACCTTGGGTTGATAATTTTTCCGGATTCATGAATAACAAGCCGATTAGCCGGTTTATCATTGCCAAATCGGCGGAAAGCTGTATTACTGAGGCTGAGGCCAACCGCCAGGCCATGGAAAACGCACGTAACCAGGTAGCCGAGATGCTTGGGCAGACTTCACGTCGGCTATCAAGAGCTTCTGCCCTGTTCTCACAGGTCAATTCTAATGATATCCTCGAAGGAGGTTTTGTCCTGGACCGATTTGTGCAGAGTTTCGAAGGTACGGCGGGAAAGATATGGCGGCAAGCGCTGCTGATAGATGCCTCTGCTGAAAAACTCACTCAGTTGGCCCGTCGCAAAGCAAATATGGCACGGTCGAAAAAAATGAGATGGACCGGAATGTTTTTTTCTGTATTTGGTTTGCTTATGCTTATAACCGTAGTTTATTTATTCCTTAATGCGGCAACAAAAGGCTATTATGCGTGGTCTCTGCGGATTGCAGGGGTCGTTCTTGCCATAATAGTTATATTTCTGCTTTTGGCTTAGCGAAGGTTTTGTATAATATGCCCTGGCATGAAAACAAATATGAACAGAGTTACAAAGGCAGAGCAGTATCTTTTAGACAAAATCCGCCTGGGCAATAAACAAGCATGGTCGGAATTTGTCGATCGCTACCGGGGTCGATTATTAAGTTTTGCCCAGGCCAAACTCCTCCAGTCTGCCGACGCCGAAGATGCCGTTCAGGAGACATTCGTTGCCTTTATTAAAAATCTTCAGAGCTTTAGAGGCGAATGTGCTCTGGAAACGTATCTCTTCTCACTTCTTAGGCGTAAGATTATCGATACATATCGCAGCCGGCAGGCAAAGCATATCTGCCTGATTCAGGATACTTATAGGAGTCAATATGATGGCGAGCCCTCGGATCCTTTTGATTATTTGGCCGGACCTGCCCAGACCGCAAGCTGGTATTTTAAGGCCGATGAACAGTACCAGTTGCAAAGAAATGCTTTGACTGAGGCTTTGTCCGGACTGGTGGATAGTTTCAAAAGTTCGCTGAAATTCCGCGACCTGCAGATTATAGAACTGTTGTTCTATTGCCATTTTTCCAACAAGGATGTTGCCAAAATAATGGAGATGCGTGAAAGAGCCATCGCCCTTATCAAGCACCGCAGCTTAAAACAGATTCGCGAACGTATCGCAACAACCCGCTTACCCGCCGATCCGTCGTCCGAGGATTTCGAACACCTCCTGACGGACATCTGGAAATTACAAAGGTTCAGTTGCCCCAAACGAAGCACGATTGGAGCATATCTGCTTGGCACGCTTGACAATCAATGGCAGGAATATGTCAATTTTCATATCAATACGCTCGGCTGTAGATTTTGCATGGCCAATTTTGAAGACCTGAAAACACAGAACATGAAGAACCAGGGCAAACAACTTCGTGCACGCATTATGGAATCCACAGCCGGTTTTCTCCAAAAACCTTTGTAAGTCTCCAGCTAACACTTTCAAACATTTCTTTAGTTGCTCCTAACGCATAAGTTTCCGGGAAATAAACATTTAAAAAAGAGAAATATTTAACGACAGTCTGCGACTAATGATTATCAAGGTAATTTAAAACAGGTACAAATTAGGAGCATCGATATTATGAGCGATTACCCACAAGTCATGTATAAAAAACACACGTTTTTGTCGGCCCTTACTATGGGATTCAGTGCCGTTTTGATTACACTTATTATCAGTTGTACCGTGGTCATTATCTATGGTATACATTTTGCCGATGAGAAATCTGAAAAGCTCGTCTGTTTAGTGGAAGGTGCCGTTCGAGGATTACCTGAGTTACAGGAATCTTTGCCGCCTGTCTTAGCGGATATTCTTGACGACCGTCGTCAGCCGGATTACTGCAAACAGCTTGAGATTACAGCTAAGACAACGTTGCTTCAGGACCGTCACGGGATGATGCGTACAGCAATTCAGGTCGTGAACAATGGCCAGGAGGTTGTTTCTCTTCTATCGCTTCGAGTTGTTGTGCTCGATGATGAGAATGAAATTCTTGCCGAATCGAATGAATGGGCAGCGACACCTTTTGCCGCTGAGCATGAATGGCGAGGTCCGCTTATGCCCGGTTCCAGCAGGTATTTTACAACATCTCGCGGCAGGAGATTTCCTTTCTCCTCTATCGATGATTTAAAGACAGAAGTGGAAATCACGGACATCCGAATTTGGAATGGCCGGAAAGATACTACCATAGATTTGACGAGCGAGCCTGACATTAGTTTCCAGGATGTTTAGCCTCTCGTCGGTTCACGGCGTTAGCATACCATTGAGCCGTTCTGGGCAGACTGGGACAATGACATATTGTTCCGTATCGTTGCTCATTCTGAATATATCCCTTTTCTTTCGTATGATTTACTCCCTTTAACAAATACGGCGTGACTTGGTCGGGTGACGCATAGATTTGGAAATGTCGAGTTCCCACACACTCTAAGCTCACTTGGAACCAGCGGTGCACCCTGATTTAACGAGTACCACACTTTAGAATGTATTGTCTCAGCAATTCAATCATAAAGGAAGAAGAGTGACAAATTTCATATCGTATGGTGCATCGAGCAACCGGCATTTTTTCGATAACAAAAAAAATGGACAATTCTTTTCCAATGTATTAGCTTTTTTTTATATACGATGTATCAGTACATTCGAACAAAGCAAAGCCAAACAAGAAATGAAACTCGAAAAACGTCTTCATATAGATTTTTTTAGATTTTCACAAAAAAATGAAGTTTTTTTTCCAATCTGTTTCCATTCGTTACATATTCTATTTAGGAGCATATATCTAAAAAAATATAATACAGCCATATTGATGCGTTTTTTATAAGATGAATGACGAACCAAAGCAGAGTGATTCAACAGGACGTATAAACAATGATTCAGTGCACGATTTCGTGCGCCTTTACTCATCCAACGCAAGGCGTCTATATGGGTATATTCTCTGTTTGGTTCCAAATTGGTCGGATGCAGAAGATCTGTTGCAGGATACGGCGTCGATCATGTGGAGCAAGTTTGCGGAATTCACACCTGGAACAGATTTCACTCGCTGGGCATGCCGTATAGCTCGTCTCGTGGTCGCAGACTATTACCGCAAGAAGAAAATTCGACACCGTGAGCTCCGTCTGAATTCGGAACTCATGGAATCCATTGCGCAGGTAGCACAATCCAGTGATCTGCTGTGTGGGGACGATTGGATAGATGCCCTTCAACAGTGCTTAGCCAAGCTTCGGGAAAGAGATCATAGACTCATTCGCTGGCGCTATGAAGCGGATTCTTCCATTCGGAACATTGCCGAGACGCAGGCCGATGACATTGGGCGGGTCGGTTGCGGATAAGGTCGATGCCAAGGTCGATAAGATTTTGGGTGCCAAGAAGATCCGCATCCCGGGAATCACCGATCCGATCCAACCAAAGCAGCGTCATACACTTGCGTTTGTCTCCATGATTATTGTGGCCCTGGGAGCCGGTTTACTGCAGGGGACCATGAGAAGCCCTGATCTTCCTAACGGCGTTGATAGCATTCATCATGACCGGCGTGTGTGCAAAGGCGGTGTTATATTCCCAGCGGCGATGGCTTGTGAATCTCGAATCCCACCCGGCCTTTAAGGTTACAACCAGTCGAGATCAATCCGTTACTATCACGATCTCAAGCTTGTTGTGGAACGCAAGCGATCCTGACGGGGATGCGATAGACTTTTACTTTGTCGATGCTACCAGCAGCGAGGGCGGAACTATTAACGATCCGGGAGGAGCCTGGTTCACCTATACGCCACCAGCCGGCTTTACTGGAGTAGACCGGTTCACGTACAACATTAAAGACGAGTTAGGTGCCGAGCTAACAAGCGTTATAGAAGTTGAAGTTGTGGAATTCGAAAATCCGCCATTGATTTTTATAAGTTCTTTTTTGGCAAGCAAATACGAATAAACATCCTTTTTTAAAGCAACTTGTAAATTCTCCTTGTGTCCTTTTAATATTGAATATTTTTATGCTGTCTTGCCGATGTCTG
>CAZFOQ010000030.1:0-31946 GCA_964520535.1 uncultured Pirellulales bacterium | reverse complement strand
GCTGGAGTAGCCATCGCTTTTTTCAGCCTCCAACTATGGATGGGACAAGTTCGTTTGTATTCAAAATTATCAAATGTATAATACAACCGCGGACTTATAATGCATCTGTGGAAAAATCGACAGCCTCTGCTATGAAAATTTAAGATTTATTTTTCGGTTGGGGAAAATTAATTATGAGGTTGACAGAGATTAGAATACAGAATTTCCGTTCATTCAAGGATCAGACTATTCCTCTTGATGATTATACATGTCTAGTAGGTCCTAACGGATCGGGAAAATCTGCTGTATTGATGGCACTTAATGTATTTTTTAAGAATAACGATGCAACAGTAACCGATGTATTGAATCTGACAAAAGAGGATTTTCATCATGAAAATGTACAGAAGCCTGTTAGGATAACACTAACATTCGAAGACATTCCAAACGAGGATGATTCCTCGGTCTCAAAGGAGGCAAGTGAATTACTCAAGCTTTATGCTCGACAAGACAAACTAGTGCCGTTTCTAAAAAGTTAGTTTCACATTTTGTCATTCCAGCGAAGGCGGGAATCCGGGTTTTTGACCCTGGATTCCGTATCAAGTCCGGAATGACATAAGAAAAAAAGTTAAACTTATTTAATGGAAACGGCACTAGTTTTGTTTGCAAAAGCTGAGTGGGATCCAACGACCGAGAGAGCACCTGTTAAGCAATATGGCTCGCGATCAGTAATGAAAGAGTTTAAACAGTTCTTTAAGTCAAAAGAAAATGGGGCAAAGGCGCTGGAGTTGAAGGCGATTTACAAAAAGTTGCGAGAAAAGTTTCCTGAATTGCCAATGCTTTCAGCTGCAAAAGATATGGGAAGTGCCTTACAAGAATACGAGAATAAGCGGCCTCTTGAATGTACGATGGAAGATGCGGAGTGCCAATGTTATGGCTTTACTGGAGGATTGTATCGGCTTGCTGATCTTGTCCAGTGGGTTTATGTCCCTGCGGTGAAGGATGCTTCAACTGAACAAGAGGAAGGAAGTAAGACAGCGTTGGGACAACTTCTTCAGAGAACTGTGCGGACAAAAATTGATTTTAAGGAGGATCTTGAGAGCCTAAGGAATGAAGCTGAAGGAAAATACCACGAAATTCTGGAGAAAGAAAGAGATGCTCTAAAGGAATTGGGTTTGAAAATACAAGAAAGCTTAAGGGAGTGGACCAATCCACGAGCGGCTCTTGAACTTGAATGGCAGGGCGATTCTGATAAGTTGGTTCAGGTGAGCAGACCGATAGCAAAAGCAAAGATTGGTGAGGATGCTGCCATGAGAGAAATCTCGAGGCTGGGACATGGAATGCAAAGAGGTTTTTTGGTTGCGATTTTGAAGGAACTTGTTGAGAATGAGCAAAAGGGAGGACCTAAGTTACTTCTCGGTTTTGAGGAACCAGAACTCTATCAGCACCCGCCACAAGCACAGCATATTTCAGGTGTATTGGAAAGACTTGCGGAACCGAAGAATAATTCACAAGTTATTTTAACGAGTCACAGCCCTTACTTCGTTTCCAGCAAAGGATTCCCAAATATTAGAATGTGTCGCAAATGTGGAGCAAGACCTTATTCTGTAGTTAAGTGGACAGACTATACGAAAGTGAAGAAGAGGATTACAGAGGCATTCGGTAAGGAAACTCAATCACCTACGAGTTTGATGGCAACAGTAGGCCAAATAATGCAGACATCACAAAAGGAATTGTTTTTTACTCCGTTGGTTGTGTTAATTGAGGGAGAGGAAGATGTGGCGTATATTGCGACGCATTTGAATTTGACTGGAGAGTGGAAGACCTTCAGACGAAATCAATGTCATTTTGTTATAGCAGGTGGTAAAGATAATATGCCGCGTCTTTTGGCGATAGCACAAGAATTTGATATACCAACATTTGTTGTTTGTGACTCAGACATAGAAAGCAGTATTGAAAAGATTATAAGAACAGAAAATCTACCAGAAGACGACTTAAACAGGACAGACAAAATCAAGAGTGCAAAGGGAGAGTTAAGCAAGCAAAAGGAAATAAATAACGCAATAGCAAGTTTATGTAGTCTAAAAATAGAGGATCCATTGAAATGTGAAACGATTCGAGGAGATAAGATTGTTATGTGGAAGGACTCTATTGGGAAAGAAGTAGAAAGAAGCTTCAAAGAAACAGAGTGGCAGGGAACACAAGATACAATAGTAAAAGAATATGGATTTGGAGAAGTAAGGACGAAGAAAAAGAATGGTATGGTGATTGCCGCAACGCTTGAAAAATTGCATTTAAAGGGGAAACAATCACCGGTACTGGTAGACCTGTGTGGCCGTATCTCAAAATATGCACAAAGTGTAGGAATAGGAGGAAAGATTTAGTTTTTGAAAAGAGATTGAGTTAGAGAAATGACAATGGAAAGAATTTCAGTACATTCGACCAATATTCGTTCAATTGGTTTCAATGCTAATACATCTACATTAGAAATAGAGTTTAAATCTGGTAGTATCTATCAGTATCTAAATGTTCCAGAGAGTGAATTTGAAAAGCTAATAAATGCTGCATCTAAGGGACGATATCTGAATCAAAACATCAAAGATCGCTATCAATATATACAGATAAGATAATTGATAATAAATGGAATTTCAAAAGTATTGGTTGTATGATTTATGCCGGATAGGGATGTAGAGACAATTCGAGATTTGATTTACTACCAATATGCCAAGGTGATCGCGCGCAGGGCGTTTGGTATGGGTGACGGCAAAGAAGCCAAAGGTAAGCACTACGGCTTTATTAAAAAGACGTTTAGAGAACTTAAAAGCGGGATTAAATCGTGGTCGGAAATTACTCGTGAAGACTGGCAGTTTGTCGAGGCCGAGAGGAGGTGTATCTACTGCGGAAGCGAAAGCGACCTGCATAAAGAACATATCGTGCCGAAATCTCTGGAAATTCTGCCGAAGTGTAAAACATGCGATGTGATACAGGGGATACATAATCAGATCTGGGCATGCAGCGGATGCAATTTTTCAAAAGGGACGAAAGGGCTGTATGAGTTTTATCGAGACAAATATCCAGGCGAGCGGAAATTCTATGATTTTGTGCCGCCTTTATTGGAAAAGAAATATCTTAAAACAATCATCAATTGTCATGAATGTGCCCAAACTTTAAGTCAAGGCGATCTGGATCATGATGACGAGATCACAGTTCTCGATATTGACTCCATCCTTCATTAAATGAAAATTTTGATTGCCGTGCTAAGCTCGCAATGGCACTTTCTAAATGAAGCTTGCGGGAAAGACTGTCAGGGGATATACTTATATCGTACATAGCAATTGAAAAAAAGAATCCGGCAAAAAGGAGGATTTATAATGTCTGAAAGAATCCGGCAAAAGATTATTCCGGCAGTTTCTTTAACGATTATTTTCATATCATTATTTTTGGTTCCGGATTTTGCCCGGGCAAACGAAGCGGCAAAGTCTGAAACAAAAGCATCCCGTGTTCCTATGGTCACCCGTATCATTCGCGACCTGGAATATGTTCCCGACGGTCATGAACGGCAGAAACTCGATTTATATCTTCCGCCCCCAAGCGAAGGTTCAGCTCCTTTGCCGCTAATTGTCTGTGTTCACGGCGGAGCCTGGCTGGCCGGCAGTAAAGAAAATTGTCCTGCGGCTCAATATTTAATGTATGGTTTCGCCGCAGCCAGTATCAATTACCGGCTAAGCCAGCATGCGATCTTCCCGGCACAAATTGAAGACTGCAAAGCCGCTATCCGCTTTTTGCGTACTAATGCAAAGAATTATAACATTGATCCAAATCACATCGGCGTTTTTGGCGCATCTGCCGGCGGCCATCTGGTCGCTCTTCTCGGGACCACCGGTGACGTTAACGATTTTGACAAAGGGCCGAACCTGAACGTTTCCAGCAAAGTTCAGGCGGTGTGCGATTTCTTCGGGCCGACGGATTTTACGAAGATGAGCGATTTCGAAGGTGAAATGGATCATGACGCTCCGGATTCGCCTGAGTCGAAATTAATTGGCGGGCCAGTTCAGGAAAATAAAGAGGCCTGTAAAAGAGCCAATCCCATAACGTACATCAGTAAGAATGATCCGCCGTTTCTCATTTGTCACGGGGATAAAGATATGACGGTTCCTCACAACCAGAGTGTCCTTCTCAACGACGCTTTGAAAAAGGCAGGCGTCAATGTGATCTTCCATACTGTCAAAGGCGGCGGACATGGATTCCGGGATCCGGAAGTCGAGCGGATAGTCCTCGAATTCTTCGTCAAACACCTCAAAGAAGCCGAAAAAGAGCCGTCTAAGTGAATATCCGTGTTAAGTCCGTATGGATTTTTGCCCTTTCGCAGTCACCCGGCTTTTTTCTCGAATCAAATTATTCACCTTGGAATTCTAAACGGAACTTGCATAAAAATCCCTGAGCGTATATGATTGGAACGCAATATCTAATTACGAAGACAAAATGTGGAGTGGACAATGGCGCATAAATATATTAGTAAGATTGAGCCGGGAGAAACAATTGACGATATTTACATGGTCAGAGACCCGATTCTCAGGAGTACGACGCGCGGCGATCTGTATATAGCAATGTATCTTTTGGACCGGACCGGGCAGTTGAACGGGCGGATGTGGCAGGCAACTGAAACGGTTTACAAGGCCCTGCCTAAGCCCGGCTTTGTTCACATCCAGGGCCGGAGTGAGCTTTACCAGAACAATCTGCAGATCATCATCAATAACGTCAGTGTTGTAGATGTCAGCAAAGTCTGCATTGACGATTTTCTTGCGAAAACGAAAAAAGACACGGTGCAGATGTTCGAGGAGGTGAAAAAGATAGTCGGTCAAATACAGAATCCGCAGCTCCTAGCGATCGCGAAAGAATTCCTGGCAGATGAGGAGCTGATGGAGAAATTCCGTAATGCTCCGGGCGGGATGAAGCTGCATCATAATTGTATTGGCGGGCTGCTGGAACATGTCCACAATATGCTGCGGGTAGCGGTTGCGATATTGCCGTTTTACCCAAACGTTCAGGCTGATCTGGTTCTGACCGGGATATTTCTTCACGATATCGGCAAGACCGAAGAGCTATCATACGATATGGCCTTTTCATATACCGACTCGGGCCAGCTAATCGGCCATATTGTTAAAAGTATTCTTATGGTAAATCAAAAGGTGGATGTTTTGAGAGCCGGCCCGACGAAGATTGAACAAGAGGTGGTAGATTCTCTTGGGCATATTATCCTCTCGCATCACGGCGAATATGAATTCGGCTCGCCGAAACTGCCGGCTATGCCCGAAGCTTTTATGGTCTATTATATAGATGACCTGGACGCCAAGCTCAATCTGGTGGAATTGGCGATTGACGAGGAGGCCGGCGATTCAAACTGGACCGCCTGGAAGAATGCCCTGCAGACCAGGCTGTATAGAAAGCGCATAGAATAAGATTCGGCATTGATTGTGGATAGAGTGACACAACTTGTAGAGAATCTGCGATTTTGGATATGCTAATCAGATGTTCTGAACAGAGTCCCGTTCCATTACAATGCCGGAAAATCGCCAAATTTTCTCGAACTTTTCGTATGGCATTAACTCCACACCTGTAACGGGATCGGCGACAGCAACTGCATGGTCAAGAACTTCAAGCACCACCAGACAGTGGTCAACAAGGAAGGCGTCCCTTACGACAGCTAATGTTACGCCTGCTTTCCTGAGTTGGTCTATTGAATCGAAGCGGCGGTACTTGCATTTGAGCCCTTCGGAGCCGTAGCGATTTTGAAGAGCCGAGCAAAGCATAGTCGGCAGAGTACCTGCAACCGGACTTGTATGTGATAGTATAGCAATTTCTCCCTCTTCGGCGGATAAGCCCAGTTTGCCAAGAGCTGTTACTGCCGCTGCCGGGCCACAGGTGTAGTTTGTAGTCTGACGGCAAATGCCGTTGCGATCAAACCTTGTTGTCAGATTCGAGAGTTGGTCTTTTATCAAAGCCGGAACAAGAAAAGGCAGGATTGATGACCAGGTGACAAATCCAACCATCAGGATGCAAACAATAAACTTCTCCCACTTACGAGGCAGACGTGACAGTGGAACGGTCAGGCCCATGGAAACAGCCAAAGATAAAATGACAAATCTTATTCGACCGGCCGTAATCCAGGAAAAGGGCTGGACAAAATATAGCTCATTTTTAAATCGAGTCATGAGCAGCATGGCGATTAGCACACAGGGGGAAAAATAGCCTAACATCCAATAAGGTTTTTTAAAACTTGAAAAAACTCTGCCGAGCATAATGCTCAGCACAGTTATAAAGACAACACCTGCGGTTTCAAGCCAAGGACTCATTTTCTACCCTCTTTCATTATCTCCCTGTCCCTCGATACCATATTATCAAATTGAGGGTGCCAAATCAAGTAAATTATTAGAATCCGGAATGAATTCTGAACAAAGTCACGACTTGTGAGAGCGGACATGCCCGGCTGATTTGCTCGAATAATTATAATAAATACAGAGCCCATTCGGGGCTGGTTCCGACGTGTTAGTACTTTTGTTGGTCCGTATTTCCGGCAGTATTAGTTATAGAAGCTGCTTTTGGCTGCATTACAGGCTCGATAAATGATAACACAGTAGATTTTTTCTTAGTTTTGTATATGTACAGTTGAGCCAGGGTACATGTATGCCGATAAAATATAGAACCTGGAGTTTCAAAGGAAGATTGGGTAAAGAAACGATACAGAATAAATGTTGCCTATATTGCAATCTGCTTTAAAATACTATATAATATTATGCAATGACAATATATCCAACGGCACTCAAAAAAAGGAGAATTATAATGATGTTTACACGGGTAATGAAAGTAGGAATTTTATTACTTACAATGTTTGGCCTTACAGGCTGTTTTTCTTCCAATCCGGAAGATATTGAGGTATTTTCAATGCCACAGGCAGTCAATACTACGGCCGACACTTATATTTTACAGCCGCCGGATGAGATTATCGTATATTGTTCTAAGGTGCCGGAAATTCATGAGCAGCGGCAACAGATTCGTCCGGATGGTAAAATAAGCTTTGAAGATGTGGGTGAGTTACAAGCGGCAGGAAAAACTCCGGCAGAACTTGCTAATGAGCTGAGAGTCAAGGTTTTGGACCTTTATAAGTCGGATCTTGTCGGTGAAAAGTCTGTCGACCTTCGGATTTCTGCATTCCAGAGCAAATTGTATTATGTACTGGGACAGGTCCATCAACCCGGCCCTCGGATTTACACCGGTCGCGATTCAGTATTAACTGCCATAGCTCTTGCTCAACCAAACCCAATGGCCTGGATTGAGCGCATTCAGATTATAAGGCCATCAAGCGACAAAAATGTAAAGGCCAAAATCTTTGAAGTGAATTTTGATCGTATGATGGCTCATGGCAAAGCAAATAAGAACGTTCTGTTACAGGAAGGCGATATCGTTTATGTTCCACCCACGGTTCTGGGTTGGGTAGCTTTGAAGATAGAAGAAGTAATACGTCCGATTGCGAGAGCTTTTTCTGGTGTTTTTCTTGTTGAGAGTCGTGGGAGTCCCTATGGTAGGGGTCGATAGGTTTACACATGCTGAATTGTATAGACCAAGAGGATAAAGTGATCAATACTGCAAAGGGATATATCCATGCCCGGACGTAGAAAGCTTGCGTCAATTCATTTTGCCAGCACAGCCTGGTTCATCCTATGTGTTGGTTATGTTGGAGTTTTGGCACTGCGTCAGGTCGGTGTTAAGTGGTGGATTGTATTTTCCCTCTCAGGGCACGGTGTATTAATAGTTTTGGTATTGATCAGCTTGTACCTGTTTGCGGTTTTTCGAGGGATTAGCAGCAGCCAGAAGGTCAAGGTGGAACATCCGCTGACCAGCACGACACAATACGCGTTTTTCTATGTTTCAACACCTTTTTTAGGCGGGCTGGCAGGCTGCCTGGGAATGATAGGCGTGGATACGTTCAGCCGGTTTTTGTTGGGAATTACACTGGGTACTCTGGCAACAACATTTTTAGTATGGGTAATTGTCGATCCTGTGGTTGGGCTGCTTGAAATGTTTTTGCCAACAAGCCGAAGGCACTATACCGAACGACTGGCCCAGGCCAAAGCCGAAAGAGAAATGGCGCAAAAAGCAAGTCAGCGTCTATTGGCTGAGATTTCAGCGAGGGGAGAATCAGAGTGCCGTCGCTGGCAGGAATTATTGAAGCCTCAGGCTGAAAAACTCGCAGCATTGTTAGCTGCCGATAGCATTGATTTCCAGCAGGCAGAGCGAGAAGCGGTTGGAATTGGCGCCAGTGCCTGGCAAATTGGCGGGCTCAGTTGCATGCGGGAGCTTCGCGATATGGCATTAGCTGTATGCAAAGATAAGTACAGTAACAGAGATATTGTAGACTACATCGCTTTTTGGTGGGATGGTATCGGAAGCTGGCGAACTCCCTTTCTTTGTCGGTAATGCTCCTGCTATTGGGTAAGTTCATGCTTAATGATTTATATCACTATTTTTATGGGCACAAAATATGTGCACATATGTATGCATAATGCAGCAAGGAAGCGGGACAATACGCCCTTGCTTATACTCCCTCCATTAAGTTGTTTTACAGAGTGTGCCGTTTTCGTAACCAGCCAACAAGGCCTACACCAATACCGCCTAACAGAAAAGCACCCGGTGCAGGAATTGCAATGATGCTACCCGTTGAAATTGGATCTCCGACGCTAAAGGAGCCGACGAGACATAGACTACCGAACAACGAAGGCGGCAACCCTATCTGATTGAAGTAGTTTTGGATGACGAAGTCCCACGTTTCGCCGGGTTCGAAAACGCCGGGGATTACTCCACCGACTTCGGCGACCAACGGCGTGTTTACCCCAACTTTATCAATCTTGAAGGCCTCTTCTCTAACCAAATGCCTTAACCTGTGCCATTATTGCTGACGGGAAACATTCTCCTCCTGCAGGGTCATGAGTGTTCTTAGCTATTTTCTGTTTTGTCCAAAAATCCTTCCTGGATCTAAACATAACCAAAAAATTCAGCGCAGACATTCTTCCCTCTGGTTATTTACTTTTTAAATAAGACAAGGACAGTCAGCTAATTTTCAAACTGACCCATTACCTATTTCCCTCTCCAATTTATATAGACGTAGATTGAGTGTACCTATTCTAACGATACTTTACAGTTCTTGCTTTCAATAAATAATGTCCCTTTGTCATTTGATAATAAAATGACTGGACTATAATTTATTAGCTGCCAACTTAACTTATCTTATTTTATTACAGTGCCCGACGTCTGCGAAGCCAGCCAACAAGGCCCACACCGATACTACCTAAAAGAATGGCACCCGGAGCAGGAATATAATCAACCGTGAGTTTGGATTCTCTGAGACATACTGCCCACAGATAATCCGTATTCAATGCGTCGATATTCATAAATATATCCAGCGTATTATCTGCTGCCAATGCTGCTAAAGCTGCCGGCCCAAGAGTGAACGTTGTTGTGTGCCATTCTAAAGGATAACCTATATCCAGGTTTAGGGGAGTTAGAGAGATTAAATCGGCTGTAATTAAGTCGATCTCGTCTGGTCTACCATCACCTGCATTTACATCCCATGCCTCAATCTCCAGCGTCGCGCCGAGGATATTTATTGGCCCCGGAAGGGTGAATGTGACCGTATGTGTCCATCCCCAGTCTTCGTCTTTGAACCGATAGTAATCGGAGAGACTATAGCCCGGCTCACCCATATAAGGGGACTCTGTAGGGGGTATGAACCAGGCTCCGGGTTCCGCATCCGAATAATCCTGGATGTCAACATCGGTAGATATTGCATATGCACTGCTGCCGAACATCAGGATCAAACAAGCTAATCCAAAAATTACAATCTTTTTCATCATCATTTCCTTTCTTACTCGAGCTTCTAATGGTAATAAATAAACACTAAAAATCCGTTACTCTTTTAAGGACAAAAATCCATCTTTGTCCTACATTCATCTATTTTTCAAATTTCTTTCAGAGTGTTCTTCGTCTGCGCATCCAACCAATAATGCTAACACCTAAACCACCCAGTAAAATAGCACCGGGAGCGGGAATGGTTATCAATTTCAATTCAGGATCAGCAAGTATACCATCTGTGACGTATGTTTGAATACCTACTGCTCCGGATGCCCAATTCCCGCCTGCAGGCCCTGTCAGCATCAAAGTAATATAGTCGTCTGCCAGATCATTTGTCCAGTCGTGTGTAATATTAATTGTTATCCAGGTATAAGCCTTGTCGTTAAAGGTGACTGTGCCGATAATATTGTCTGCCGCCGAATTCCCTGGATCACTAAGGTTAGATTTAGTAGTATCAATCCAACTATCGTCCGAGTCGTACCATAGTGTTCTTTGGCTTGCATCGTCATCAAAGTCTCGCATATAAGCCGAGAAGGTTGCTGATGCGATGTTTGCTATATCAGGTATGCTCGAAAGATCGAAGGCAAACCAGGCCTGTTCGACACCAATTTGAGATATTCCGTCACCGGAATCACCGACCGTAGGTAAGGATACATCGACTGGAGATAATGTATAGGTCTTAACAGCAAAAGCAGGTGTTGTGCCTAAGACAATAATCATAGCCAGGATACATAGTTTCGCTTTCATAGATTCTTTACCTTGTCCCTTTCAATCTTCTTTCTCAATAGACTTAATATCTCTGAATAATTTCTTCTTTTTTTAGCCTAAGGCTTTTGCTCAAGAGCCCTCAGGAAGAAGTAAAGTTTTCAATCACGTAAAACCAGGCGGACTGCGGCCTGAGTGGCCTAAAACAAATACATGTAAAAAACAAACATGCTTTTTTGCTCCGTAAAACGAGCAGTCGGTTTCACGCATAAAGGGATGGGATTGTGGAGAGAACAATGCAACTGTAACTTTAACTTTATATACTCCAGCCAAGTGGCGAAGCATTGTCAACATCTTGCCATTGCTCTCGTACACCACTCCTCCATCTCCTCCAAAATAAGCCCATCATTGATAAAATAGGCTGATAGCGCAGTCCTCACTACCTTTGTCTATAATACACAGGTATGGTCCTCCTCCTTCGAGGTACCACACAGATTACTTAGCTTAACAAAAATCAACAGGCGTGTCTACTAAAAAAAGGGAAAAAATAAAAAAAATCTTAAAGAAAAATACGTCTACGGAACATTAATAACTACTCTATTTGCTTTGCTAACGTTGGATATGTGAGACAATTCAAGGGCAATAATTGATCTATTTTGGAACAGGTGTTGCTCTAAGTGTTGCTATCACAATAAGATAACACATTTTTTATTCCTTAGCAGTGCTTAAGAATATTTTTTATAAACAGAAGAATCTCTGTTATTTCGGTGTATATATCAGTAAATAAGCACAGTTTGATGATAAATATAGGATTGTAGATAATACATTTGAAGTACTTCGATAGTGGTATAAATTATATAATACACCATTTGCACAGATATGGATTTCCCATATTTTTTCATTTGGTACTAAAGATAATAACTCCATATGTATAAAGCGACAAAGGGCGAAGTCATAGAACCTCACCCTTTTTCGTATACTCTTTTTATGGATAAAAATAATGTTTTCCTACAGCGATTTTCTTCTGCGCAGCCAATTAACGAAACAAATGCCTATGCTTCCTAACAAAATAGTGCTCGGAGCAGGAATTGCGGCAGCCCACTCCTCAAAACCATCATTATTGGGAAAGGCTGACCCTTCGCTCTGGCCTAACATCGAATACAGATATACGTAATTGCCACCGGCAAATAAACTGTCGGGGATGAACATTATCATATCTCCAGAGCCGCTTCCATGATTGAGGGCGTAATCCAGCTTTATCCAGTTGTCGGCATCGGCATCGAGATCGTAAATCTTCGTGCCGAGGTTTGAGGGATATCCGGTAAGGTTTCCCGCATCTGCCAAATAGATCTCAAGCGTATCCAGTGACAAGAAGCTGTTAGTACACGTTTGATTGATATCCAGTAGGAATCCCCGGTAAGCTGTTCCATTAGAGTACAATATCGGAATATCATCTAACGGCAGAGATCGTGTAAAATCCGGAGAACTATTTTCATCAAACTCCAGGGGGCGCGCATCGGTGTTATAACCTTGTACTACTGGCTGATTTGTTGAAATCCTGACGAACGGCCGGATATATCCCGTTCCGGTAGGTTGTGGATCAACCTGCTCGAAGTAAGCACTGCCGATGTGTCCGGAACTGCCGGCAGTAGTCAAATCCAAAATCGGCCCGCCGATCACAGGTATACAAAACAATCCCAGCAGAAATGTGACCGCTGTTAAACACAAGGCATTCTTTTTTGTTTTTTGCAAGACGCATGAAAATGCTGTGAATGTGGGGAGCACAAACTGATTATTGTCGCAAGATTCATGCCCGTTTGAGAGTAACAATTGTTGTTTATTCAATAACGTAGATTTTAATACCGCTTTCTTACTATCCTTAGCTTTCATATCATCTATCCTTGACTTAGGATCCAAATAGGGCACATCTAATCGGTATCCGGCGGAAAGAATCTCATTCCGACCTTATACCAAGCCATAGATTGGATCAATTTAATCATACAGTATCCTTCGCCTTCGCAGCCAGCCGACGAGGCCTGCTCCAATCCCTCCCAACAAGACAGCGTCTGGTGTTGGGACGGCAGCTTTGTCCCTGCCTTTTGCCGGAAATGCGATATTGTCCAGGCCAATAGCTTCACAGATGCTTTTGTCTAAGTTGTATTGCAATCCAAACTCAGAAGGGTAATCTCCTGTCTGCGGAATAGTAAATGAAATGGAACTCCGACCGTCAGTACTGTAGTCACCTACGCCCGATACGGAATTGTCATACAAAGTTGTCGTCAATAAGTTGTCTGAGCCGATTAGTGTTGTGTAGAGGTTGTCAAATTGGTTTGAATAATCCTCTGTATCAAAGAAAACATCTGGTGACAATTCCCATCTTCCATCAGTAAACAAGCTTTGAGGCATTATGGTGAGAACTTCTTGGTATACGCCAGACTCCGGATGGGCAATATAATTGTCATCTGTGGATAGCCAGCCCGTACCGGTGTTGTTACCAAGACCTGATACAGCAGTTCCATTAGACAACAATGAACTTGGTGAGGCGAGCCAGTTGATCAGACCTCCGGTCTCGATTCCTCCGTTGGTTAGATTAGCCCCGGCATTGGAAACAGCAATCATCGATCCTGCTATTACACATATTATTATTTTTCTCATTGCTTTTCCCCTTAGTCGGTAATTTCCAATATACAAGAAATTATTTCCAAGAATTCATCAGCCTCCAACCACGGGGCCTTGCGCAATAGTGGGCTAAGTGCAGCAAGGTTGTAATTCAGGCAAGGTTAGGCGGACCGCGGGCTAAGTAGGCATAAAAAGATGCTGATGAAAAATGAACAAACTGATTGATTGGGCAGACCGAACAGTCAGAAGGTAGGATTAACCGGTTCGAGAGCCCTGTTAAAGTAAATTTGTTTGCTGTTAAATTGTATTTTGTTTTTATAAAACGGTCGGGGAGTGTGGCACGGTTGCTTCGCTTAACTATCGATGCGAGAGGGAGCGCCGGTAATAAAATGGTTTGTTTTCTCTTAGAGATACGAACCGAGTGACGAAGTAGGCTCGTATCATCTGCAATTTTGATACTGCGGGAACTCGAGGGAAACTTTGCCCCACACACACGAGCGGCACTAAGATGAGATAGTTGCTTGTTGTGATTTTTGATGCTTAAATGCGAAGCTAACTTCGGCAGCATGGCAAGTCCGGTCTGGGCCGCCCAAAGTAAGCTAATGAATGCTGCTAACCAAAACTTGTGATCCTTAACCAAAGAAATACATAAAAAGCCTGTCAAAATCATAAGAGCCGTATGAGATTTAACAGGCAATGATTTAGTGCCGATAATCGAGCTTGGCGAGTTTGCAAAACTCACTGATGGCCTGTGAAATTCTTTGACGATTGTTGCCGGAGGCCAATTCGATAGTTCGAAAATTTGGCTTATTTCGAACTCGATTTTGGAATGTGCATTTGATTTCGCGGATAGATTGTAAAATGCAAGTGCTTTGTTACATTCGCTTGTTGTTGGTACTGCATTTGTAAATGTCGCAACAAGAAGCGATAACAGCACAACCATTCCTTTGGTATTACTGCCACGCACCATTTCCTCTGTCTCCTTACAGGGCGCGCTGCTATCAGGCACATAAATTGCTGGCCACCCTCACACGCGTTATCCAAGATGGCCTCTTCCCTTGAAAAGAATGTGTTTAATAACCTGTAAGAGCATACGAAAAAATCGTTGTAAAGAAAAGTAAAAAGGCTGAAAAATGCTAAAAAATGCGTATATTTTCGGACTATATGGGTTTGGAAATTTTATAGGACGTTAGGCTTCGATGAGTTCCGACCAATATTTGCAATCAGTAAAAGACAGGGTGAAGTAGCACAGCCGAGTTCATTACCTTGTCTTGGTGTGGCTAAATCTTCAGGACGACATGGGCCTTCTGAGTCCTTGAATTGCGTGCCTCTTTTTCGATATCCAAATCGGCTGAATTGCGCTTCAGCGCTATACGGGGTATAGGCGGATGTCATCAGGATTTGCCGGTAGGCTTTCCTGCAGAAATGATACAATTCTGGGATAGTATTCTTTGAAATTGTCCCGGACAAAAAAGGCTTTTACCTGTTTAGTTGAATAAGGTTAATCAAACTGAAATCTCCTCCACCTTATCGACTAACAGGGACGGAGTGTGAAGATAACGCGTAGCGTTTCGCTTGGCGTCAATGTCACGATAGACACGCTCAACCTGCTCGGCTGTCATTTCAGTTGCGGCTGCGACCTCATCAGGCGGCACTCCGTGATTTTTTCCATACAGGCATAAATCCATTTTGTCATAAGGAACGGAGAAATAAAACTCTTCCTGACTCTGTCGCATCGGATAAGTATCGGTTGTCGGCGGACGCTTACATATCTCCTCCGGGACACCGAGGAATTCCGCCATTTGATAGACCTGAGTTTTATGCAGGTGCGCAATAGGTTTTACGTCGGCGGCACCGTCGCCGAGCTTTACGAAAAATCCCTGGTCATATTCCTGTCTATTTGGTGTTCCGGCAACGGCGTAATTCAGTCGGTCAGCATGATAATATTCCAGCATCTTGCGTACGCGTTGTTTGAAGTTAGTAGCGGCCACGATTCCAAGATAGGTACTTGGTGTCAATCTGACTTTTTTCTGTTCGCCATCAGGAGATTGAACCACTACCGAAAAGATCCTGTATCTATAATCGTCTAAGACGCTCGGCAGAACTATCTTACACTTATAGCCTGGTCCATATTCAGGAACAACGCTCCTTATAGCATCATCACGCCGCCGGTAACAGCGAAGGGACTCCAAAACGTCGGTAATATCCTCTCGCACTGTCTGTATTTCCAGATGGTCGCTTATCAGTTGGCTAAGTTCATATGTTTCCGGGGCCGAGTCCTTCTCCGGCATTAAAAGACCCAAAACACGGTTTTTGCCGAGAGCACGAACGCAAAGGGCACCTACAACGCTGCTGTCGATGCCGCCGGACAGGGCAACGATGACACCTCGTTTTTTGAATCGCTTTAATACTATCTCACGAAGTTTGTGTGTTATTTTTATAGTTTCCTGAGCACAATGCAGTTTCAGAACCTCTGCAGAGAATGTTCCTTCGATACCCATGTTGGTTTTGACCTCCATGCTCTTTAATTGTTTTTTATCGATTTTGCCGTTAGGCGTTTTGGGTAGTTCATCCGTGAATTCGACATATTTTGGAACCATAAATGTTTCCATATTTGCGGAGCAGTATTTCATTACCTGTTTTTCGGTAAGTTCAGACAATGGCGCAGTAACTATGAAGGCTTTAATGGCCTGGCCGAGAATCTCATCCGGCATACCGATTACACTTGCTTCTGCGACACCGTCCAGTGCACATATTATATTTTCCGCTTCCTTAGCGCTGATCCGTTCGCCCTTGCTTTTAATCATGTCATCTTTTCTGCCTAAGAAATAAAGAAACCCAGAATCATCTTTTCGGAAATAATCACCGGAATAGAGCATTCTCTCACTTGGATATCGTCTGTTTCTGTAGGCCTTCGAAGTAAGGTACGGATCTTTCCAGTAGCCCTGCATAACGTTCGAGCCTCTGATAATCAGTTCCCCGGTCTGGCCTGGAGCTGCCTCGTTCCCATCTTCATCTACGACAAAGACCTCGCAGTTTGGCATGGCCTTGCCCACCGAGGAAGGTCTTTGTTCCAGTTCTTCCGGCGGCAAATAACAAACCCGTTTGCATTCAGTCAGTCCGAACATTGAAATAAGTCTGACATGAGGCAACATGCTTTTGAGTCTGCGTATGTGTTCTACCGGCAGGGCGGCCCCTGTGTTGGTTATGTATCGAAGATTGCTTAAATCATATTTCTTCAAGTCCTGCAGCTTTAGTAACATAGCAGCAACTGTCGGTACAATCGGAAAACCTGTCACTTTCTCCCGCGAGATAAGCTCCAGGATTTTATGAAGATATAGAAAAGACTTTTCCAGGACTACCGTGCCGCCAAACATGAATGCCATGATAACCTGGTAGAGGCCGTAATCGAACGAAACTGGAAGGACGTCCAAAATGATATCCTCCTCAGCGTTCTCTATGTACTGAATGATACTTCGCGCAGCCGAGATCATGTTATGGTGTGTGGACATCACTCCTTTCGGCTCACCGGTAGAGCCGGAGGTGTAAATAAGTGTTGCCAGGTCCACGTCGATACAGCGAGGCAGTTGGCCGTTTGTTTGGTCATCTCCGGCTGTATTGCTGAAATTCGAAAACATTTCATCCCAGCTCAGAGAATATTGTATGAATTTTGCCGGTATCTTGTTCTTCGGCCCGACCCAAATTGTTTTTATGTTTCGCGGCATTTGGTCTAAGGCATCAGCGGCAACTCGGGCCTTACTTGTATGGGTAATGAGAACATTCGCTTCAGAATTTTCCAGGATGTATCTAAGTTTTGCTCCCTTTACCGAGCCGGACAATATGATAAAGACACCGCCGGCTTTAAGAATGCCGTATAACGAAATTACGGTTTCGGATGAATTGTCCAAAAGCACAACAATCCTGTCCTGCCGGTGAACTTGCATATCCTGCAAAGCGGCAGCTAAGTGGTCTGTACGCCGGTCAAGAGTCCTGTATGTCCATCGTTGTTGCCCGCAAACAAGGGCTTCCTTGTTCGGAAAACGCCGGGCTGAGCGGCTAAGCCAGTCATGGACCAAAGTGGGATCAAATTCAACTTTATTCATATCGCTGATAAAATTTTTTACTTCATAATTATTACAATTTTTACAGATCAATTGGCATATTGAAGAGCTCCCGACCTTTTATCTACAAGGAGATTTCCCGGGGCGAGATAATCGGTCCGAATGGAAAAACTCTCCACAAATTGATGATAAATCAATTGCGACGATAGAATGCCTACAAGGGCCATGCTATCGACCTCACCTGGATTATCCATTGTTCGAATTTTGTGTCGCAGCTTTGTTACTTTGTTACTATCAAATAGCCCTGTCTTCTTTAATGATGTCTCTGAGAGCATCTCCTGTGTATATCCGGCGATTTTTTCATTTAGCAGGCTCTGTTTGATTGGAGCGCGGTAAGGATGTTTTGGCCGCTGGACGATCTCTTTGGGCAGAATTTTTCGAAATGCTTTCTTGAGGATGTGTTTTTCATTCAATCCCATAATCTTCCATTTGGCTGGAATACGGCCCATGAACTCCATAACACGAGGGTCGAGATACGGCAGTCTTATCTCCACCGAATGGGCCATAGCCACACGGTCACCTTGTGAGGAGAGGAGATAATTACTTAGAAAAATTGCCATCTCAAGGTATTGGGTTTTGGAAAGGTAGTCCCATTTTTCATAATCGGCAGGAAGATTCTCTCTGACCTGCTCGTATCCATCGTAGTCGCCGATAGCATCTCTTAACGCTGCTGAAAAGAACGTTTTAATTCTACTTGTATTGCCCCATCTTATAAGGTGTGAAAAAATGGGATCATCCGTTTTGTCAAGGCCTTTGGCAAAGAACGATTGTAAGGCACGCTTGAGCCTGGGATCACTAAAAATGTATGGATACAGCCGGCCTATTAACTCGGCTCGCCTTTGAGAGTCAGGATATCGTGCCCAGAACCTCCTGACTTTGGCCTCACGAAAAATGTTGTATCCACCGAATATCTCATCTGCCCCTTCGCCTGTCAGTACAACCTTCAGACCACTCTGATTTACGAGCTCTGAGAGCAGGAATAAGGGAATTGGCGAAGTCCTCAACAGCGGTTTTTCACAGTGCCATATACACTCCGGAAGGCAAGCCCCGATTTTTTCGTTCGTTACTTTAATCTCAGTGTGGTTGGCTTTTAGGAAGGAAACCATTCGATTTTGATGCTCACCTTCGTCAAAATCAGCTTCTTCAAAACGGATCCCGAATGTCCTGATATCGCTATCAAAGTTTCTTACGACAAGACTGGTAACTGCCGAGGAATCGAGCCCGCCGCTCAGGTAACAGCCGACCGGCACGTCGGCCCGCAGCCGAATTTTAGCCGCATCCAGCATCAGCTCGCAGATTTGTCCGCAAATTTCTGCCGGAGCTAAGTCGCTTTGTTCAGCACCCGAAAGAAAAGGAATATCCCAGTATTTTTTGAGAGTGACTCTGCCCTTTGATATCTCCATATAATGGCCCGGAGGCAATTCGTATATGTCCCTGAAAACCGTTCTCGGCGTCAGGGTTGTCCAGAACGTAAATATCTGGTCCATCGCTATCGGATCAATCTCCCGAGAAACTTCCTTATTCACAAAGATTGATTTTATCTCAGAAGCGAAAATCAAAGTATTGTCGGCAATAGTATAATACAGCGGCCTGATACCTACTCGGTCACGTGCCAGGAACAGTTTTTTCTTTTTTATATCCCATATCGCCATTGCAAATTGACCGTTCAAACGGCCCAGACAATCCGCTCCGTACTCTTCATAAAGATGGAGTATTACTTCTGTGTCTGATGCCGTATAGAAGCGATGGCCTTTTTGTTGTAATTGACTGCGCAGCTCGGGATAGTTGTAAGTCTCCCCGTTGTAAACGATCCAGAGACTTTTATCTTCGTTATGAATCGGTTGGGTGCCGGAAGATAAATCTATAATACTCAACCGAGCATGTCCCAGCCCCACATAGTCATCGAGGTAAAAGCCGGATTCGTCCGGCCCACGATGGCGAAGGGCGCCTACCATACTCCTGAGAGTATTCAAACTAACACCCTCCGGGCCAGTCATATTACAGATGCCAGCAATACCACACATGTTAAGAACAAGAAATTAAAAAAGAGTTCTTTTATTTTTTTCTGGAAATCTATACTTCCACAGTTGAACTTCTACCGAGTTTACACTCGATGTACCGGCAAATATTCTTCAGGCTATCCATGTTTTCCGGAATGAGCTCATCATCCTCGATCTTCACACTATAAGTTTCTTCGAGGAAAAATATCAATTCCAGGATTCCTGTAGAGTCGATAATGCCGCTTTCCAGAAATGACGTGTCCTCCTTGAGCGTATCACCGTCTCCAAAGAGAAAGTTCTCAACTATGAATTCTCGCACTTTCGAAGAATGGATCATCGTGTCCTCCGTGACTTAAACTATTTTTCCTGTTGATTACCTGTTGCGTTAATACTCCAATATTAACATAAATACTTACATACATTGAATTTCATGATTCGCAAAAACCAGCGCCTTCTTATCGTGTTTTGTTTCTGTCAGTTTCAAAGTCTTATGAGCAAAAGCGGATAGATTTCTTGGGGGATTGCCTCCGACAAGTGATCCGGCAGAGATGTCCTTTGTAACTACCGAACCGGCACTTATTATGACGTTGTCCTGTATCTTTACCCCGGAAAGAATTATCGAACACGAATCCAACCGGTACTTTTTTCCTGCTTTTATGTCACCAGGCATCGTGTTCCATATATTTGATACTTCAAGTATGGTTCTATATCCAATGAAAGCACGAAAAGGATGTGGGCGATCATATCTGAGCCCGGACCCAAATTCGACAAATCGGCCTTTTTCGATGTATCTGAATCTGTTGTAAAGACGGACAACATTCTGGTATAATTTTTTCACTATTGCTCGCACAAAGTTGGGAGTTACCGATTCTATACTTTTAAATATGATGCTGTGTCGATTCCCTTCCATCATTAACCTCGATCCGTCAATGCTAATAGACCAATAGAAACAAGCCCAAGCAGAACACCAGTTTAGAAAGACAAAACCTCAGACGAATATATAAGGGTTTAACCCTCTCATCACTTAATGCAGCACCCTAACCATAATTGAAAGTTGGCAACAACAACTGTCAATCACCCTGCCGAACCGTCTCTAACTATATAGGCAACTTTTTTATAGTGTCAAGCGAACTTTCGTATTTTTTGAAAAATGTTAATTTGGGGAATCTTCTGTTATGAGTGTTTTAATAACGTTCTAAAATATTGCTGCTGTTATGGAACCTTTGTCGGCTCAGATACAAATATTTCCATCGTATGTGTAAGACTTTGAATGGCAATGATTTCGACAATGTTCAGAGCATCAGGAAAGTATCCTGTTCCATTTTTCAATGAAGCTTAAGGTTATAATTCTTTGTTCCTGTGAACTTTTTTCAGTGAGGCAAATTGTTCTTGACAATCAAACTCTTGCTAATGGTATTTTGTCGGTCCTATAAAAATGGCCGTCTCGATACTGCATGGCGAAAGTCTCCGGAGTTTTTGCTTTATAAACGACATCTAAATATTCCTGCAGTTGAGGAAATGGTATGCTGACAAACGGCTTTGCCTTAAAGGTAAAAAGTGCCACATCAAATCTTCTGCCACCGAACCATACCGGCACTTTGTCCGCTATTGGATGTTTGGATTTAAAAACTCCAGACTATTGAGCCAAAAGGTTATGTCTCATTAGATACTTCAAAGGATATAACTCAAAAGTAATAGGTAAAAAGGGCGATAGGGGATAAACCTGTGTTTGAACGCCGGTAAAAACGTAAAAAAGCATATCTGTTCGGAGCTATTTTTCACATTTGCTGTACCGTTTTAACGCCGGGAATTTGCATATCTGGTCCTATAAAACTATCTTTATGCCTGAAATATGACTTGGATAAATTTGATATTAATTTGGAAATTGATGAGGGATGTTTTTCGACTTATAATCGGCAATCGTGAATAATAGCACGCTCTTTGCCCTTTTGTGTAAGTTAGATGAAAAAGACTACAATATATACAGTCAGTCAGGTCAATTCGCTGATTAAGGCGGCTCTCGAAGAGATACTGCCTTCACGGTTGATAGTCAGAGGGGAAATACGTGACTTTAAACTCCACACAAGTGGACACTGTTACCTCTCTCTGAAGGACGAAAGCGGAATACTGCCTTGCGTGATGTGGTCAAGCAAGTTCAGGAACATCAAATTTTCGCCTGAAGATGGAATGGCAGTCTTGGCTACAGGTCAAATTGATGTCTATACAATTGGTGGGAAGTATCAGCTATATGTTGATAAGCTCGAGCCGGCTGGTGTCGGAGCTCTTCAATTGGCCTTCGAGCAAATGGTAAAAAAGCTTCGAGATGAAGGATTATTTAACGAGGTCCATAAACAAACCTTACCTTCGTATCCGGAAAGGATAGGGATACTGACCAGCGAATCAGGGGCGGCGGTGCATGATATAGTAGATAGTATTCGCAGCCGCTGGCCCTGTGTGAAAATGTTCCTGTATCCGGTGCCGGTTCAGGGTGACATGGCGGCAGAGAAAATCGCTGCGGCGTTAAGAGATATAAACAGACGCAATAAACAATTGAAACTCGATATACTGATTGTCGGCAGGGGAGGTGGTTCGTTGGAGGACTTGTGGGCCTTCAACGAGGAAGTTTTAGCAAGAGCTGTTTTCGATTCAAAAGTACCTGTAATAAGTGCCGTTGGTCACGAGGTCGATACTACAGTAGCAGATTTGGTTGCCGATGCCAGGGCATCAACACCAACAAAAGCAGGCGTTGTGGCGGTCCCGGATATGCAGGAAGTATTAGGGCAGTTGATTAGTATAGAACGCAGGCTGGCAGGCCAAACGCAAGCTCGGGTACAGCTTGCACAGCAAAATTTGGAGATTATTTTGGCCCGTACAGTATTTAGGAATCCTTTTTTGCTCGTCCAAAATACCGAACAACAATTGGACGAGCTGATCGTAGAGTTGGTCTCAGTCATGCGAGAACTTTTAGTCCGGGCCCAGCGAAAGCTCTCAGTATGTTATGAGCAGGTCGTCAGCATTGAGCCGCACCGGCTCTTGGGCAGAAAAACGCTTGATTTTAATAATTTACAGAACCGGACGGATACGGGAATAAATAAAATCATTAGTAACCTGCGGTTGCAGCTTACTGCCGTGACCAATCGGCTGGAAGGACTGAATCCAAAATCTGTTTTACAGCGGGGATACAGCATTACAACCACCAAAAAAGCCGGTCTTTTAGTAAGAACTTCAGAGGATATCCGGATCGGAGAATACTTAATTACAGAGCTTGCCGGCAAGAATTTAATTGAAAGTAAGGTGACGAAAAAGTAAAAAAGGTAAAAGTGTAATTGGAAGTTAAAAAAATATGGCAGAACAGAAGAAAAAGAATGACATAGAAAAGTTGAGTTTTGAGGGGGCGATCAAGGAGCTTACCGGTATTGTCGGTAAGATTGAGCAGGGCGAAATACCTCTGCAGGATAGTCTCACTCAATATGAAAAAGGGATGGCCTTGATTAAACACTGCAGAGAAATTCTGCAGAAAGCCGAGAAAAGGATAGAAAAAATATCGGAGCTTAATGAAAAGCCGCAAGAATAAGTCGGTAATTAATAGCACATAATTTTACGCAGGGAAGAAAAGTACGAAATACGAAACCCGAAGCACGAAACAAATACGAATGACCAAAATACAAAATTCAAAACTTAGTTTTTTGAGACTTTGAAATTCGAATTTTAGTATTGTTTCGGATTTAGATATTCGAATTTCGGATTTGTGTGATATGCGAGCGTGGCGGAACTGGCAGACGCGCAAGGTTTAGGTCCTTGTGTCCTTAGGGACGTGGAGGTTCGACTCCTCTCGCTCGCATTGGTACTCTGATATGTACCCGGTTCTATCTTTTCATTACAATAGTCATATCTAAATTCGGACTCTTTGAGGCGCATGTCAATTTAAAGTGTATCTTTGTAATTTATTGATATGGATTTGGGTTACTCTTATAGAAGTGGTTACAGAATCTAAATCTTGGAAATTATGGAAGTACAGACTACTATGACTGTAGCTTGCGGCTCTATGACAGGAAATTGTCAGACTGGAAGTTTTTTGGATTTTATGTGAACTTTACGGTGGGGGTGAGTTACTTAAGTATACAGAAACAGGTAATAATGAAAGGAAAGGACTTACAATAGACGGTATAAAAGAAAGTCGTAGCCGTTCAGGGGTAGTATGACGGTGCCAGGCGACGATCACACGGCTGATTCCGCGTAGTACACTGACGCAGACTCAGGATTATGACCTGGATTTTTTTGAAGTAAGCCCGGATGAAACCATGATATCGGTTCCCGATGATAAAGGGCGTGTGGCAGTTTTATATCCTTCGACGGGTGAGTTTAAGGTGCTGCAGTCAGAGGGCATGGAGCATATTAAAACGGTTCCTGTATGGCGATACCCGAATGACCTTTGTTATATCAACGGATATGGAAGAAAGAATAAAAAGGAAGCAGATTACAATGAACAGGTAGTGCTTCGGACGGCTACAGAAGAAAAAGGATGGTCCGAACCAAGACCTATCAGTAAATCATGGCCAAGTGGAGCCAGAAATGGTTGGCTTGAATAGAGCGCTACCTGGAGAGCCCTGGTTTCTTCTGGTAAGATTATCTTGATAAAAAGCAATTGAAAATCCAGCCTGACCTTATCAAGACATGCTGGTGTACGGGTGTAACAGGAGTAGCACTTTTTCCTAAGGTACAGTCTTGCCGAATTATCGGTTTTAATGAGTTTTTCAAAGGTTTTTACGTCCATCGGCACCATTGTGACGGATGTTATCTGGTGCAAAAACTTTTATAATTACCATTTGATTTTTTCGCTTAATAAATGTATAATTATATCGGTGTTCAACCAGTCTTCTGAAATCTTCAGTGCAGGAGAAATTTTATTCTGTCTTATCATGTCCGTCTTCTCTAATGAGAAGATAAAAATCATGAAAATAGACAGCTTTTAAGAGGATGCCGAAAATGAGAGAGATAATCTTATACACATTGGTTTTGACATTAATTGTTAGCTTCGCTGTGGATTCGGCTCAAGCGAAGCTTATAGCATGCATAGGAGACAGCATTACATACGGTTCAGGGATTCCCGATCTGATCTACAATTCCTATCCCGCCCAGTTGGGTCGGATATTAAAAGATTTTGATAATCAATGGGAAACACGGAATTTCGGCGTAAGTGGTGCAACCCTGCTGAGAAATGGCGACAGGCCCTATGTCCAGCAGAGCGCATACACCCAGGCTCTGGCGTCGAATCCAGACGTTGTTATCATTCAGTTGGGCACTAACGATTCCAAGCCCCAGAACTGGGTATACAAGGATGATTTCATTTCCGACTATCTGTATTTGATCGATTCGTTTGCCCAGCTATCCAGTACCCCCGAGATTTGGATTTGTAAGCCTGTCCCTGTGTTTTCCGGCTTCGGTGGTATTACCGGCACAGTAGTTCTGAATGAGATAATCCCGTTCATCGACCAGATTGCACAACAAAGGGATGTGCGGGTTATCGACTTATATACGGCTCTCAGCAGTGCATCCGAGTTATTCCCCGACGGCATCCATCCGAACGCACAAGGAGCCGAATTGATTGCGAAGGCGATTGTCCACGCAATTATAGGCATACGAGCAATGCCCGACTTTAACGGAGACGCCAGGATAAACTTACGGGATTTCACCTTGCTTGCTCATCACTGGCTCCAGAACGAACCATCGCTGGACATTGCTCCGACATTTAACGGTGACGGCATAGTGGATTACAAGGACCTAGCTGGCTTAGCTGAATACTGGCTCAGGGAGTTTGGATTGGTTGCTCACTGGAAACTGGACGAGGCAGAAGGTAACATCGCCCACGACAGCGCCAATGGCAATAACGGCACTGTGTATGGAGATCCGACCTGGCAACCTGAGGGTGGTATTGAAAACGGAGCATTGCAGCTTGACGGCATTGACGATTATATCAGCATCCCCTTTGTGTTGAATCCATCGAAAAGACCGTTCAGTGTGTTTGCCTGGATCAAAGGCGGTGCTCCCGGTCAAGTGGTCGTAGCCCAAAAAGACTCAGCAAACTGGCTGTACACCGATCCTTTAGAAGGCAAATTAATGACGGATCTTAAATCTCCGGGGCGCATTGTTGCCCCGATGATTTCACAAACAGTTATCACTAATGACGAATGGAACTACATAGGTTTTGTGTGGGATGGTTCGCGTAGAATGCTCTACGTTGGTAATACTATAGTAGCTGAAGAGATACAGGACTCCCTCAGGAGCTCGGATGACGGCCTCTATATCGGAACCGGCAAACGGTTAGAACCGGGCACTTTCTTCTCCGGCTTAATCGACGACGTCCGTATCTATGATCGCGCTATAACACCATAGAATTACAAGCAAAATAAACAATTGTACATAACATATCCGAAATGTATATTATGAGGCGGTTGCGGCTTATGTCCTGTTCGGGGATTTCAAGGACAAGTCATCGGGCTAACTCAGAAGTGGTATGGGTCGGGAATTAGTCGTAAAAGGGAGAATTAAAGAGAATTAAAGGGGTCCGGGGGGCTGTTGAAAAAGTCCCCTGATTCTGGTATATATATTATAAGTTTTGGGGGCTAACTTCAAGCATGGAGCCTAATACAGATTTTGCTGGCAAGGATCCTATTCAAGAGGCCATTAGAAAACTTCGTGAAGGCCAAGGGAAGTAATTTCTGGAGTAGTCAGGATTCAGCCTGCCCTGAGCCTAGCCGAAGGGGACTCAGCACTCAGAATAACATACTTCTTGTCGAGGGATTTCGGATACCGCCACACAGGAACCGTTTTAATATGCTCCATGCCCTCTGACTTCAGCACCGTAAACTTACCTGTCGAAGGATACAACACCGCCACACGCCCTTTATCGTCGGGAACCGATATCATGGTTTCATCCGGGCTTACTTCAAAAAAATCCAGGTCATAATCCTGAGTCTGCGTCAGTGTACTACGCGGAATCAGCCGTGTGATCGTCGCCTGGCACCGTCATACTACCCCTGAACGGCTACGACTTTCTTTTATACCGTCTATTGGAAGGCCTGACTGAAGCGATAAACACTTGTTTCTGGCTGCACAAGGACTTGCTGCGGAAAAGCTTGTGGTAAAACCCCTAAGTTTGAGTATTATAATTCTTGCGTTATAGGCATTGATATGATAAAATCAAGACATCATAGAATATATGAATAGAGACTGATAAGTTCGATCTTTATTAGTACTCCCGGTGTGACGGGTTGACAGGAAGTAGAAGGGTATTTATGTCACCTACCTATACGCAGGACCCATGTCCTCATCGTTCTCGAAAAGAAAGGGACATTCATCCGGTCGGTAAGTTTGTTCGCATGAAATGGCTTTGGCTGTTCACTGGTTTTTTAGCCTTGATCTGGTTTTTAATAAGGGTCATTCCCAAACCCAGCCGAGCGAATTATCCATGTCAGCGTGCGGCGTTCCCTTTGGCGTCCAGTTTTCTTGCCTATATTTTTGGTAGCAGCCTTGTTATTGCGGCATTTAGAAAAGCCAGAAAACATGCGAAGCAAACTCGATATGTTTTGGCCGGTTTTTGCATCGCTATTGGCCTGGTGGCGGCGTGGTTTACCATTAGTGTTAATTCACGGGGAGCCTTGGCCGAGACCTTCGTTCCGGTTGATCCATGCAACAGCCCTATAGGGGTTCCGAAAGGCATTTACCCCGGCCGCGTCGTTTGGGACCATAATCCTGATGTCACTAATTGGAAACCGGAATGGAACAATCGGAAGGATATTTTTTATTGGGATGACGACCACACCGAACAGGCGGTAGTGGATGAGATGATGTCCAATTGTGTCCGCTGGCTGGCGGGAGAAAGAACCGATTCAGCCGGTTGGGACAGCCTGTTTCAACACTTTAATTTAACACACGGTAAAGGCAAAGTCGGATATCAGAGCGGGCAAAAGATTGCCGTTAAGCCCAGCCATGTTGAGCAAAGAAAACTGGACTATGAGGTAAACTACGCCGATCTGTCTCCCCAGTTAGTCGTGGGCCTCTTGAAACAACTGGTCTATGAGGCAAATGTTCCACAGGAATGTATAACTATATGTGATTCTTCCCGATATATTACCAATAAAACTTTCGACCGTTGTTACAGCCTTTTTCCGGATGTCCACTATCTGGTGACCAATTTTTACACGGATAAAGGTGACTACCGTTATGCGGATTCTCGTCGTCCCCCGGTCCAGCCGTCAGAGGAACCGCTGATTTATTACAGCAACATCAACGACAAATCAAATCCGCCCCGCGAGATACCGCCCGACAGATTGCCGATGCCTTTTGTGGAAGCGGACTATGTAATTAACCTGGGAGTAATGAAGGGACATTCCACAGCAGGAGTAACTCTTTGTGCCAAGAATTGGTACGGCAGCTTTTGCTGCCCACCCGGCGGTGGAAGAAATAATGATGCGCACCATATGCTCCTGAACGAGTACACCCCCGAATCAGGACATTACCGGGTTTTAGTAGATTTGATGGGGCACGAGCATCTGGGCGGTAAAACCGTGCTTTTCATCCTGGATGGCTTGTGGGGCTTTCCCTGGCATGGCTCCAGCTCCAGGCCGACTAAATGGCAAAATACTCCTTTCAATAACGATTATCCTTCGAGCATTCTGATGTCACAGGATATGGTTGCCATCGACTCGGTGGCACTGGATTTTTTACGAGCGGAGTTTGCCGATAATATGGGAGGCGGACGAAGGGCACGCGGGGCCATTGATGATTATTTACATGAAGCGGCTCTGGCCAACGATCCCTGCTCGGGTACTATCTATGATCCGGAAGCCGACGGAATACCGCTAAATAGCCTGGGAGTTCATGAGCACTGGAACAATCCTTTAGATAAAAATTATTCTCGAAACGTTGATCCGGCCGAAGGGACGGGTATTGAACTTATCAGCTCTGAGCCCTGGATACCGCTTCCCATAGATTTCGATAAAAACCGTATCGTTGATGTGCTGGATTTTAAGAGATTGGCAGAAAGCTGGCTGAGCTCAGACGTGGTCGAGGGGTCAAACTATGACCTTGTTTGTGACCTGAATAGCGACGGAATTATTGATTTTACAGACTTCGCGATTTTAGCGCGTTTTTGGTTGCAAAAGAATTAGGCACGATGTTATTCTACAACTCCGGGGTGGGGTGGGGTTTCTGCGTGAAAGGATAATTGCTCGCTAAACTAAGGGATTGGGCATGATCAGCGAATATTTTCAACTCAAAGACAAAAAGACAACCGTTAAAATTGAGCTTGTGGCGGGCCTGACGACATTTCTGACGATGGCTTACATTATCGCCGTCAATCCTTCTATCCTAAGTGCAACCGGCATGGACAAAGAAGCACTTATAGTCATTACCTGCATAATGAGCGGTGCCGCCACCCTTACTGTGGGATTTTTAACAAACGCACCTATAGCTATGGCTCCGGGTCTGGGACTTAATTCGATTTTTGCCTATTTGGTCGTATCGGAACAAATGGATTGGCCGACCGCCCTTGGTGTCGTGTTTATAGCCGGATTGTTCTTTTTGATATTGACTATGCTCGGCCTGAGAAGAATGATTGTCGAGGCGATTCCTATATCTCTTATCTCGGCCATAGGCGTCGGCATAGGATTATTTATTACCTTCATCGGTCTGCAGGATTTGGGCATTATAGTCAGTGACGAGAACACATTGGTTACCGCCGGACCGGTGACACTGACCGTTCTGATAGGTCTATTAGGACTTTTTGTAATGGTTTACCTGGAGATCAGAAAGGTTACCGGTTCGCTTTTGTGGGGTATTGTTGTAGCCACTATCGCGGCTATTGTTTTCAGGCAAATAGGATTGCCCGAGCAATATATATCTTCAAGCCTTAATGTAAGTCCCATAGCCTTCAAGTTAAATATAATAGGTGCTTTAAAGTGGGGCTTTTTCGGGAGCATCTTTACTTTTATGTTCATTGACATGTTTGACAGTATAGGGACACTTGTGGCTTGTTGCCATAAGGCCCAAATGGCTGATGAGCAGGGAAGGATAAAAGGACTGGATAGGTTGTTGGGTATCGATGCCGTTGCCACAATGGCAGGTGCAGTATTGGGGACGTCACCTACTACGGCTTTTGCCGAATCGGCAACGGGAATTGAGCAGGGCGGGCGAACGGGATTGACCTCGATAGTCACGGGCCTTCTGTTTCTGCTTGCGTTGGTTTTCGTGCCGGTAGTGAGCATCGTGCCGAAATATGTGGCGGCGCCGGCGCTTATTATGGTGGGGCTTTTTATGGCCAGGGAGGTTAAGAGGATAGATTTTGCTAATTTAGAAGAGGCCTTTCCCGCCTTTATTATCATGGTGATGATTGCCCTGAGCTACAGTATCAGCACGGGACTGGCGTTCGGATTTATTTCATTTACCATCATCAAAATCATCTCCGGCAAAGCACGGGAGGTTAAACCGGCGATGTGGATTATCTCCGTTTTGTCTTTGCTGTTCCTTACCCTCGACCGGCTTCCGGATATGATTGAATATGTGAAGTCCCTTTTCATTTCGGGATAAAAGGGGAAACACTATGATAAGAAAATTTGTTATGTTAACAGTGACACCAATATTATTGTTATGTTCCTGCAAGGAAATTAAACAAGCTGATTTACCGGCGGAAGGAGAAATAAAAATGATGAAGATTAAAATCACAAGTTCGGCCTTTGCCGATGGGGGTATGATCCCAGCCAAGTACACCTGTGATGGTGCGGATGTCTCACCTCCCGTACAATGGGATGCGGTTCCTGATGGTACCAAGAGTATATCGCTTATATGCGACGACCCGGATGCACCTATGGGTACGTGGGTGCACTGGGTTCTGTTTAATCTGCCGGCCGATGTCAAAGTGCTCGCAGAGAACTTGCCTACAGAGGAAATTTTACCCAACGGAGCCAAACAAGGAACAAATGACTTTCGCCGGATCGGCTACGGCGGCCCCTGTCCGCCCAGCGGCACGCATAGATACTTTTTCAAGCTATATGCGCTTGATGTGGAACTCGACCTTCAAGCCGGCGCAGAAAAAGGCCAGTTACTCAAGGTTATGGAAGGCCATATCATTGGCCAGGGGCAGTTGATTGGCAAGTACAAAAGGCAATAAGACGCAGGGTTCATCTTTTATTGTTCGGCAGCTACAGGGTAGAATTTAGAAGTTTTCGATGATGGCGGCTGTGTGGATTGCAATCAGCATCAGGTAATCCAGATCGCTTAGACTGTAGCTTACATGGTCCTTGGCGTTATCAACATATAAGACACCGAAACACCCGGAAGGATCAATCACTGGTGCTATAATCGCCGAGCGTATTTTTTCCCGTTCCGCCGGGGTTGATACTCGCGGCAGGAGCACATACTCACCTTTATCAATCGCTTCGGTAATTCTGTCTTTGACCTTTATATCCTTCAGTTCCACTGTACGGCCATCTTTGCATTTACCTGCATGTGAAGTCATTGGCCCTTCAGGAAGATTTCTCAAAGCGCACCATGTGTGATATGCACCGAACTGTCTTGATGTGATTTCCAATAAGGCTTTCAGCAATTCATCGGGCCCATTGGCTTTGCAAATCGCCTCGGTGGCCTGTAGAAAATCGTTTATCCGTTTAGCCGGTAATTTGATATCCGGTGAATGGGGAGCATTAGGTCTTCTTACTATAATTTCACGAGCCGATTCAGGCCGGGTAGCACCCGTTTGGCCGGTAGTGGGTGCGAGGGTATCTTCGAGATGAATTTGTTCGCCGGAGTCGGTTTCGGCTTCGAGATCAATTTCGATTATAAAATCTGCGATATGAAGACAGTCGCCGGTCTTAATTTCAGCTTTATGAATTTCCTGACCATTGAGATACGTTTTGTTGGCCGAATCCATATCTTCGACCATCCATTTACCCTCCTGCGTGCTGAAGATTGCGGCATGTTGTCTCGATACTGTCAGGTCGGGCAAAAGAACCTGGCTGTGAGCATGTCTGCCTATATATATAGGTCCTCTGTCGAATCTGAATTCGTTAATGATACGGCCATTTTGCTTTACAACCAAATGCATCCGTCGTCCTCTCCAAAATCAGAATCTAAAGCTCTCTCTTAGATTATCCACAATCCGGCGTAATTTGTCAAATAAACAATCACGGCAAGTTGGTATATCTTCTGTTCGGCTTTGTCACAGGAAGGATGAAGAAATCGATTTCAAAATAGAGATCCTGATGATTATTCCGGTGCCGATATGTTTTCTGGTGTTCCAATCAATTGCCGCCGCTAACGTTCGGAGAGAGCGGCTTTTGGGATCAAGAATGTCTTTTAGACAGGAAGGCCGATAAAAAACTGGCAAAATAGCAGAACCTTTTAGTGAAACGTACAATATTTTTTTGCTTGATATTTCTTGCTTAATCAGGTAAAATATCCACTATTCATGGATGGGTGGTGAGCAGGTGTCTATTTGTACCTTCCAGGATATCTACTCCATAAAAAAGTAATTTTCTGTGTCTGCTTTGCATTTTTCGGACAAAAATAGAGACTGTAGCAACAATACAGAGTTTTTTGGCGTATTTCGGTCCAAAAGGCCGAT
>CAZFOQ010000029.1:0-32089 GCA_964520535.1 uncultured Pirellulales bacterium | reverse complement strand
AATAGATGGGAGCAATTATGGAAGAAAAAGCCCTTGGCTGCATGAAAATCTACCTACAAAATACAGATGCACCCAATACACATGAAATTGAGATTGTAATCTCGCATAATCCTAGCGATGATGATACGGTGGACATTGTTGAAAGATATCGAAAAAGGTACCCTCTACAGTATATTCGCAATGAGATAAACATCGGTCCGGAAAAGAATCTTTGCCAGGTGATTGCCGCCGCTTCCGGGAAATATGTATGGATATTAGGTGATGATATTTTTTGGGGTGTATTGTTTGCGATTAATGGATATGTCTTTTAATCATTTATGGCGCAAATCAGTAGTGCCGGCAATAGCAGGCAATTGCTTTGTTATTCCTGTTGTCGCTTATGTATTAAAGGGAAATATACAAGCAACCTTGTTTTCATTTATTGTATGGTCTTCAATTTTTCTGATTATCAGCTTTGTTGGCATAACACTCGCCGGTTTAGATAAATCAGATTTTCAGGATATTAACATTTACTTTGGGAATTTCTTTTCGAGATTGCGCAGAATAATAATTTAGCGCCAGAGACGAAATGTTATGAAAGTTATTCAAACAAATTGCTCGGTTTGCAACAGTTCAAAGTTTCAGATGTTATTTAAAGATCGTAACCGTCGTGACAACATCGAGTGTACGGGAACTTATGTGCAATGCCGGGAGTGCTCGTTAGTTTATTTGCGTGAACGGCCGGAATGGGAACAAACTCTTAATTACAATTCCTCTATAGGAAAAGATTCTGATACAAATACCGGTAAAATAGACATCGTCGAGCTTCGCCGCCAGGTTGAAGCAGCAGTCCCAACCTGGAAAAAAATTCTGAGAAAAGTTCGTTTTAGACCTCATTCCTGGCCTCTTCAGTCTGTCCCTGAGGGTAGTAAGAGAATTTTAGATCTTGGATGCGGGAATGGAGCAAAGCTATTTGAGTTTTATAAGCGAGGCTATGAAGTATGGGGAGTTGATGTCAGTGAGGATTCAATTCGTTTTGGTAAGAAACTATTGCCGCAAGGTAGATTCATAACCGGCGAATTGCAAGAAACAAATTTACCGGATGAATGTGTAGATTATATTCGTATAGATAGTGCTTTTGAACATGTACCTAATCCGAAAGAAATAGCGAATGAATGTTACAGGCTTCTTCGCGCGAATGGAAAGCTTATGATATATGTTCCTCACGGAAAAAGTTTGAGTATGAAGTTAATGAAAAGCAACTCAATTTCATCCTGGATTCCATTTCATCTTCAGCTTTTTACCTCAAAATCTTTAAAACGTTTATTGACAGAAGCCGGATTTAAAGAAATTAAGATTTACATGTATAATCCAACCTCATGGTTACCTTTAAGTTTAAAACAATGGAAGAGCAGGAAAAAAAAGATAATGAATACAAGCACATCCACATGGCTTGATGGAGTCTGTTATCCTATCGGTTGGATTGCCGCAAGAGTCGGCATGGGAGAAGAAATAATTGCAATTGCCAAGAAGTAATAAGCTTTTTTTAATTCTAAAAAAATTATTTATGCAAAAATAATTACAAACAAAGCAATTTTGCTTTCGAACTATTTTGGAAAGTAAATATCTAATATTATGAATTCCCCTCTTATCAGTCTTTGTATTCCAACATATAACAGGGCTGTATTTCTCGAAGAAACCCTGCATTCTATTGCTACTAATTGTCGCAATATCCCTAATGAAATCGAAATTGTAGTCTCAGACAATGCAAGTAATGATAATACTTCAGAAATCGTAACTCGATTCCGGCCAAAATATAGAATGACTTATCTTCGTAATAAGACTAATATCGGCCCGGAAAAGAATCTTTGCCAGGTAATCGCCGCGGCTTCCGGGAAATATGTATGGACATTAGGTGATGATGATCCCTTAACCAAAGGTATCATAACGCATCTTTTGAAAATGGTAAAGGCACACCCTCGTTTAAACTACATTTTTTTACCTCGCGAATTAACCTCTCCAAGCCTAAGTCCAACACCAGTTGGCATTCAACCAGCCGGCTTAACAGGGGATCTCTATTTCAAGTGCGGCAAAGAATTGTATGAAGCGTACGAAGGACAAATAATAGGGCTTATAGGATTTTACGGTTCGAATTTTATACGAAAGAAAAACTGGCAAGACTCCCTGCTTGAGCTAGACCCGGATTTGAATAACTGGTTTCATATGCTTGTAATCTTAAATGCAATCAAAGATTTACCTTGCGCAATCGCTGGTCGAGTCGGAGTACAAGCTCGCTGGGACAATACCCGTCCAGAAGGCCTTGATAAGCGAATTGACAGCCATATCTGGATTGATTATGCGGTACCTGTTATGCACCAAGCCATTAAATGGGGATATTCAAAAGCATCATGTGAAGAAGCTATTAGAAAAATATTTCGTGCGCATGCTTTGATGTATGATTTGGAAAAAGCCCAAGGCAAGCGTTGTGGGAATCTCTTAACGCTGGCTAAGGACCTTGATTGCGAAAGAGTACTTAAGTTTGATTCTATCTGGATATTATTAAGTTTCTTACCACCTTTTGCGCTTATTCCGCTGCTTTGGATTAGGAATTTGCGTCGTAACCTGCGAAGAAGATAAGAGATTACTTTTATGGAAATGCTATTTCACTTGAATTTAAAAGATTGGTTAAGCCATTGGCGGCAAATAAATCGATTTCGCAAACTGACCTCACAATGCCAATGGGAAAAAAATGAGCCTGTTATAGACAAAGTGGGCAAACTGCCAGATATCCAGTTATACCTTTCTCGTCATCGACACAATAGACGGCCTTTTCCAGCCAAGGGTATGTGTCCTGTTATTGCCGGTTTTGGATCTAACGATTCCTGGCAGCGCGATGGTTTATGGACAGGATTTCAAACAGTATCTGATTTTCATTTTTATGAGGTACCTAATGATCAACTTCCTAATGCAACATCAGAAGAGCATGAATGCAAGCTTAAAGCAGATGGTTTTTTAGAATTCATTGATGAGATAGATAAAACCACACCCGTTCATTTAGCTTTTTTCTACCATTCAGGACGCCATATTTCAGATGAACTAATGAAGGAGCTTCATAATCGAGGTGTCTGGACTGTTATCATGAGTTTAGACGATAAGCACCAGTTCTCATATCCAATCGATCCGATCACCAGAGAGTCTCATCAGTTAAGAGTAGCCCGTCAAGCTGATCTATATTGGACGACATGGAAAGTTGGAACACAGATCGTAAAACAGATTGGCGGCAATCCCTGGTATAGCGGAGAAGCAGCCAATCCCGATTTCTATCGACCTCTCGGTCTGGAACACGATTTGGATGTGGTTTTTGTCGGCGCAAATTACGGTTATCGCGGGCGTTTCGTTCGTTACCTGCAGAAACGCGGGATACCCGTTGAATGTTATGGTTACGGCTGGCCTAATGGCTTGGTTTCTTCTGAAGAAATGGTTCGTCTTTTCAACCGGGCCAAAGTGGTTCTCGGTTTTGGTGGAGTTGGGCACATGACAGGTGTCAAACATTTGAAAGGTAGAGACTTTGAAGTACCCATGTGTGGCGCTTTGTACTTAACTTCGTACAATCCGGAACTTTGCGATTTTTTTGAAATTGGTCGGGAAATCCTTTGTCATAGCTCTCCTGAAGAGTGCGAGGAATTGATTGCCTGGGCCCTTGAAAATCCCAGCGATTGCGAGACTATCAGAAACGCTGCGAGAGAGCGATCACTGCGTATGCATACCTGGGACAAGAGGATTGAGACTATGTTTGAATATTTTCGAAAATGCTGCAATGTCTAATATCGACTTGTTAATATAAATTTGAGGTTGTAACAGATAATTTGCCATGATTGTTAAGAGAAACTATAGCCTGAAACATTCACACTATAAACAACTTGATTTCTTTGATCGTCTTTCTTCTGTAACGGTAATTATTTTCGCAGTAATGAGCTTTTGTAGCAGTCGAATCCTGATACGTTCTTTTATACCGTCTAAATTTGCTGATTGTATCTGGGCATTAATAGCTACAATTATTTGCTTAACAGTAATCTTATTACTCGGAAAAAAACACCCTATTTCTGTGAAACACGGTCTGTTTATTTTCATCTTTGGTGTTTTATCCCTAATTCGTTCTATGGCTGCCGGCGTTAAGTTAACACTTATTGCTCAGGCATTTCTTATGTGGGTATCCGTTTTGATTTTTTCAATGTTTATGAACGATAAAGTTTTTCTAAGACTGTTGTTAAAGGGTTTTGTTATAGCGATGTTTCTTCATTTAATAGCCTGTCTTTCACCATCTGGTTTTATAATTTATAGTCAAACCAGTAATTTCGGCACAATTGGTAATTATGGCATTTATGAAGGGATTTTCAGTGGAAGAAATTTTGGTCTTACGGAAGCACCCGGTTTTCTTGCACTACTGTCAGGCATAGGGATAGCCACTGCAATTATATTATTCATGAGCGAAAGGAAAATGATCTGGGTATTACTTTTTATCGAATCCTTTTTATGTGGTATTATGACATTAAATCGTTCATTTGTTTTAGCCTTCATTGTGGTTCTTATTATTATTCCTTTTTTTCTTAATCGAATAGGATTTCGAACCAGTCTATTCAAATATATATTAATGTTATTTCTTATCTTTGTCCCTTTAAGCTTATATGTTGTTTATCAAACAAACTACGGTGTCATACTATTACAGAGATTTGAAAAGAAAACCTTCGAAGACGATATTTACCAACGCACACAAGGTGAGTCTGGCGTATTTGGCTCATTCAGCATTGCTTTAAAACACCCATTTATAGGATCAATATTAACAGATGATGAAGGCTGTCCTATAGGATCTGGAAGTGAATCCAAGTTTAATCGGCCTCACAATGGTTTTGGAAACATATTTGCCGGACGTGGGTTTATATTTGGCATTATTTTTTTATATTGGACAATTAAAGCTTTTAGGAATTTCTGGAAAGTTACAAAAATTGAGAAAACTCCTGAAAATAGAATTTATGAAAATTTAATGTTTATTTGGCTTATAATTGGAAACACAGTGGCATTGGGGGAATCTTTTCTTGAAACTTTCCCAGTATTGATACCATTAGTTTACGGTTTGAGTATTCGAAGAAATGAATCTAATGTAAGAGCTATGAATACAAATGGATCCTTCTAATTTTTCCGAATTGTATTGATGTATTGATTGTTTCATGATTGAAAAGGAAATAAATAATAATTCCCCCTTTGTAACAATAATTGTTCCTGCTTATAATGCTGCAGCTACGATCGAGGAAACTCTAAATTCCTTATTGGCTCAAAGGGATGTTGAATTTGAAATCATCGTTTCAGATAATCATTCAACGGATAATACAGCAGAAATTGTTAAAGGTTATTCTGATTCTCGTATAAATCTTATAACATGTCCCGTACCTCCAGCAGATCCTGAAGAAGGTCTTCTTTCCATTTCTCTTTCTTCTGGTACTCACGTTAATACCTTATTGGATTGTGGGAAAAGTGAGCTGATGTGTTTTTTTCATGCCGATGATATCTATGAACCAGACATTGTATCCAAAGAAGCGGCTTTCATGACAAAATATCCACAAGCCAGCGCTGTCTTTACACTCGGGGGCATGATTAACGAGAATGGAAACCCTTGCTACGGCCCTCCTCGCCCTATTCCAAAACAGGTGCGTCATTTAGAACTATTTGATTTCCAAACATTATTTGAATCCACTTTGTTATATGGTGGTTTTATTATGTGCCCGACTATTATGGTACGACGTTCTGTTTATAAAAAAATTGGCGGCGTCCGTAATGAATTCGAGCAGGCATCAGATTATGATCAGTGGTTCAGATTGGCGAGAGAATCACCTATTGGCATTATCCAGGAAAATTTATTTTCGAGGCGTATCAGCACCAATCAGGATAGTTATCGCGGATGTTCCATTTACCACCACCGGCCCTTGCCAATATTTAAAGTTTATGATCACTTCCTGGCTATGACCGACGTAGCCCAAAGGATTTCACCCATAGCTCTACAGGCATTGAACGTTTTTCATAGCATTGATCTACTACGTGTGGCCCGGAATTACTTTGTTGATGGATATGTGGTAGAAGCCGAAAAAGTATTACATAAAGCCCTGATTAGTAGTCACCCAAAACCGAAAAAACTGCGTGATCGCATTCTTATCTGGGCTGGATGGTTCCTGTGGGTCTGTACAAAGCTTAGTTTGGGCAAGATAACAGCACGTATACAGAATGAAATTTTTACTTTATGGAATCGATGGAAACTTTGTGACAGAAGGACATCAAGGTAAACTTGCTTGATTTATGAAATTATGTCCCCAAAGATGGAGATTAGATAGTCAAAGAGAAATTGATACAATGAATAGAAAATTAATTGTATTTGACGTTTCAATACCTCCTTTTAAAAATAACCGTATTCTCGATCCTGACTATGCATCAAAATTTCCCGGCACTTCAGTAATTACATGCCTGCATAACATAGCTCGCAAAGCGGGCTGGGACATGATGACTGCTGATGTATTTCTTTCTGAGCGTCCAGATTTTAAACGTGCAGTATGTTTGTCAAATGAAGTAAACAACCACGGGTTAAAACCCGTGGCATTGCCGCTTCGGGCTACACCCGTCCGACTTCGTCGGATAACTTCATCTACGGGTTGAAACCCGTAGAATTGCGGCAGAATATTAAAGCAAGCGTTGAACCAAATGTGTTAAATTGTGGCGTAATACGGCCCATACTATTAAGATGCGATTAGTTTATAGGTCCTGGCAATAAAAGCTAATAGAATTTTCTGGTTTTCAGAAACATTGTTATGAAAGGTATGAATATGGCGATGGCATTAATCACAGGCGTCGGAGGGCTCGTGGGTTCTGAATGTGCGCGCTTTTTCTTTAAGAAGGGAATTTCAATTTTAGGGATCGATAATGATATGCGTGCGAAATTCTTTGGAGCAGAGGCTTCAACGACCTGGAACACCAAGAAGCTGGCACATGAGCTAAAGGATCGCTTTATTATGCATGACATTGATATTCGCGATGTCTCCGCCATAGAGGCCATTTACAAGGATTATACTTCACGAATTGATATTGTGATCCATACGGCCGCCCAGCCTTCGCATGATTGGGCAGCCAAGGAGCCCTTTACCGATTTTTCGGTGAATGCCTCAGGAACTCTGAATCTTCTGGAAATGACTAGAAGATATTGCCTGGACGTACCGTTTATCTATACTTCGACTAATAAAGTTTACGGGGACACACCTAACTACCTGCCGATAGTGGAGCGGGAAACGCGGGTGGAGATTGATGTTCAGCATCCTTATGCTAAGTATGGTATCGATGAGAGTATGTCCATAGATCATTGCAAGCATAGCCTGTTTGGTGTATCAAAGGCGGCAGCCGATCTTATGGTGCAGGAGTATGGACGATATTTTGGTATGAAGACGGCTTGTTTCAGAGGTGGCTGTCTTACCGGTCCGGCCCACTCTGGTACGAAGCTGCATGGTTTCTTGTCCTATCTCATGAAGTGTGCCATGACGGGCACCCCTTACACTATCATCGGCTACAAGGGTAAACAGGTTCGAGACAATATCCACAGCTATGATCTTGCAAATGCTTTCTATGAGTTCTATAAAAAGCCACGCAGTGGGGAAGTCTATAATATTGGTGGTTCTCGTTTTAGCAATTGCTCGATGATGGAAGCCGTTGCATTGTGCGAGGAGATTACAGGTAAAAATATGAATATTAGTTATGTAGAAGAGAATCGTATTGGTGATCACATTTGGTGGATCAGTGATATAAGACGTTTCCAGGATCATTACCCCGAATGGTCTTATACGCGTAATGTCAAAGACATCCTGGAAGAGATCTTTGAGATTAACAAGGATCGGTGGTGTCAAATCAAATCGGCGGTGGTAAATACAGTATACGAGTAATGAGTTGCTATGGCTGGCCTATGTTCGACCAACCACAGTGCCAATAAGAGATAATTGATTCTTTGGTTAATGTTGTGAATGGCTAATATTTGTGATTTGATAACCATTATTGCTCCAACTTACAATGCGGCGGCTACGATTGCGGAGACGCTGGATTTCATTCTGGCCCAGCGTGGGGTGGGTTTTGAGTTTATTGTCTCAAATAATCATTCCATGAATAATACGTCCCAAAACGTACAAAACTATGTAAATATCGATCCTCGGGCGGGGTCAATAACTCGGAGATCGTAGCCAGATAGCAAATCCAATTACGTAGCGTGGGATAAGTGGTAAGTAAAATCGGTTAGAGTGCTGAAAAGCTAATAAGAGGCCCGTGAAGGAAAATAGGTATAAGTGAGGATATAAGCGTGGATGTCCAGATCATAGTTTTTGATGTTGAGATACCTTTATTTCAAAACAACCGAATCTTTGATCGCCGGTTTGCCGCAAAGTATCCGGGAGCTTTGTTAGCGTCGGTCCTGTATGAGAAAGCAGCATCGGCGGGCTGGGATATGATGACTGCTGATGTATTTCTCTCTAAGCGTCCGGGCTTTAGCCGTGCTGTTTGTTTATCTAATGAAACAACTCCGATGTTATCTCATTTGATTAAAGCAGGCGTTGAGCCGAAGGTATTAAATAGCGGTGAATCACCTAACGTTGCGTGGAAATTTTATCATGAGTTAGCCAGTCGAAGTGAACCATTTCAGTATGCTGTCCTTTTTTATGGGGCGAACGAGCGGTGTAAATCGGACTATTTTGAACAGTTCTATTGGCCCTGTAGCGGACGAGAAATGGAGATGGGGTTGCCTTGGAATGAACGCATGATGCTGTGTATGGTAGTGTCCTGTAAAGGAAGATCGACTCCAAACTGGGCTAACTGGAGATCTCGCTGCATTCAGCCAATAAGGGATTTCAATAGAAAAATACAGGATTGGATCGATCCGTTTCTCAAAGTTGAAGACCTGTATGAAACAAGACTGAGGGCTATCGAGGAGTATGCAAAAAAGTCTGATTTTCAGCTTTATGGGGAGGGGTGGGATGCAGCGATCCGCTATTGGCCCAGATTCAAACGCGTGTCATTTGCCAATGCGCCGAAGGTTGTGGTTTATGAAGAGAAAACACAAGTGCTGTTCGCTTATAAATTTGCTCTTTGTTATGAGAACTGTGTTTTTCCAGGTTACATAACGGAGAAGATATTTGATGGCCTGTTTGGAGGGGGAGTACCAATTTATTATGGCGCCCCGGATATCACGGATTATGTGCCCCAGGATTGTTTTATAGACGCCCGACAATTTGGCTCATTTTCACATCTATGGGACCACATAGCCAGCATGACGAAAGCACGGTGGGAGGGGTACCGTGAGTGTATCCGTGACTTTTTGGCTTCTGAGCGGTTTGAGCCGTTTAAGGATACCGTGATTGCGGACAAGTATTTCAATTGGTTGACCAAGGATTAGGCTGACATTCTCATGGATATTGTATTCTGGCAACTAATACCATCTCATCATCTAAGCGGAGCAATGCAGCATTTGGCTGAGACTTGGAATAGGCCGGTGCATGCAGTATTTGATCTGAGGATGTTGTCCGAACGAAAAATACAGGGATGGCAGCCTCCTGATATGGGTTCTATTGAGCCGCATTTTTTAGAGGGCAAGAAAAATCCTAACAAGTTTGTATCAGATTTTATTACTGAACATCGTAATGCAATTCATATATTAAGTGGATTCCGGGGGTGCCACAGCGTTGACTTAGCATGGAAGAAGCTTAGACAAGATCCAACATCGCATTTGGCAGTGATTGCTGAAAGACCGGATATGCGAACATGGAAATCTCATCTAAAGAAACTCTGGTACAAACATTTTATTATAAAGTATAGGCACAGGTTTAAGGCTATCCTGCCGATGGGAAGACTTGGGATGAAATGGTTCCAATGCATGGGCTGGCCTGATGATGTCCTGTTCCCATTTATCTATCAGTATGATGGAACAACTAATCAAAATCACTCAAAACATTTAAAGGACTCTACCGACGAGCTCAAATTGGTATATGTCGGCCAGTTTATAAAAAGAAAGGGATGCGATTTGCTTCTCAAAGCAACGCGTGCACTACCATCCAAAGGATGGTCTTTGGATTTAGTAGGCGGTGGTGGAGAACTAAGTGACTATGTCAGAAAATTCATTGAAACTTGTAGACTGCCAATTCAATATTTTGGTAAATGGAATAGTAAGGAAGTCGTGTCCTGTCTACAAAAATATGATGTATGCATTGTCCCAAGTCGTCATGACGGATGGGGTATGGTTGTGAATGAAGCAATCGAAGCAGGTTTGGGAGTTATTGTTTCTGATCGTACAGGTGCAAGTGATTTGGTTGAGGTTAGTGGAGCAGGAACGGTGGTGGCATCAAATCGGACTTCAGAACTATCTGAAGCAATTCGAAATGTATTGAAGAAACCAGTCACGATACAAGCCTGGCGAAAACGAGCGATTGATTTTACTCCACGCATTAGTACCAAGATGGTGGGGACATATCTACATGATGTTCTGGAATATACATTTTTTGGAAAATGTATTAAACGCCCGCAAGCTCCCTGGCTTATGTGATTTATACACATAGCGATAGACTCTGTAGGAATGAGGGGGCATAGGTAATGCGCTTTGGGACATCTGTAAATCTTTTCGGAAATCAGCGTGGTAGACTATATTAAATCAAATCAGAATCCATTATTCGGTGATTCCCACATGAAAATCATCCAAATAGTCGGCTTTATTGGAGATAAAGCCAGTGGACCTGCATACACAGTGCCTTCCCTGTGCAATTCGTTGGCAGATCATGGATTACAGGTTGAATTGCATGTAAATGAAGATAATCAATCCAAGAATGAAAAATATTCTGTCCACGTACACAAAAGATGGAAATGGCCTTCAAAGCTGTATTATTCTCCGGCATTATCGAAGGCAATCAAAAGAGTTTCACAGACTTCGAATATAATGCACAGTCACGGCCTTTGGGCTATGCCGTATATTTATCCGGGCTGGGTTGTAAACAATTCAAACTGTCGACTTATAATTTCGCCTGAAGGCTCCTTATCTGAGTGGGCGCTGAAACGATCTTGTTGGCAAAAGGCAATTTCATGGCATATAGCGGGACAAAAACGAACGCTTTATGCCGCTGATATGTTGCATGCGACAAGTATAAAAGAATTTGAGGAAATTAGATCGTTTGGTCTTAAACAACCTGTAGCAATTATTCCAAATGGCATCAATATTCCGGAACTACCTGATAATCTTGGCAAGAAAAACATAAAAAGACTTTTCTTCCTCGGCCGTATACATCCGGTTAAAGGTATTGATAGTTTGTTACAGGCTTGGTCTTATATAGAGAGCGATTTCAGTGACTGGGAACTTGTTATTGTTGGACCTGATTCTGGAGGATTTCTTGACCAGCTAAAGCGGCTTATGGTATCACTTAAGTTAAAACGAGTTCGCTTTAAAGGTGAGTTATACGGTGTAGACAAACAAGATGAATTTCTTCAGTCGGATCTTTTTATTCTACCTTCATATACTGAAAACTTTGGCATCGTAGCCGCTGAAGCTTTGGCCTATGGAATACCTGTTATCGCAACAAAAGGAACTCCTTGGCAGGATTTAGAAAGATACAAATGCGGCTGGTGGGTTGATATGAACATTAAAGCTCTGGCTTGTACATTATCAGAAGCAATGTCAAAATCCCGCGATCAATTAAAAGAAATGGGACTTCAGGGACGGAGATGGATGAAACAGGAATTTTCATGGAGTAAGATTGGACATATGATGAAAGGAGCATACCAATGGATTGAAAGAGGAGGAAATGTTCCCTACTGGGTAAGACTTGATTGAATATTAAATACGTTTATGGGATTAAAACGAAAATGAAACAAAGGAATATCTTATTGTGTGGACATCGAAGTTTTGCGGCAAAAGGACTTGTAGATAAATTAAACGAGAATAATTTTTTCCTGACAACATTTAGTCGAGGTTCTGTTGCTAAAAGTGGAACAGATGTTTTGGGACCTGTGGGTCAAATGTTAGATAATCCTTATCTTGAAGATTCATACGATATTGTAATCAACTATATTTTATTAAAGCAGGAATCTATAGAGCAGAACAGGCGGTATATGGAAGTTTTACTGAAATTCTGTGAGGACAGATCTGTAAAGCATTTTATTCATATCTCTTCATGCAGTGTATATAAAAATAACGCCAGGCACGTAGATGAAAATACTCCCATTGAAACTAATCCGGGAAAGAAGGGAATATATGGTGCTATTAAAGCTGCGCAGGAAGACGTAATATTTCACAATAGACCTCCTGGTTTGAAAGTATCGATTGTGAGGCCGGGCTTGATTCTGGCTAACGGTATGGGAGGATTCATTGGCGGGATAGCTATTCGGCTTCCATGGAATTCTGTAGTAGGTTTAGGTAATTCAAAGAGTCAATTGCCGCTTGTGACACGGCGTACTGCAAATGATTGTGTTGTTCAACTTGTAAAATCGCCGCCCCAAGAGGATATTGAAGTGTTGTTACTTGCTGATTCGAAATCCCCCACTCGAAGACAATATGTGGAAAATTGCCGCGATGTTTTGGGAGGAGGAACCAAGGTTAAATTTTTTCCGGTATTTTTATGGAAGACAGCGGCTTTTTGTGGGGAGATACTATCAAGATTAATTGGGAAAGGTCGTTTCGGTATTTATGGGAAGGTCAGCAGCGTATGTAGATTTCAGAGATTTTATCCGGAACAGACAGAGAAACGGCTCGGAATAAGTTTCTCGGAAGACTGGAAAAAGGAACTCTTTCGTGCGTTTGATTGCCAGGAGCCTGATTTCAAATCATATGAAGCAACGCCTCTGAAAGATAAGGTTTTATCAAATAAGATTAATTATATAGGCTTTGGGCGTATTGTAAAACAAAGGCATCTCCCCGCTCTGAAAAAAATCGGATTTAATGGTGAAATAAAAGCTTACGATCTGATTTCAAGAGATGACGAGTCCGGGATTCAGGTCGCTTCCATACAAGATTCTGTCCCGGATTTTGCAGACCTTACAGTTATATGCACACCAGGCCCAAACCATGTCGAAGCCATTGAGATTTTACAGGATACCGAAGGCTCGATATTAGTGGAAAAGCCGTTGTGCTATACACGGGATGAGTTCGAACAATGGCTGAGGTTTGCTCAAAATAGAACGTGCCCTGTTTATTGTTGTCACGATAAACGATATAAAGCAAATGTCTTAAAAATGCTGTCCCATCTTAGAACATACAATCCGGGAAAACTACACCATGTTTCTGTGCATTTCCAAAGTGGCCCGGTTAACCAGGAAAGTGTGTCCTGGCTGCGAAATGAGCGTAGTTCTCGCACGTTATTGATGGATTACGGCGTTCATTTGATAGATTTAGCCTGTATGTTTGCACAAGGTAGATCACGACTTGAATATTGCCGCTATGAATTAAACAGGCAGGGAGAAACCAGCTTAATAGAAGGTCAGGCAGCATTTGAAAACCACTCAATACACTTTTTGTTCAGACAAGGTATTAACCAAAGAAAATGCCGTTTGCTTTTTGTGTTTCAAAACTATTCTGTAAGCCTTGGTTTTGCTCCTGATATCTTTGTTCCACACATGGCGGATGATAACTTCGGACTTTCGTGGATAGAAACACGCCAGGCTTTGAAAGTCACCAGGGCCAAAGTGACAGACTATTTATTGGGACGTAATTCTGAAGATTCCCACGCTCATGTCTTACATGATGCATTACTGAGTAAACGCGGGCATCCCTTAAATATTGAAAATTTAAAGCAGACTTATGATCTTTTATTTCAAATCAGTGATTCTGTCTATGACAGGTATCTGCCAATAACAACGTTGAGGATGTGTAAAGTATCTTGAGAGTGAAACCCGCTTTTAATGATTATGTTTCGCTTTGTCTGGCTATTATTGCCAAGAGAAGAAGAAAGCCCTTATCTTCTAACAACCATTGTGATGATCGGGAGTTCTATGAAGATTTCTTCATCGATAAAGATATTGCTGAACGGGAGCTGGATGCCAGGAGAAATATTCGAAGGAAAACAATTCAAAATTATGTCAATGAACATGTTGCTCCAAAGGCCAATATTCTTGATGTAGGTTGCGGCTTCGGAGAAGCCCTTTCCTGCTTCGGAGAGCACTACCAGTTACATGGAATGGATTATTCTCATTCGAATATTCAGGTTGCCCGAAAATTATTAAATCATAATACTATCTTACGGCAAGGCAGCATTTATGATATACCCTTTGATTCAGAAAGTCAGGATGTCTGTCTTTGCCTTGAAGTATTAGAACATATCGAAGATGACTCAAAGGGAGTAAGGGACATCTTTCGAGTCTTAAAACCGGGAGGGATTCTTATTGCTTCTGTTCCACATACTTACTACTGGTCCCATTATTTAGAATTAATCGGTCACTACAGGCATTATACGCGAGAAACATTTGAAGCATTACTGAGAAAAAGTGGATTTGCTGTTATTGATTATTTACCAAATTATCCCAACTGGCACCATGCTTATTCCAGGGCCTATTGCTGGGTTCGATTTTTATCGATTTTATTTGGGAAAATAACGAGGAAAAAAGGTACTTTCGACTTTAAATTTCCCTGGCAACAAGAAGCTCTCTTATCTGCAAAAGAAATAAAACTTGAACCGCTGCTGGAAAAAGATGCGGCAATCCCCTACTCATCCAGCAATACTAGCACATTTCTTGCCGCAAAGAAACTACCAGAGATACAAAGTAAGTAAAAAAATTATACCTAAATAATGATAAGACCACTTCCTCCTACAGAACATCTGTGTAATACAATTGTCCCGGTATCTGTTATTATGATAACGGTTAATGAAGCGCTGCATCTCTCTGAGGTATTAGAGAATACTAAAGATTGGGCGCAGGATATTTTTATTGTAGATAGCCTCAGCACCGACAGAACAGTGGATATCGCATTTGAAAATGAAGTTAAAATTGTTCAGAGACCTTTTACAAATTTTGGTAATCAATGGAATTTTGCGATCGGAAAACTCCCGATAAAAACTCCCTGGACATTGAAATTAGATCCGGACGAGCGACTCAGCGAAAAACTTAAAATGCAAATTGCTGAAGTAACTTCCAGTGAATCTCCTGCCGATGGATATTGCTTTCCTCGCCGTTTGTGGTTTATGGGCAAACCTCTGCATGTTAAGCAGGATGTGTTACGTCTCTGGAAAACGGGCAAATGCCGATTTTCAGATACAATCGTTAATGAGCAGCCGATCATCGCAGGAAAAATTGAGCGATTAACAGGCACATTAGAGCATCTCGATAGCCCTGATTTGCACCATTGGGGCGAGAAGCAAAATCGCTATACTACAATGGAAGCGGTTATGAAGTATCAGGGTGATCGACTGGCCGCCGAGCCTAAACTCTTAGGTACTGCCCTTGAACGTTGGATGTATTTGAAAAAGGTCTTCTGGAGTATTCCTATGCGTTACCAGTTCTTATATTTGTATCAACTGTTCCGCCAAGGTGCCTGGCTTGATGGGAAAACAGGACATGCATGGGCAAGGCTACGAACTGAAGTATATCGTATGTGTGAGTTAAAATTTAAGGAAATGCAACTGACTGGGAATGTTCCGCAAGTCCCCAAAGCGACACATGGAGATTATGATACCAGAATTTTGGCATCATCACTTCAGCAGGAGCTTATGCCGGAAACATTTGCAGAGGTATTGTAATAATGTGTGGCATTTTCGGCAGCCTTTGTTCTGCTAATATCCCTATCAACAAGAATATCCTTCCACATCGGGGGCCGGATGACTGGGGTGTCCAATATTGCGATTTTCCGTTTGGAAAGCTAACTCTGTTTCAGTCACGGCTAAGTATTATTGGTTTAGGCGAACAAGGCCATCAGCCGTTTGCCAAGTATCCGGATTATCTTCTGGCATATAATGGAGAGATATATAACTTTAAGAGTATTCGTGAACAGTTATACCAGGAGTGCTCTGTTGTTTTTGACACAGAAACGGACACCGAGGTTTTATATGAAGCACTAATTCACTGGGGCGAGAATGTTACCCTGGATCGATTGAACGGGATGTTTTCATTTTCCTTTGTCGATGTTCGGAATAAAACGATGGTTTTAGCCAGAGATCAGATTGGGATAAAGCCATTGTACTACTGTAGAACACAAGGAAAGATACTTTTCGCTTCTGAAGTAAAAGTTTTTTTCGATCTTGACTTGATTAGCCCAGTTCTGAATCGTGATGTCCTTGGAGAATACCTGGCCAATTGTTGGGTTTATGAACCCGATACACTGTTTCGCGATGTTAATAAACTTGAAGCCGGGTGTTATCTGAAGTTTTCATTGGAGGATGGTTCAAGCCAGCATAATAGATACTGGGATATAACCGGTTGGATTGATGATGAAATCCCGGATGTTTATCGAGTTGCTAAAGAACAAACAATCGCTGATGTTCCAGTGGGGGCGTATTTCAGCGGCGGCATCGATTCCTCCATTCTGGCATGTTGCTTGAAAGATGAAGACATTGCCTTTCTAAATCTGAAGATAGGCAAAACTGAATCTAAAAGAGTTGACACTTTAAAACGCCGATATGACATAAAGGTCGAGCATATCGAGCCCGAATCCAACCGTCTGAAACTTTATGAGAAGCTAATACATCAGATGGATGAGCCCATTGCTGATCCTGCGATTTTGCCTGCCTATCTTTTAGCCAAAAAATCAAGGGAGAAGGGAAGAGTTGTCATGCTTTCCGGCATGGGGGGAGATGAAATTGATGCCGGCTATACGCGGCACGCCTTGCTTTTTCGCATTAAATACCTGCAATGGTTGCGATGGATACCTGAAAGTGTTGTACGATGTTTGGTAAAGGGTAAAAGAAAGCGTGACCTCCTGCGGCTTAAGGCTTTTCTCAAAGTCCCCATTCCTGAAAACTATTTTAGTTTGACCTATTACTTAACTGCGAATGAAGTAAGTGACCTGGTGGGGCCGGCCTGGCGAGATCCATATGAAACAAAGATTGTACAAATGTGTTCGCCTATAGAAGGAATGAAGCGATTTTTTTATTTGGATATGAAGGGATTCCTGGCCAGCCATAACCTCATCTACATGGACAAGGCATCCATGGCCGCCTCTGTTGAAGTGCGAGTGCCCTTGTTGGATAAAGACTTGGCCAGGAGTATGTTTGCAAAAATTGACAGTCCCCAGAATTGCGGCAAACAGAGACTAAAAGGAATATTAAAGTCTATTTTAGGTCGGGACTACCAGGAACTTAATAAGGAAGGCTTCACTTATCCTTTAAATCACTGGGTAAAGGATGAAATTCCATGGGTGGAAATCATAGATTATTTTAGAAAGACATGCATTTTACGTGTGGGCCTTTTGGAAAAATGGATAGAAACGATCAAAACTGACGTTGATGCAGTTGCTATGAAATTATGGACAATTTACACACTATACGTGTGGATAAGAGCATTTGGTGTCAAGATTGCCTGAAGGATTTATGATGCAATCAGTGCGAAATTTGCAAAACTTATTCTCATTTGTAATAAACCATCCAATTAATAAAAGACAGAAACTTCAGGCAATCAAAAGAATGTTAAAGTGGCAGTTAAAAGCGAGGATGGCTTTCCCTGATCGGATTTTATGTGATTGGATAGAAGGTTCCAAGTTTCTTGCTAAGAAGAGTATGTGTGGAATTACGGGTAATATATATTGTGGATTACATGAATTTAACGAAATGGGATTCCTTCTTCATTTGTTACGACCTGGCGATCTATTTGTTGATGTCGGAGCTAATGTAGGCAGCTATTCCATACTGGCGAATGCCGTGGTCAAGGCTGATGTGATAAGTATTGAGCCCATTCCAGAAACGTTCAACTTATTAGCTGAAAATATCGGTGTCAACACAGATAGAGGGCATATTGAGTTTCTTAACATCGGCATAGGAGCTAAAGAAGATGTGTTGAAGTTTACTTCAACACATGACACCACAAACAGGATTGTTGAAAATTCAGAGCATTTCGGAGAGTCACTGATTGATGTTAAAGTAAAATCTCTGGATAAAGTCCTTGGAGACCGTAATCCTACCTTAGCAAAAATTGACACCGAAGGTTTTGAGTATGAAGTGCTCAAAGGAGCTAAGAAAGCACTTGCAAAGGAGTCGCTTTTAGCTGTTATTGCAGAAAACAATAATTTGCCGGGGAAAAATATATCAGAGTACATGCACTCCTATGGTTATGGGCTTTACTCTTACGATCCTTTTGCCCGCTCTATGAATCGGGTAAAAGACTCGTTTGCATGCAATTCAATCTTTGTTAAGAACATTGATACTGTTGAAGAGCGATTAAGAACAGCTAAGAAGTATCGTATTTTCAATGAATACATCTAAGACAATTCGTTTGTTTGGTATTCAATATGATTGGAGGATAGTGCAAAATGAATTGGGGAAGAGCCTGAACAGTCAAGGCAACGAAAGAAACCGGAAAAAAGGACGACCGAGCAATGAGACAAATGTTGCAGCATTTGCGAACGGGTGAAATGGAGATCGCTGAACTTCCTTGTCCGCGAATCGACAGTGGGCAGGTTCTTATTCAGACGCGGGCAAGTCTAATCTCCGCTGGTACCGAACGAATGCTGGTGGAGTTTAGCAAAGCAAATATTATAAGCAAAGCTCGACAACAGCCTGAGAAAGTTAAACAGGTATTAGATAAGATAAAAACAGATGGTCTTACGCCAACACTGGAGGCTGTATTTCGCAAGCTCGATGAGCCGTTACCTTTGGGTTATTGTAATGCCGGGATTGTGCTTGAAGCTGGTAGAGGAGTACACGATATTCAACCAGGTGACCGCGTAATCGGCAATGGGCCACATGCGGAAATTGTCTGTGTGCCACGGAACTTATGTGCGAAGATTCCCGATAGTGTCACGAATGAACAGGCAGCGTTTACTGTTCTTGCAAGTGTTGCTCTCCAAAGCCTGCGATTGGCATCTCCGGCCCTGGGTGAGAAGTTCATGGTTTTCGGCATGGGGCTTATTGGCCTTCTAACCGTACAACTGCTCAAAGCCAGCGGCTGTGAAGTGTTAGGTGTCGATTTTAACAGTGAGCGCCTTAAACTTGCTGAAACATTTGGGGCAAAAACAGTTGATCTATCCAAGGGAGCTGACCCTATTGCTTCTGCTAAAGGGTGGACTGGGGATAATGGTATCGACGCAGCCATTATCACGGCTTCGGCAAAGAATGACGAGATCGTGCACCAGGCAGCAGAGTCCTGCCGAAAACGCGGGCGAATAGTGCTCGTTGGGATTGTCGGACTCAATTTAAGACGTAGTGACTTCTACGAAAAAGAGTTGACCTTTCAGGTTTCATGCAGTTATGGACCTGGTAGATACGACGAGGAATATGAACAAAAGGGATGTGATTATCCACTTGGATATGTCAGGTGGACTGAAGGACGCAACTTTGAAGCTGTGCTTGGGGCTATGGCATCCGGGAGTCTAAATGTCAAATCCCTCATAACTCACAGGTATAAGTTAGACAATGCTCCGGAAGCATACGATAAGATTCAAAATGATCCATCTGCACTTGGCATTGTTCTTGAATATGATGAAGATGTTGATCGAAATTCATACGTAGCTGTTACTCAACAGTCAAGCAAATCTAATAGTGCTGCAACTGTTGGTGTGATTGGTGCCGGCAATTTCGCAGTCAGTACTATTTTGCCTTATCTCAAGACTACAGGCGCTCGCCTGAAATATGTTGCCGGTAAGACCAAGCCTATAGCTGTTCGCCATGCAGCTAAGAAGTTTAATATTGAAAATGCGATAACAGACTATCGTAAGATTCTTGACGATAAAGATGTAGATACTATCTTTATTGTTACGGGCCATCATGTACATGCACGTATGGTCATTGAAGGCCTGGAGGCGGGCAAGCATGTATTCGTAGAGAAACCTCTTGCGATTACAGAGCAACAGCTAAGTGAGATTACAGATACTATCACTATACACCCAGACAAACACCTCATGGTGGGATTTAATCGTCGGTTCAGTCCACATACGTTTAAGATCAAAGAACTGCTATCAGACAGATGTGGGCCTTTGTGTATGAACATGACCATCAATGCCGGTGAAATACCTGCCGACCACTGGATTCAAGATCCCAAGCGAGGAGGGGGACGAATTATTGGAGAAGTGTGTCACTTTATCGATTTGCTCTCGTACATAGCTGGAAATCCTGTGCATGCGGTTTCTGCAATGATGGTCGGGGATGGTCCGGCCATACGGGAGGATAAGATGTCAACTGTCCTACGCTTTGCGGACGGCTCCGTAGGTACTGTAAACTATTTTGCCAATGGCTCCAGGAGTTACCCCAAAGAAATCCTGGAAGTCTTCAGTGATGGACGCATTCTCAAGATGGAGAACTTTAGAGTAACGAGAGGCTACGGATTTGCAGGCTTCAGGAAATTCAAGACTCTGCGTCAGGACAAAGGGCATAAAAACGAAATAGCAGCTTTCATCAACCACATTACCACCGGTGGCAAACCATTGATCCCATTTGACCAATTAGAAAATATAACGAGAGCCAGTTTTGCAGTTATTGAGTCGGCTCAGAAAAATCAAACAATAAACCTGCAGCAGCAAAAAGGGTCACAATATTTAGAATGGCATCTGTCAAATCTGTCTTACAATTCTCATCAACAGTACGCCATCTGCGCAACCAGCAAATCGTCGGCCAGATCCGAAACAGACTGAACTGCCTGTTCGAAATCCCGGATATTTTATCTTCGCAACCGGCACCCGAATACAGCGAATGCAGATGGCTTTTAAGGCGGGATTTCCTTTCACCAAGATTCCAAAGTAATTCCGCAACAGATATTCTCACTGGAAATTTTATTTTCTTAAATAGTAAACATGATATCGGTTGGCCGCCTAATTGGAATCAAACCGGGTTGCCAAAACTCTGGCTTTATAATCTGCATTATTTTGAGTATATTTGGGCCTTAGATTATTTCCAATCCAAAAAGCTTGTTTTGGACTGGATAGAGAATTACCCTCTTCAGCGAAAACTGGTCGGTTGGGATCCTTACCCTACTTCTCTGCGTCTTATAAATCTTTGCTGCGTATTTTTCAATAAATATCGCGCACAAACTGAAGCAGATACAGCTTTTCTTCATAGACTGTGGAGCAGTATTTATATCCAGGCTGAATGGCTAACAAAGCATCTTGAAACACACTTACTGGGGAACCACCTTTTTGAAAATGGAGCCGCACTTGTTTTTGTTGGAAGTTGTTTTGCCGGAGAAGCAGCCAAGAGATGGTACAAAAAAGGCAAGGACATCTTAGTCAACCAAATCTCGGAACAAATCTTGGCTGATGGAACGCACTTCGAGCGTTCCCCGATGTACCATCTTCGTATTACTTACCTGCTTGCAATTTTATTAGATGTCAGCAGATCCGATCTGGACGACAGAGTAAGAGAACCTTTAAGCCGAATGTTAAAAGCTTTGGAAAAACTGTGCCATCCGGACAACGAGATTGCCCTGTTTAATGATAGCGCATTTGGAATATATAACAGCCCCGGCGAAGTAATAGCATATGCCAAGAGCCTGCTGGGAGACGGTAAAACTGCTCAGAATTTTGATCAGACCGGGCCTTTTGCCCTCCCTGAAGCCGGCTATTACGGTTTCCGAGATCAGAACGGCACATACTTAGTTTGCGATGCCGCTCCAATTGGTCCGGATTACATTCCCGGCCATGCACATGCAGATATGTTCTCATTTGAATTGTCTCTGAAGGGACATCGCGTCATTGTTGACAGTGGGGTACATGACTATGAAGTAAGCCGAATGCGACAATATTGCCGATCAACAAAAGCTCACAATACAATTGAGATTGACGGCCAGGATCAATGTGAAATGTGGGCTGTTTTCAGAGTTGCCCGCCGTAGCCGGCCATATAATGTCAAATGGATGCCATCCGAAGGCGGTTTTCTACTCAGCGCCTGGCACGATGGCTACAAGAGACTAAAGGGCCGTCCCGTGCATTACCGCAACTTTAACTGGAACAATTCGGGACAGCTTACCGTTGAAGATACAATCACTGCCTCCTGTACCCAAAGTGTAACGTCCAGGCTTCATCTTCATCCAAACTGCGAAATAACTGAACTAAAAGATAATACTGCCTTGGTAACTTACCCGGCAGGTAAATTCAAGATTACCTTTTTCGGTAATGGCAAGTTCTCTGTTGAGAATTCTTACTACTGCCCGGAATTCGGAGTAAAAATACCCAACAAGGCCCTGGCATCTTCCTGTTCTCTTCCAAAGATCAAAACTGGATTTCGAATCGAGACGTTGTAAATGCATATTCTGTTCTTCTCTCATTATTTTCCGCCTGAAGGCAATGCACCCGCTTCTCGCACCTATGAAAACTGCAAACGATGGGTTCATCAGGGACACAAAGTTACTGTTATCACCTGTGCGCCAAATGTTCCTGATGGGGTTGTGTATGAGGGTTACAAAAATAAACTGCGGCAACATGAAAATCTTGATGGGATTAATGTTATTCGAGTATGGACTTATATGGCTGCAAACAAGGGCACGATCCGCCGCATCATGAATTATATCTCTTACATGTTCGGTGCTGTCTTTTTTTCGCTATTTGTAGCGAAACCGGAGGTGATAATAGCTACGTCACCTCAGTTTTTTTGTGGTTGGGCAGGTGCTATTGTTAGTCGATTGCGCCGCATACCATTCATTCTGGAAATTCGTGACATCTGGCCCGAATCTATAATTGCTGTCGGAGCCTTGCGCAACAAACGGCTCTTACGACTTCTTGAATGGCTTGAGCTAAAAATGTATGCCGCAGCACAACACATTGTAACAGTCGGCCAAGGCTACAAACAGAAGTTAATTGAAAAAGGGGTGCAGGCAGAAGCTATTTCCGTGATCACCAATGGATTTGATTGTGAGATATTCTATCCTCGCCAGTCAGATGAGAGTATCAGACAACGTTATAACCTTAATCATGAATTCATTTGTTCTTATGTGGGTACTATTGGTATGGCTTGCGGTCTTGAGGTGGTGCTTCGGGCAGCAAAGTTGTTAAAGAATAAGCAAAGAAATAATATCAAGTTCTTATTAGTTGGTGCAGGTGCCGTGAAAAAACAGTTGCAGCAACAGGCTCTTGAGGGAAACCTGGACAATGTTGTTTTTGTTGACAGACAAGATAAGCACCTTATCCCAGGATTTCTTTCAATTTCCGATGTGTGCCTGGTTCATTTAAAAAAAGCAGATCTTTTTAAAACGGTACTGCCATCAAAAATATTTGAAGCCTCAGCCATGGCAGAACCTATTATTCTCGGAGTGGAAGGTTATGCAGCACAGTTTCTGAAAGAGGCTAATGCGGGAATATGCATAGAACCTGAAAATGCCGAACAACTGGCTCAGGCAGTAGAAAATCTGGCCGACAATCCCCAATTGTGTCAATCACTTGGACGAGCCGGCTACGAATATGTCACGAAACATCATGATCGCGACAACCTTGCAAATGAGTACATGGATACAATTGTCCATTTTGGCAGTGTTGTCAATAAAAGGTAAATAGTGCAATGAAAATAATCAGCGTCGTTGGCACTCGACCGAATTTTATGAAGATTGCACCGATCATAAAGGCCTGTAAAGCTTCTAAAGCTGTAGAGCCGCTTCTGGTTCATACCGGTCAGCATTATGACGAGAAAATGAGTGATTTATTCTTCCCACAATTGGGCATCCTCGAGCCGGATATTAATTTGGAAGTGGGCTCTGCCAGCCATGCCGTACAGACCGCTGAGATTATGAAAGCTTTCGAACCCATTGTCCTCGATTACAAACCTGATGCTGTCCTCGTTGTTGGGGATGTCAACAGTACAATTGCCTGCGGACTAGTGGCGGTAAAGCTGCATGTAGAACTTATTCACGTCGAAGCCGGCCTGCGAAGTTTTGACCGTACAATGCCTGAAGAAATTAACCGTCTTTTAACGGATTCAATTAGTGATTTTCTTTTCTGTACTGAGCAAAGCGGTATGGATAATCTCTTCAACGAAGGCATTCCAGAAGAAAAGATGTTTCTTGTCGGCAATGTAATGATCGATACTCTGCTAAGTAACAAAGCTAAAGCCAAGAACTCAAAAATTTTAGATATACTGAACTTAAATAGCAACAATTTTGCTGTTCTGACCTTACACCGTCCAGCCAATGTAGACAATCCAGCCATTTTCGGCGGAATACTCGATGCTCTTGAGGTTATACAAAATGATATGCCGATTATCTTTCCAATCCATCCGCGAACCAGCCGAAATCTTGCATCTTTTCATCTCGACAAGCGCCTTGAAGAAATACCGAATTTGCGACTTATCGATCCATTAGGTTATCTCGATTTCCTAAAACTCATAACTTCCGCCAGATTGGTTTTAACTGATTCAGGCGGAATACAGGAAGAAACAACCGTTCTGAAAGTCCCGTGTTTGACCTTGCGTGAAAACACTGAGCGACCTATCACAGTAGAACTCGGCTCAAACCAAATTGTCGGTACCAACCCGGTCAAGATTGTCCAAGCATACAAACGGGCAATTGATAATAGCTTCCGAGAACCTCAAATTCCACCGCTCTGGGACGGCCATGCCGCTGAACGGATTGTGAAAACACTTCTGGAAAAAAGTCCAAAAGCCAAAATCGACAAGGTAAGTATAGTAAGGAATAATGGTTTAACTAAGCAAGTACTTGTGACAAGCGATAGTGGTCTTCTGGGTTCTCATTCGTGCGAGTTGAACAGATTGTAAAAACAGTTCCGGAGAAAAGTCCAAAGATCTGAATTGAAAGGGTAAGTACTGTGAAGAATTATGATTTAACTAAACGAGTTCTTGTGACAGGCGGAGGCGGTTTTTTAGGTTCTCATTTGTGTGAGTGCCTTTTAGAGCAGGGACACGAGGTTTTATGTGTCGACAATTTTTATACAGGAAGGCGATCGAACATTGCACATTTACTATCTAATCCTCGATTTGAAGTCTTACGACACGATATATGCTTCCCTCTATACGCAGAAGTGGATGATATATATAACCTTGCTTGCCCTGCTTCTCCTATACATTATCAATTCGATCCTGTCCAGACTACAAAAACCAGCATACATGGTGCTATTAACATGTTGGGATTGGCAAAAAGATTACAGATCAAGATCCTCCAAGCCTCTACATCAGAAGTATATGGTGACCCAACAATTCACCCACAAACCGAAGAGTATTGGGGCAACGTAAATCCAATTGGACTAAGGAGTTGCTACGACGAGGGCAAAAGATGTGCCGAAACATTATTTTTTGATTATCACCGTCAACACAAGCTCAAAATAAAAGTGGCCAGAATTTTCAATACTTATGGACCGAGAATGCATCCAAATGACGGCAGAGTCGTTAGTAATTTTATTATGCAAGCACTTAAGAATGAGGATATTACTATTTTTGGCAAAGGGACTCAAACAAGAAGCTTTTGTTACGTTGACGATTTGATAGATGGATTAATTAAATTAATGGATACAGATGACGATTTCACTGGGCCAGTAAATTTAGGAAATCCGACTGAGAGCACTATCTTATACCTGGCGGAGAAAGTCATAGAACTCACAGGATCAAAATCCAGGATTGTCTACCGGTTACTGCCAACTGATGATCCCCGCCAAAGGCAGCCTCGACTTGATCTTGCGAAGGAAAAACTAAACTGGCAGCCCAAGGTATCCTTAGAGGAAGGACTGAGGAGAACGATTGCTTATTTTCAGACTTTTTTAACAAGATTTCCACAAATGGACACCAAAGTCCTTGCCATTGACTCTGGTAATCAATACATAAGACAATCACGTCTCGACTCTCAAACTTTCCAGACCCAAGCCATTCCATAGTCATTCGTCCGCAAGCCGAGTCGCACGAATCGCATTAATTCCACAAAAACATTGACCAGGCCTGTTAAGCTTAATTTTTCACTTTTGATAAGGTCATAAGGTCATAAAAACAGTGGCTTCACGTTCAGAGTGTCTGCAAAATCTGAGCTAAGATTCGGGCATATTTACCTCCAGAGAAGTCAGACCTCCGAGAATTGCCCATCTCACAAGATCCGCTACACTCTGGCTATGCAGTTTGTCCATGATTTTACGGCGGTTCGCTTCGATGGCCTTGGTACTTACGAGCAACTGCATGGCAATCTGCTTGGTATTTTTTCCTTCACCTATCAGTTGAAGGACCTCACGTTCTCTGTCCGTAAGACTCTCAAGTGGTAAACCGCTGCTACCGGTTAATCGATTCACATAATCGCTTACTACTATGCTGACAACTCCCGGGCTAAGGTAAGTGCCACCATCACTAACAACTCGTATAGCCTCTGCGAGTTCACCAAACAGGCAATCCTTCAGCATGTAGCCTGATGCCCCTGCCTTAATCATATCCGCTACAAACATCGTACTTGAATGCATCGATAAAGCAATTACTTTTACTTTTGGGAACTCGTGGATTATCTGTTTCGTCGCATCAACGCCGTTCAAGTTAGGCATAGTTATATCCATCACAACAACATCCGGCACTAATTCCTGCACAAGATTAAACGCCTCTCGTCCGTCTGTAGCTTCACCAACTATTTCCATATCCGTTTGTTTTCCAAGCAAAGAATGAAGGCCCTCACGAACAATTCCATGGTCATCGGCTATTAAAATCCTTATACTCATTTCTTCTCTCCACAATTGGTCTTTGCTTGTTTTAGCGGTGCCAGCATTGTAATTCTACACCCACAGCCGGGCGACGAATCAATCTCAAAATGTCCTCCCAGATGCTCCAGCCGTTCTCGAATGCTAAAAAGTCCGAACGCCTCCATTTTTGCTGCCGTTGCTTCAACAGGATTGAATCCTATTCCGTCATCTTCAACTCTGACCTGTATCATACTATCAACTTTCTTGATAGAAACTTTCACTTTCTTTGCGTGTGCATGCTTGACAACATTGATAAGCAATTCCCGCACGTCGCGGAATAAAAGCACTTGAATATCATCATCAAGAAGCTTGGGTTTCCCATCACCATGCAATGTAGTATGGATATTGTGTTTTCGCTGAATTTCCTCCTCAAGCCACGCAGCGACGGCCTTCTCAAAACCCAATTCGTATAATATAGGAGAGCTCAGGTCAAATGTTAAAGAACGTGTATTCTTCATAGTCTGACTAAGCCAGTTGCACACTTCTCCCAGGACTTTGTGAGATTCATCAGAAACCGTTGAATGGCGCAGCTCCTCTAATTTAATCTTGGAAATCGCCAGAGACTGGTTGATTTGATCGTGCAGCTCAGTAGCAATCCGGCGCCTCTCGCGTTCCTCTGTCAGTGTTAATTGTGAAGCTAAGGATTTAAGCTGTTCCTGGTATTCAAGAAGACTTTTTTCGGCATGCTTACGCCCGGTAATGTTCCGAAAACTCCACACACGGCCAGCGTTCTTTCCGTCCCGGATAAGCGGACACGAGTATCGCTCAAATACCCGGCCATCCTTGAAGATCAGGGTGTCGAAGTCTTCGTCATTAGATTGGTACAGCGTTTCGACCTTGGCAAGAAAGCCCTCCGGATCCAACAACTGCTCTGCGGCGAACGGCAGCAGTTTCGCATCGTCACCCGCTTCAAAAAGCTTCTCGGGGACACGCCACATCTGAGTCATTCGAGCGTTCGAGTGTGTAACCCGCCCCCTATTATTGACCACGAGAATTCCATCCGCTGTTGATTCAAGGGTAGCTCTGAGTAGTTCCTCTCTCTCCCGCAGCGTCTCCTCCACTCGCTTGCGATCGGTAATATCACGGACAAAAGCTAATATCATTGGTTTTTCATTTAAGATAATTTTTACAATATGAACTTCAGCAGGGTAAGTACTTCTGTCTTTTCGTATATGAGTACCTTCAATTGTTACATGCTCACCAATGTGCAGTTTTTCCCAGTATCTCTTTCTATGCTTTTTCTCTATAATCCCAACATCTATGTCCGAAGCCTTCATTGTCAATAATGCTTCTTTAGAATAACCCGTGTACTTGCAAGCCAAGTTGTTTGCGATCAAGAATCGACCATCAAGATTGTGGACAAATATCGCTTCCGGCGCTTGTTCAATATAAGTTCTGAACAGTTCCTCACTCTCCTGTAACGCCTCTTCCGCCTGCTTGCGCTCTGTGATGTCCAAAGCTGTTCCAAACATCCTTATCGGCTGACCTATTTCATCAAATTCTGCTTCTCCTTGAGCATAGATTATCCGTTCTTGATTCCCTTTTGTCTTGATCCGATACTCAATATTATATGGTATTTTTTTGGTCAGGGTATCTCGTACAGCCTTTTTGACAGTCTTTAGATCATCCGGATGCAGAGAATTGAGGAAATCAGCATATTTGGGAATAAATTCGAGTAGTTCGTAACCCCAAATACGATACATTTCATTAGACCATTTTATCTGATCTTCCTGAATATCCCAGTCCCAACTACCCAGATGGGCCAATTGCTGTGCCCGTGCAAGATTAGCCTCAGATTTTTTTAGTTTCAACTCGGCCTTTTTGCGCTCGGTGATGTCACGAGTAGCGCATTGGACAGATAGAATACTGCCCTCGGTGTCTTGCTCAAAAGGGGCTACTCTGGTTTCATAAAATGACAGCAAACCACCCGGAGCCGTTTGCGCGTAGTCAAAGCTTCCCGATTCCCCTGTTCGGAAAACATGTTCGATCTGTTTTCGAGCATACACAACTTGATCTTTTGTTTCATACCAATCTTCGTTGAAGACACTTTGGCCGATGACCATTTCTCTTGTATAACCCTTTTCCAGATGGTTAACATCGAATATGATCCCATCTTTCTTAACTAATACAATGAAATCTGGACTGTTTTCAACAACAGTACGAAATCTTCTTTCAGATTGTCTTATCGCCTCTTCTGCTTTCTTGCGTTCGGTGATGTCGGTCAATATTGTAATACTGCCCCTAAACTTGCAGTCATTGTCAAAAATTGGCTGTGGTGATATTCGAATATAAATCTTCCGCCCATCTTTTCTTGTGGCCATCACCTCATAGGATTCAGCAATCCCCTTTTCCCTTTGAGCTATTTGTTCTTTAATTATCTTCTGAGCGTTTTCATCATAGAAGTCCGACCAATGCCTTCCGATCATTTCATCAGGCGAGTATCCGAATATTTCCGCACACCTTTCGTTCACATAGACCTTTATGCCGTTCTCATTAATTTGGGACAAGCCATCATTTATTGATTCGGCTAACATGCGGTAGTACTCTTCAGATTTGAGTAGCGCCTGCTCTGCCTTTTTGCGTTCAGTGATATCTATGAATGAAGTCATCATACAAACAGGTTTGCCGGAATCATCCAGGACAATGTTTGTCGAAAGCTGCACGATGAAAAGCGAATTATCTTTTCGCTGAGCGGGAGCTTCCTCTATCCAACCTCCTCCATGACGCAAGGTTTTTACCTCGCTTTTAATCCGCTCATCAATCTGCCAAAACTGCTTAGATGGTTTTCCCAAAACTTCACCAACGTTTTTATATCCCCACATTTTCAGAAAGGCATCGTTAACATATGTCAGAATTCCATCAAGATCAGCCATAGCAATAGCATTAATGGAGGTTGCGATGGCAGCTTCTTTTAGTCTCAATGCCCTTTCTGCTCTTTTGTGCTGTGTTATATCGCGAACGATGTGCACTGCAGCTCTGATGTTACCCTTCTCGTCGGTTATGGGATCCACTGTGACAGTCAAATAGCGCAGACCACCCGGAAGTTGAAGTTCTGCGCTCGCACGTTGACCAGTGCGGATCATCTCCCGCATGGGACAGTCGGGGATATGTTTTTCCGAGCCGTGGACTAACTTACAGCAGGACTGATCAACAATCTCGGTGGAGGATAGCTCTGTGAACTTCTCTCCTGAGCTATTGGTCCGAAGTATTCGCCCTTTAAGATCAATCAATACAATCCAGTCAGAAATAGCATTGAAAGTGTTCTCCCACTGGTCCCCATCGAGTTGCAGTTTTTGTTCGGCCTTGCTGTGTCTGGCGACGTGGCCGCCAACGCGCTCTAATTTCGCCTTTTGCGCGCGCAACTCCTCCACTTTCTTTTCCTCGTTATTCTCGCTATCTCGCATGGCTCCATTCTCCACAGGACGCCTGCCAAAAACCATACCTGTACTATAAATCCTTGGGTATCGAGAATATTCCAAGAGTTTTAAATTACCACCTTTCACACTGTTTAATGAATTTATTCCCTAAAGTCAAAGGGTTTTTTTGTAATCCTGAATATATTGTCTCAACTTGTTTTAATAATCCATCTATCGAATAATGGGACCGTAAGAATAAACTCTCTTGACGGAGCCAGAAAAGAGACCTAAATTGAGTCAAAAAAAAAGTTGCCTGATCGATATAAATCAATTAACATGTTTATATTATTGGCTTTGTGGCTGAGAATTTTCTGTGAAATTGGCCGTGCTAAGCGGGGTGTTAGCGGTACCCTACACTCGCAATCCGCTACAGCGAGGCTGAATTCTTTTCCGAGGGTCGATTCTGTTGAGCCACTACTGCCATAAGCGACGTTGACAGTCGGGTCCCATGCAAATGAACAGCGTGAACCTGGTCAGGCCGGGAACGGAGCAGCCATAAGCGTCAGTTCGTTGTGCCGTGGACCAACCCGACTTGAGTTGGCTGTGGCAGCAAACTCGGCAAATTGACTCGAAGAAGAGTGCACGGCCATTTTTAAAGGAATTATTATGGAATATAAACAAGACAATAACATATCGCAGCCGGGACAACCTCAACCAGCGGAGACCATACCCGGCCTGGCAGCAGGCAGACCAATTGTGCAAACAAGGAAGAAGGGAACCGGCTGGAAGATTGTAACGGGCATACTTTTTGCGCTTTCGATTATGGCTAATTTCCTGCTGTTTTTCTTGCTGATCGGCGTTTTAATCGTCTTTGGAACAGGGCGAAGGGGTGTTCTTATCGAAGAAGTCATACGAGAAGGACCGATAGGAACCAAAATCGCAATGATTACAGTGCAGGGAGTAATATACGGCGAACAAGCCGAAAATGTTTATAAGCAGTTACAAGCAGCCAGGAAGGATAGACGCGTAAAGGCAGTGATTGTTCGGGTGAATTCACCAGGAGGAACGATTTCAGCCAGCGATCAAATCTATCAAGAAATACGCAAGTTCCGGGACAAAGCGAACAAACCGGTCATTGCTTTTATGCAGGGAGTCGCCGCTTCGGGGGGTTACTATACATCGGTAGCATGTGAAAAAATCATAGCCGAACCCACCACAATAACAGGATCAATAGGTGTGATCAGTTCGTATCTTGTCGTCCAGGATTTACTGGAAGACAAGCTTGGCATCTTACCAGTCACTATCAAATCCGGCGAAAAAAAGGATTGGCCCAGTTCGTTCAGATCACCAACTCAAGAAGAAATTCAATATATACAGGATAAGCTAATTAAGCCCGCACTCGACAGGTTCGTGAAGATTGTTGCCGAAGCAAGAAAGGCGTCACTTACGTTACCTCAAGTCACACGTCTGGCTGACGGTAGCATTTTTGGCGCCCAGGAAGCACTTGACGAAAAGCTTATTGATCAAATCGGCTACATGGATGACGCAATAGACATAGCGAAATCTCTGGCACAGATTGACAACGCTCAAGTAGTAAGATACCGCAAGCCTTTTTCTTTTAGCGACTTTTTGAGTTATCGAACGCAAAACACACTAAAACTCAATAGAGCCACACTGTACGAACTCAGTACACCCCAGATTTTATATCTCTGGAGTGCTTATTAGGAGATAAGCTTCGTAAAAAAATTAGGAACTGCCCAAAACTCCGGCAGAAAGTGATGTGTCCGTTTGTTTCACAATGTTTATTTTTTTATATTGTCTTACACTCATGAATTTGCGGAAAGGAGAATTCTTCCAAAAAACCAAGTAAAAAAACGGACATTGTCCCGAACGTAGTTGGAGGTTTGAATGGCCACTCCAGTTCTCATAG
>CAZFOQ010000028.1:0-32690 GCA_964520535.1 uncultured Pirellulales bacterium | reverse complement strand
ACTTAAGCTTTTTCAAAACAGCTGCTGTGTATGGTAGAAAATTAGGTGATTATTAGAGACTGTAGTAGCATTACAGAGCAAATAATATGTAAGGTATTTGAATACAATGACTTATACAAATTCAACTTGGCTAATAGCACTTTCCGGGCTCCTGTTTCAGCGAATCCAAACATTAAGTTTGGGTTTTTGCCACGATTTGGCTGCAAGCAACAGATGTCCACCAAGCAGGATACTCTGTAATCTTGCTACAGTCTCGATTATTAATGAAGTTGAGTCGTGAGAGAACAAGAAAAGAGAAAGGAAGTGTAATTATGGAAATGTCAATGGTTACAAAATGTCAGGTGAGCGATTGCGCTTATAACATGGACAGTTTCTGCCACACCATGGCAATAACTATTGGTGACGGCATGCGACCAAGATGTGATACTTTCTGCCAGTCCACAACAAAAGGCGGAGATACTGGTAGTATGGCCGGTGTGGGCGCCTGCAAGGTTGCGGTCTGCAAGTACAACACCAGTTTGGAGTGCCAGGCGCCGGGAATTTATGTAGGTTACGGCGAACAGGAACCCGGCTGCCTTACATTCGAATCGAGATAAACTTCAAAACGACAAAAACCAAATGAAAGGTCTTTCAATCATGGATGAAAGAATACCTGAGTGGAGAGGGTGCGGGATTTGTAGTTTGGCAGTTACATCCTTGCGATGTGTGCGCTGATCGGCAAGGACGTAAAAAAAATATTGTCAGAAAGGAGCGTGAAGTATGTCAAGTCAAACCATGACTACCGTTAAATGTAAAGAAGATCTCTTTTGTGGTGTCAATATTGTCAAAGATCGGGATAGTATGACGGATTTGGAAAAGAAGCATCTGCCGGTTATCACTGCCCCAAGAAGAGTCAAAAAGGGCGAGTGTTTTGAGATCATGGTGGAAGTAGGCAAGCTTATGCAACATCCGAACGAGCCGGGCCATCACATTGAGTTTATCGAGCTGTATGCGGATCATACCTTCTTAGCCAGAATGGACCTTACAGCCCGCAGAACGTGTCCCATTATGAAAATTTGTGTGTCATTGGATCATATGCACGACAAGCTGCGCGCCTTTGAGCGATGTAATCTCCACGGGACCTGGGAGGGCCACGCCGAAATAGAGGTGACGGATTAGTTAGTCTGTGAGTAACCAGCTGTTGCAAAAGTAAGATACAAAAATAGGTATAAGTCGAAGCTCAAAAGAACATTCAGAAAAAACGAAAGGAAATGTTTCATGACGAAGACCGCGAAAAAGAAGAAAACAAAAGACGCAAAGGGAAAGCAAAAGTCTGTTTATACTTGTTCGACCTGCGGGAAGGTTACGAAAACACGCTCTCACCTTTGTTCGCCTGTCAAGGCAGAGCAGACATACATTTGTAGATATTGCGGCGCTTCCAGCGGTGACCCTCGGCATGTATGTGCGCCAATGGTGGCAGAAATGAAGTATGCCTGTAAGAACTGTGGAAGGGTTACTCCGTTTAGAGGTGCCGTATGCCAGCCTATGGTGATTCGGTAGCGGCTTGGGCTTTAACTAAGTCAGTGCAGGTTAAACTTTGCGGCAGAAGTTCTTATTGTGTTGAAAATTAATGGTTAAAAAATGTCTCACGAATTGAAGAAAGGAGAAATTAAAAATGATAGACAGAATAAAAGTTATGAGAATAAGTGCAATCGTTATAGGGGCTTTAATTATTGTAGTAGCTTTTTCCTATGCGAAAGAAACAAGTTATGCCCCTGTTGCCATCACTGAAGACTTTGATTCAGTTTTAACGAGAATGAAAGCTGCCAAGCCTGAAGTAATGGAACGCCAAATGGATCTGCTGAGAGCAAGGTACGATTTGTCCGACAGGCCGGCCAGAGGTGTCACGATGTCTCGCGGAAAGCCTGTCCAGGAGGGGGTTCGGGTTAAGCTGCCTGCCGGAATGACCTGGCAGCAGCTTGCAGAAATGACGCCTGATGAAATCCGCGAAAAAGATCTGTTCCCAAAAGGTTTTCTGCCACTGCCTCATCCCAATCATAATGAAGGCGGTATGGTTTTCCCCCAGTTCGTGATAGATGAAATCAATAAACAAGAAGGACGAGACCTCACGCGTTTTGACCTTGATTTTGACCTTCCGGACCATTTCCTGCCTGAGTTTCCGGCTGCTATTTACCTGACCACACGTCCCGACCTTGGCGACGTCTCACAGGGAAAAGTCGTGACCATCAACAACTACTATGAGTTGTTTAATGGCATACTTAATCCAAAGCAGCTTGAAGGACTTCGCCTGTTGGTTACGCCGTTCCCCCAACAGCAATTCAATCAAACTGAAGACCGCCGTAGCGAACAGCCAAGCAGAGGGGTAACCTGCTTCGATTGTCATTCCAATGGTCATACAGCAGCTCCAACACACCTGGTCGGTGATATACGCCCACAAAAGTTTCGTCATCGACTCGACACTCCACCTCTGAGGGGTGTTAATATCCAGCGCCTCTTTGGTTCCCAGCGAGCACTCAAGACAATTGAAGACTTTACTGAATTTGAACAGCGGGCGGCTTATTTTGATGGAGATCATGTTATCGCTGCCAAAAAGGGTGTAAATGTTCTCGAGCGAGGTAGCCAAGTCCACTTCATGGCTGAATTCCAGGCACTCTTGGATTTCCCGCCTGCCCCTAAGTTGGACGTATTCGGAAAACTTGATCCGAGTAAAGCTACCAAGGCTGAGCTTCGTGGCCAGGCCGCGTTTTTCGGAAAGGGAGCCTGTGCCATATGTCACACTCCACCTTACTACACTGATAATCTTATGCATAACTTAAAGACTGAACGATTCTATAAATCCCAAATGATAAATGGCAGGTACGCTTCGGCAGACGGGCCGATTAAGAATTTCCCATTGAGGGGAATAAAAGATTCCTCGCCGTACCTCCACGATGGACGACTACTTACATTAGAAGATACAGTAGAGTTCTTTAATTTAATACTCGAAACTAAACTCACTCGGCAGGAAAAAGAGGACATGGTGGAGTTTCTCCGAGCTTTGTAGTGGATGTGGTACTTGTGTTGACATTTGCCCTGAGGCCTTTGAACAAAATGAGGAAGGAGTTGCAGCAGTGAAATTAGACGAAATTCCGATCGAACTTCAGGATGCATGTAAAGAAGCAGCGGATAGTTGCCCTTCTGAAGCAATTTCGATAGAGGAGTAATTAAATTTCTATTGGCAAGAGTAACTACTTTCTGAAAATAAGGGTTTGTGAAAGGTTAACTAATAGTGTACGGCACCTAAGAATAAGACGCAAAAAAGGTTATAAAAAATGACGAAAACGATACTCAAGAAAAAGAAAGGAGATGTTCAAAATGGCTGATGTACTATCACGGCGTCCAACTGATTTTGTTGAGGACGAAATGGAAAGAATAATGAGAAGGTTTTTTGGAAGATCACTAATTTCTGTGTCAGGCGAAGGATTTTGGCACCCGCCGGTAGATATTCACCTCACAGATAAATCTGTGTTAGTGAGGCTGGATATTCCCGGGATAGATCCGAAAGAAGTTAAAATCTCCATTGAGGACAACAGGCTTTTGGTTCGCGGCGAAAGGATTCCATGCGAAGAAGCGGCAAAAGATGAACAATGCTGGTATAACGAAACGCGCCGTGGCGACTTTCACAGGGTGATAGACCTTCCGGAATACGTTGATAGTGACAAAACTAACGCGACCTATGACAATGGTGTTCTAATGATAGAGATGACCAAGAAAGAAGAAGCCAAAGCAAAAGTGATTAAGGTGCAAGCGAAGTAGTACCAGAGAACGAGACTATTTGATGAGTTAAAAAATGAAGGGATAAGCTATGTTCTGTTATCAGTGTGAACAAACGTCAGGAGGCACAGGTTGTACGAAGGTAGGTGTTTGCGGCAAGGACGAGGATATTCAGAGTCTGCAGGATACCCTTATGTTTGGGTTAAAGGGTATTGCTGCTTACGCATATCACGCACGGGAGCTTGGGCAAAAAGATGAGCAGGTCGATGCATTTATGCACGAGGCAATGTTCTCAACACTCACGAATGTGGATTTTGACCTCGACCGTTACTTGGAGCTGGTACTAAAGGCCGGCGAGATGAATCTTCGTGTTATGGAGATGCTCAACAATGCCCACACGTCCCGGTTTGGTCATCCTAAGCCGGCAACAGTTGCAAAGGGCACTAAGGCTGGGCCAGGAATTGTTGTTACCGGTCATGATTTGCCGGACCTTTATGAATTGCTAAAACAGACCGAAGACAAGGGCATTAATGTTTATACCCATGGCGAGATGCTCCCCTGTCATGGCTATCCAGAGCTTAGGAGGTTTCAGCATCTTGTGGGCAATTACGGCACTGCGTGGCAGAATCAAAAAAAAGAGTTCGATGAGTTTAGCGGAGCGATTTTAGTTACAACCAACTGTGTTATAATTCCAAAAGACTCCTACAAGGATCGGATGTTTACCTGCGGGATAGCTGGTGTTGCGGGCGTAAAGCACATAAAGAGCAGAGACTTCAGCGAGGTAATTAAGAAGGCCTTGTCACTTCCACCTTTGCCAGAGAACCCGCAAGGAACTCTGAGCACCGGTTTTCATTATACAGCCGTGCTTGGTTTAGCTGACAGGATCGTCGAGGCTGTAAAGGCAGCCAAGATTCGACATTTCTTCTTTATTGGCGGCTGTGATGGTGCTAAGCCCGGTCGAAACTACTACACCGAGTTTGCTGAAAAGGTTCCCGATGACTGTGTGATATTGACGGCGGCATGCGGTAAGTATCGATTAAATGCGCGCGACTATGGTGATATTGATGGGATTCCACGTTTGATTGATACAGGTCAGTGCAATGACTGCTATTCGGCGATTAAAATCGCACTGGCACTTGCCGAAGCATTTGATTGTGGTATCAACGAGCTGCCTCTTTCCTTTGTAGTTTCATGGTATGAGCAAAAGGCAGTTGCGATCCTGCTGACCCTGCTGCATCTGGGGATAAAGAACATAAGGCTTGGCCCAAGCCTGCCGGCCTTTTTAAGCCCAAACGTACTAAACGTGCTGGTGGAGAAGTTCAATATAAGCCAGATTGGTGAGGTCAAGGAAGATTTGGCTGAAATGCTCAGGGATTCGGAGGTTTTGATAGGCAGATAGCTGTTGTTGGCAAGGTAATTTAAATTGAGAATAGCCTAACTGAATTCGATACTTTAAAGATTTAAGAAAACCAAAAATTTTATGAAAGGCAGGTGTATCATGCAGGTCAAAGAAATTATGACATGTAGTGTAGAAAGCATCGGTTCAGAAGCCAGTTTGATAGAGGCAGCTCAGAAGATGAGGTCGCTTGAAGTTGGAGCACTGCCGGTTTGGGAAAATAGCGGGTTGATTGGTATGATTACAGACCGCGACATAACCCTACGTGCGGTCGCTGAGGATAAAAATGCATCAAGTACGACGGTAAAAGAAATTATGACCTCAGACGTTTGTTGCTGTTTCGAGGATGATGACATTCGTGAAGCCGCCAGAATGATGGAAGAAGAGTCGATTCACAGGCTTCTGGTTGTCAACAGCGATAACGAGCCGATTGGTTTTGTCTCATTGTCGGACCTTGCCGTAAAAAGTCATGATGAGCATTTGACCTATGAAGTTCTTGAGCGAATTTCTGAGCCGGCCTGTCCTCATCGATGAACAACTTCTGGAGTGTCTGCTGGTTTTTACAATTGTTCCGCAGAATAGAGTACCAGTAAACCTCAGTGGCAAAGTGTATTTTCAATAGTATAGAAGATTTTCTGCAGCGAATCGATGCTGTCGAGAGGGTCAATTCACCCTCGCCGAGGCATTTACGATGAAGACGGTAATTATTGAAGAGCATGGCGGTTTGGACCAACTTAGGTTTGAAGAAATCCCTGCCCCCAAACCAACCGAAGAAGAAGTTGTTTTGAGGGTCCATTCCGCCAGCCTCAATCATCTGGATATCTGGGTAAGAAAAGGCAGGGGCGGACTCAAAGTTGCGATGCCGCATATCCTCGGCTCTGATGCTGCAGGTGTTGTGATTGCCGTTGGTTCAAATGTAAAAAACGTAAACGTTGGTGATGAGGTAATTTTGAATCCGGGATTGAGTTGTGATTCCTGTGAATTTTGTAATCGTGGCGAGCAAAGCCAGTGCCTTTCGTTTGGAATTGTAGGCATGACTCGACAAGGGACATTCGCTGAACAGGTAGCTGTGCCTGCTCAAAAAGTACATCCTAAACCCGACCATATGAATTTTGATGAAGCAGGGGCATTTGTACTATCGTACCTTACAGCCTGGCGGATGCTTATGACACGAGCGCAGCTCAAACCAGGCCAAACTGTCTTGATACATGGTATAGGCGGCGGGGTTGCACTTTCTGCCCTTCAATTGGCCAAACTTGCAGGTGCCGAGGTAGTTGTTACTTCATCCTCAGATGAAAAACTGATTCGTGCAAGTCAGATTGGCGCTGATTACACGATTAATTACAGCAAAGTTGATAACGTAGCGCAATGCGTAAGAGATGTTACATCCGGCAGAGGCGTTGATATTATTATTGATACAGTAGGAGCAGCCACCTGGCATATTGATTTTTCAGCTGTATGCCGAGGAGGAAAGATAGTCTTATGTGGTGTAACATCAGGACCTCAAGCACCGACAAATTTGCAAATGCTGTACTGGAACCAGTTGACAATTCTGGGATCGACTATGGGCTCGGATAAGGATTTTCGTCAGATGCTAAAGGTCGTGACAGCAGCTAAGCTAAAGCCTGTTATAGATTCGGTGATACCGCTGGTAGATGTAAAAGATGCGATGGGCAGGATGGAGACAGCAAAACAGTTTGGTAAGATTGTTCTAAAGGTTTCTGAATAAATGGGCTTTTAGCTAATATTCGTTTATTGGGAGAATCATTATGGATCTGCGCGATTATTTTAAGGGTGCCAATAGTGTTGGTATTTTGGCTACAAGTGATGCTTCGGGAACTGTTGACGTTGCTATTTACGCCAAGCCTTGTATTATTGATGAGAATACCATCGCATTTAGCATGTTCGACCGGTTAAGCTATGCAAATATTCGCTCTAATCCTCACGCTGCTTATATGTTCCTTGAGAATACTGAAGGATATGCAGGCAAGAGATTGTATTTGACAAAAGTCCGTGAGGAAACGGATTCTGACCGCATAAAAGCATTAAAAAAGAAGCATTCAAAGATTTTTAAGCCGGACAAAATAAATAGACATTTGGTGTACTTTGCCATCGATAAGATTCGGCCACTCGTTGGTGATGAAACGTGAAGCGATATGGAATATATATAAGGGGTAGGTTTTCACTATTCTAAAGGAGGTATTTGGTAATGGTTATGACAGCTTCTACAATGCTGCCGTTAGGAATGTCGGCACCAGATTTTAACTTGCCTGATATCAAAGGCGATATGGTGTCATTAGCAGATTTCAAAGAGTCATCGGCTCTTTTGGTTATCTTTATGTGTAACCATTGTCCATTTGTGAAACATGTTTTACACGTAATGGTTGACCTGATTAAAGAATATCAGGCAAAAGGAGTCGCAGTCGTTGGAATAAATTCAAATGATGTTGTTAATTTCGCTGAGGATAGCCCGGAGATGATGGCCGAGGTAGCAAAAGAGTCTGGTTTTACCTTTCCCTATCTCTATGACGAAACCCAGAAGGTTGCGAAGGCATATCGTGCCGCCTGCACGCCAGATTTCTTTTTGTTCGACGGGGAAAGAGAGCTTGTTTATCGAGGCCAGATGGATGATAGCCGGCCGGGCAATGGGATACCTGTCACCGGAGCCGACCTTACAGCTGCGATTGATGCCGTACTTGAAGGAAAACAAGTAACCGCAGAGCAAAAACCAAGTATGGGCTGCAACATAAAATGGAAACAGGGAAACGAGCCGAAATATGCAAAGTAACGTAATCAATCTGTTTGAACTAAAACAATCAGAAATTTGCAGGAGATAAGGAAATGGCCGTAACAATGGAAAAACTAATAGATTTGCTGAATATGGACTTAGAGCTGGAGTATTCCGCTGCAATACAGTACATAAACCATGCAGCAGTAATGACAGGGGCGGCGTATGGAGATATCATAAAGGAACTTAAGATTCACGTAAACGAGGAGATTCAGCATGCTATGATTCTGGCAGACCAGATAGATTACCTCGGGGGAAGCCCAAGTGTCAATGTGGGTACAATCCTGACTTCAAAAGATAACAATGAGATGCTGCAGCAGGACCTTGATGGTGAGGAGGACGCAATAAAGAGGTACAAGGTAAGAATAGAACAGGCTGAAGAGATCAAAGAATTTGCCTTGGCTCAGCAGCTAAGAAATATTCTGGCTATGGAACAAGAGCACGCAATGGATCTAAGGCAAGCTCTCGGTAAATAGATACCAATGAGATGTAGAGAAAAACGAAAACTATTTTTGTTAGAAAGGAGTGTAAAGATGAACAAGATGAAAAAGATATTTGTGTTGGTACTGATTGCCGCGGTTTTATCGCTTAGCCTGACGGGCTGCAAAGACAAGAGCGAACATCCTACCGGGGATCATCCCTCCAGCGAACATCCGTCAGGAGAGAAATCAGCAGAGGAACATCCAGCAGGTGAGCATCCGACCGGTGAGAAGCCAGCAGGAGAACATCCAGCAGGTGAGCATCCGACGGGGGAACATCCAGAATAAAGCTGATACTTTTGGCTGCGTCATGCAGTTAAAGTTGGAAAGGAGCGCATTATGAGCTGGCAAAAGTCAATACCAGTAGCGGTCGCAGTTTGCATTTTACTTGCGGGCTGCAATACGTCATCAGATAAGCAGCAAAGCTCGTCCGAACCTGTGTCTAACGTGGTAACAGAAGACATACAGGAAGGTATTGAAAAACACATCGAAGAGCAGTCCCGCTTAGGTGAAGGATATTTCAGGATTGGCTTCGAGGGCAAGGAACTGAAGCTTAAGCTTGTCCGCGTCCACACCGAGTATCTGGCGAATCTGGGGCCGCGCCGCCATTTCGCCTGCGTGGATTTGGCGAATATCGACGGGGATGTTTATGACGTGGATTTTTTCCTTGCCGGTGATCCCGGCGCAATGACCGTCACGGAAACGACGGTGCACAAGTCCAACGGACAACCCCTTTATGTGTGGGAACAAAAGCGTGACAAGACGTGGCACCGTGGACCGGTGAAAGACGCACCGCCAAACCTGCTTGGGGTAATTACCGGTAGCGACGAGTTCGAGTTTATATACCGGGCGAGGCTGCCTCGGATGAACGAAACCGGCCGCATGTGGATTCCCTTGCCGAGTACTGGCGCATTCCAGACGGTCGAGGTGAAGAGCATTAAAGCTCCGGGTGAGCAGCAAATTTTGCAGGAGGGTGAATATGGAAACAAAGTGCTTTTCCTGACGCTTGGGCCGCAGGACAGCGGAAAAACGGTTGAACTGAGATATAATGTAGAGCGTCTTGAGAAAGGTGTTTATGAAGAGCAAACCCCTCTGCTCGCAAAATACCTTCATCCGGAGCGCCTTGTTCCCGACAACGAGACCTTCCACAGTATTGCCGAAGAGGTTGTTGAAGGCAAGAAGGGAGACCTTGTTCGCGCACGTGCCCTTTACGACCATGTCATAGACCGAATGCGCTACATGAAGTACGGTTCGGGCTGGGGAAAAGGCGATGCCGTTTATGCGTGTGACGCACGTACGGGTAATTGCACAGACTTTCATTCATACTTCATCGCTCTTTCCAGGGCTGTCGGTATTCCGGCCCGATTCGCCATTGGTGCATCAATCCCTTCGGCGAGGAATGATGGCGGGATAGACGGCTATCATTGCTGGGCGGAGTTTTATACCGAGGGCAGGTGGTGGCCCGTTGACATCAGTGAGGGTGATAAGTGTTCGGCCCTGTCTACCTATTTCTTCGGCCACCATCCAGCAAACCGCATCGAACTAAGTCGAGGCCGCGACCTTTTGGTTGAGCCGGAGCCGGTGTCAGGTCCGATCAATTTCCTTGCCTACCCAGTCTTGGAGATCGGGGGCAAACCTACAAAAGTTAAAGTCGAGTTTTTCTTTAATCGAAACACTTCCGGCTAACTGTAATCTCCAGGTAGTATGCGGAAGGGTTGCCAATAAGGCTACAAATCTTTGTAAGCCTGTGAAGCTGTGACTTATGGCCGGCTAGCGGCCAAGGATTTAGAAAGGAGGAAAAAAAATGAGAAAGACAGTTAAGTCAAGCATAGTTTCGACATAGAAGCAGTTAAAACATGAGGCCAAGGCAATCAACGAGATGATACTCAAGACCAAGAAGTACAAAGCCAAGATGCCGCACGATTGGCATGAGATACATTTGTGTTATCTTACAAATATGGGTTATCAACAACAGAACACGGATGAATATAAATCTCTTGTGCGACATCCTAATTATATGTGTAAACATTGCGGGAGAGTTGCTGAAGAAAAGATCAATCTTTGTAATCCTGTGAGATTATAACTGGGAGATTAAATGGTTGGCGTTGAGAGGATTTTCCCATGCTGGAAGTGTGTGCGGGTATGAGGTTTGGCTTTGTCGGGCCTTGTTTTTTTGGGGATTTGTTAAAAGGACGGCAAAGGAAGTTGGCAATTTGGCGCGGCTGGATTTGGTTAGAATCTTCGAGGTCGGCGATGACGTAGTCGTTCTGACTATTAGTATGGACCTTCCATTTGCCCAGAAACGCTGGTGTGGCGCAGTGGGTGTTAAAAATGTGCAGATTCTTTCGGACCATCGCGAGGCCTCGTTCGCTATTGCCTTCGGCGTGCTGATAAAGGAATTACGTCTTATCGCCCGAGCCGTATTCGTGGTGGATAGAGATGTAGTTATAAGGTATATGCAGATAGTTAATGAGTTGGCCAATGAACCTTGTTACCAATCGGTTTTGGACGCTGTCAGAGAATTACTATGAGGTGAGGTTAACCAATAATGAACAGACTTTTATATATTCAAGCTTCTCCAAGAGGTAAACGTTCCCATTGTATCGCCGTTGCTGATGCCTTTGTAAAGGCGTATAGACAGAAACATCCGGATGATGAGATTGTTACCTTGAATGTGTTTGATACAGTGATTCCCGAATTTGATGGGCTGGCAGTGCAAGCCAAGTATACAATCTTACATGGCAAGCAACATTCAAAAGAGGAACTTCAAGCCTGGAAAGAAGTTGAGAAAGTGATTGAGCAGTTTATTTCGGCAAATAAATATGTTCTTGCTGTGCCGATGTGGAATTTCAGTATCCCCTACCGGCTCAAGCAGTATATCGACCTTCTGGTTCAGCCTGGTTATACGTTCAGTTATAGCGAAGATACTGGATACCAGGGACTTGTAGTTGGAAAACCGATGTTGGTCGTGTACGCCCGTGGCGGCGAATACCCTGCTGAGAGCGAAGCCGAAGCGTTTGACTTGCAAACCAAGTATATCGAATTGATATTTGGTTTTATGGGCTTTGAGGACATTTGCTCGGTCGTAGTTGAGCCAACCCTACAGGGCGGCCCGGATGTCGCAGCGGTAAGGCATCAAGAGGCCATTGATGGGGTTAAAGAAATGGCCACGGACTTTTGAAGACCGTTTCAAAATGACAGAAAAGGCTTTTAGTCGGGTGCTCAGTACTATTGTTGCAGTGGGGTTTATTATTATGGTTGGCAATGCAGCAAGAGAGGAAAAGAATATGCCTACAGTAACCGCTACACATAAACACACTAACAAACTTATTAATGAAAGCAGTCCATACCTGCTTCAGCATGCTCATAATCCTGTCGATTGGTATCCCTGGGGCACTGAGGCGTTTGAGAGAGCCAAAAAAAAAGACAAGCCTATTTTCCTTTCAATTGGCTATTCGACCTGTCATTGGTGTCATGTTATGGAACGTGAGAGCTTTGAAAACGAGCAAATCGCCGAGATAATGAACGAGCATTTCGTGAGCATCAAAGTTGATAGAGAACAGCGGCCGGATGTTGACCAAATTTATATGAAAGCGGTGCAGGTGATGACCGGCAGTGGAGGCTGGCCTTTATCAGTGTTTTTAACACCTGATGGTAAACCTTTTTATGGAGGGACATATTTTCCACCAAATGATATGTATGGCCGTCCAGGTTTTGAGCAAGTGCTTCTGTCTATTGGGGACGCATGGAAAAACAGACGGCAGGAATTAGTCAACTCAGCAGGCAAACTAAGTGAATTTCTGGAAAGACCAGGAGCTCCGACCGGAAAAAAGAAACTTTCGCCGCAAATGTTAACAGGTGCTTTTAAATATTTTCAAGACAGCTTTGATGCTGCCAACGGTGGTTTTGGATTTGCTCCAAAATTTCCTCAGCCGACGAATCTGTCAATGCTGCTTTGTTACTGGTATCGTACGAGAGATGAACAACCCTTGCAGATGGTTGAGAAAACGCTTGATGCAATGGCTAAGGGTGGTATCTATGACCACATTGGCGGTGGTTTTCATCGCTACGCAACCGATACGCGATGGTTTACACCGCATTTTGAGAAAATGCTTTACGACCAGGCTCTGCTAAGCAAGGTTTACCTTCAAGCTTACCAGATTACTGGAAATAAAAAGTACGCTGAAATCTCAAAAGAGATTTTTGATTATGTTTTGCGGGACATGACTGATCCCAAAGGTGGTTTTTACAGTGCAGAAGACGCCGATAGCGAAGGCGCCGAAGGCACATTTTATCTATGGGAACCAAAGCAAATAGCTTCTGTTTTAGATAAGGATCAGGCCAGGCTGTTTAATGCCTACTATGGTGTTACTGAGAAAGGCAATTTTGAAAAAGGCAAGACTATTCTTCACATTTCGACCTCAATAGAGCGACTTGGAAAGAAATTTAACAAAAGTCCCGACAAGATAGAAAATATTCTCACAAACGCTCGCATGAAGATTTTTCAGTCGCGCCAAAAACGAATCAGGCCTCACAGAGACGATAAGGTCATTACAGCATGGAACGGCCTGATGATTTCATCGTTGGCTTATGGCGGAGCGGTTTTGGAAGAGGAAAAATACATAGCAGCAGCTAAGCGTTCTGCTGAATTCATGTTAAGCACTTTATACAAAGATGGCCGATTAATGCGATATTATCGCAATGGACAAGTAATCGAAAAGGCTTTTCTCGATGATTATGCCTTTATGACAATGGCCTTGTTAGATTTATATGAAGCGACCTTTGAAACCAAATGGCTCGTCGAGGCAAAAAATCTCAGCGAAGAGATGATAGAGCTGTTTGCTGATAATGAGCAGGGAGGTTTTTTTCTTACCGGCAAAGATGGCGAAAAGCTTATTACCCCTGTCAAGCCAAGCTCTGATGGAGCGATTCCTTCCGGCAATTCAATCGCAGCATTGGCTTTATTGAAACTTGGCCGGTTAACTATGAATCAACACTTTATTGAACAAGGCAATAAAGTGCTTGAATCGTTCTCGCAGCAGTTGGGACAGTCTCCTTCTTATTCATCTGCAATGTTGACAGCGTTGAGCTTCTGGCTTGGCCCAACACAGGAAATAGTAATTGCGGGCAACGCCGAGGCAACGGACACAAAACAGATGCTCAAGTTGCTTCGTAGCAAATTTCTGCCCAATGCGGTTGTACTGCTGCACGAACAGGGCAACAAAGGTACAGCTATTGAACGAATTATCCCCTTTGTCAAAAATCAGACTGCCATAGAGGGCAAAGCAACCGCTTACGTGTGTGAAAATTATATTTGTAATCGACCGGTTAATAACATCGAGGATTTTGAAAAAATGATTTCCAGTACCGACCGGAATAAGGATTAAAAAATGAGCAAAATTGCGGATATATTCGAATACGCAATGCAAATGGAAAAGGATGGCGAAGATTACTATCGTCAACTGGCCCAGCAAACAGCTAACAAAGGGCTGAAAACTATCCTGGTGATGCTCGCAGACGAGGAGGTCAAACACTACAATGCTATAGAGAGAATGCAAACCGCAGAGGCACATATGGCAGAGACTACAATCCTGACCGATGCCAAGAATATCTTTGCTCAAATCAAGGAATCTGGCGAAAGTTTTGATTTTGATATCAAGCAAACCGAGCTTTACAAGAAAGCTCAGGATATCGAGGAGAAAAGCCGGGATTTCTACCTGGAAAAGGCTAACGAAGTAAAAGAAGAATGTCAGAAAGGACTTTTCCTGAAATTGGCTGAAGAAGAAAAGAAACACTATTTTCTGTTGGACAATATAATTGAGTTTGTATCTCGGCCGGAGCACTGGCTTGAAAACGCCGAGTTCTACCATTTGGAAGAATATTGAAAACTTACCCGTTGGGAAAGGGAACGAAAGATGAGAAATGCGTTTGGCAAAAAAGTTGCGGTGTTGGTGATTTTGGATTTGGTAATAGTTTTGTCGTCTATAGTGTATTCACATTGCCAAATTCCGTGTGGGATTTACGGCGACCCAGCTAGGTTCGATATGATTGCTGAGAGTATTACCACGATTGAAAAGTCAATGAAGCAGATAACAGAGCTGTCCAAACAGGACAAGCCAAACATGAACCAAATAATCCGCTGGGTCCATAACAAAGAAAAACACGCTGACGAGTTAAGCCATATAGTAACATACTACTTTATGGCACAGCGTATAAAACCAGTCTATAAGACCAATGGCAAGGCTTACCAGGTGTACGTCAAGGAACTGACTTTGTTGCACGAGGTTCTTGTTTACAGCATGAAAGCCAAACAAACGACAGATCTATCGAATGTTGAGAGGCTCAGGACTTTGTCGGCTGAATTTAGGGCGGTTTATTTTCAGGCTGATGATACCCACAAGCATTAAGTGAATTGCTTAGATATATGGATAAAGGCATGGATAAGAATTTGTCGTTTCAAAAGAAAGATGATGTTTCTATTGTTTTGTGTGGCCAGGCAGGTCAAGGTATTCAGACCGTCGAGCACCTTCTGACAAGAATCTTTAAGCTGGCAGGTTATAATGTTTTTGCGACAAAAGAATTTATGTCTCGTATTCGTGGCGGAATGAATTCTACTGAAATACGAGTATCCTCAGGACCTGTCCGTGCTTCCGTGGGGCGGATTGATATTCTTATTGCCCTTAACAAAGGTGCAATACAACATGTAGAAACCAGAATTTGTCCCAGGACAACTATCTTGGCAGAGAAAGAGGTTATAGGTGAGGATTTCGACCGAACTAAATATAAACTCGTTGATGTACCGTTTACTAAAGCAGCTTCTGAGATCGGCAATAAGATTTATTCCAATGTAGTTGCCGCTGGAACAGTTGCCGGACTGTTTAGAATCGACTTGCAAATAGTCTCTAACTTTGTGAAGCAATATTTTTCTACAAAATCCGAGGATATCGTAAAAAACAACCTTGCCTCCGCAAAAACTGGTTATGAGCTTGTAGAAAATTTACAAGACTTTGTGACGATTGGGTTTAACATTGACAAAGCTGCCGGCATTAAAGAGCAGATTCTTCTAAGCGGTGCTGAAGCGGTGGCTCTCGGTGCCATAGCTGGCGGCTGTAACTTTATATCTGCATACCCTATGTCTCCATCAACGGGAGTACTGGTATTCCTTGCTAAACACGCAAAAGAATTCGGCATAATAGCTGAGCAGGCTGAAGATGAAATTGCGGCGATTAATATGGCCATCGGTGCCTGGTATGCCGGTGCAAGAGCGATGGTTACTACTTCCGGCGGCGGTTTTGCCCTCATGACAGAAGGATTGAGTCTGGCTGGTATGCTGGAAAGTCCAATTGTGATTCATCTCGCCCAAAGGCCGGGGCCGGCAACAGGCCTTCCTACCAGAACCGAGCAAGCTGACCTTGAGCTTGCCCTTTATGCCGGACACGGCGAATTTCCCAGAATAATACTTGCACCCGGGAAGATTGAAGACGGCTTCCATCTGACTCAGAAAGCGTTTAATTTAGCTGACGAATATCAGATTCCGGTTTTTATACTCACTGACCAATACTTTGTGGACTCTTACTACAATACAGCTTTTCTTGATTTGTCGCACATAAATATTGAAAAACACATATTTAAAACCGAAGTTGATTACGAAAGATATAAATTAACAGCAACTGGTATTTCCCCTCGTGGGATACCAGGATTTGGGCAAGGATTAGTTGCTGTCGACAGCGATGAACACGATCAGGCTGGGCACATTACTGAAGACCTTGATTTGAGAACAAGGATGGTTGACAAAAGACTGAGCAAGCTTGAACTTCTGAAGGGTGAGATAATCACGCCAGAATTGGTAGGGCCTGAGGATTATAAGAACCTGATTGTGTGCTGGGGTTCGATTTACAGTATTGTGGACGAGGCTGTAAAAAATCTTAACAGAGATGATGTAGCATTTTTGCACTTCAAGCAAATATACCCATTGCCAAATGAAACGGCCGGTTATCTTCAAAAGGCCCATAAAATCATGATAGTAGAGAACAATGCTACCTCTCAATTTGCAAAGTTAATAAAACTGCATACAGGGATTGACATTAAGAACAAGATTCTCAAGTATAACGGCTTGAGTTTTTATGTCGAAGAATTAACAGAAAGATTGAATCCTCTTTTGAATTAGGGACAAAGCAGTGGATACTCAAATTTTTGGTATGGGTGACATTGACATTGCCTGGTGTCCAGGTTGCGGTAATTTTCCCATTCTTGAAATACTAAAAGAGGCCTTAGCCGATTTAGAAATTGAGCCGACAAATCTTGTACTTGTTTCAGGTATCGGCCAGGCTGCAAAAACACCTCATTATTTTAAGACCAATGTATTTAATGGTTTGCATGGCCGAGCGCTACCGGCCGCGACGGCAATTAAAGCTGCCAATCTTACTCTAACCGTAATAGCCCAAAGCGGCGACGGCGATATGTATGGAGAGGGAGGTAATCACTTCATGCATACGATACGCAGAAATCCTAATATAACCAATATTGTCCACAACAATATGGTTTATGGCCTGACAAAGGGACAAGCTTCGCCGACAAGTCAAATAGGCTTCAAAACCCCCGTGCAAGTCAATGGCGTTTTTCTTGAGCCGTTCAATCCTATAGCCGTAGCTATTGCTCTTGATGCCTCATTTGTTGCAAGGGCCTTGGCTGGCGATGTTGAGCAGACAAAAAGCGTGGTTAAGAAAGCAATTACCCATAAAGGCTATGCTCTTGTGGATATATTTCAACCTTGTGTGTCATTTAACAAGTTGAATACATATCAGTGGTTCAAAGAGCATACGTATTACCTTAAAGACCATGATTTTTTAGACAGACATCAAGCCTTCGAAAAGGCGACCCAATCTGACAGATTGGCACTTGGCGTGTTCTACACAAGTTCAGAAAAGGCTACTTTTGAAGAAAACATAGGTATCTATCAAGAAAATGATAAATCTTTGTATGAACGTGAGCCCGACATGGAGAAATTGCGGAATCTAATTGAAAAGTTCAAAATAATGCTATAGAGAGACCCACGAGGATGCTTACGAGGGTGCAAGGATCTGCAAAGATGAATTTGAGCCGTTTGGAGAGCAACAAGAAGGGTACCTGGTTTAATAAACGCGATGCGGTGTTTGATATCGAAGCTGAATCTGTTAGCGCGAAAAAGTATTGTAACGTTCATGGCTTGTGGAAAGGATGAGAAATGATAGGTAAAAAAATGGAAGAAGCCCTAAACGGGCAGTTGAACGCAGAGCTGTATTCGGCTTATCTGTATCTTTCAATGGCGGCATATTTTGAGTCAGCAGACCTGCCTGGCTTTGCAAACTGGATGCGGGTACAGAACCTGGAAGAGCAGTTCCACGCAATGAAGTTTTATGATCAAATCATTGAGCGTGGAGGTCGAGTGTCTTTAACTCCGATAGAGGCACCTCCTTCTGATTGGGATTGTCCGCTCGCGGTCTTCGAGTCAACTCTGGAGCATGAACAGAAGGTGACGTGCCTTATCAATGACCTGGTGTATCTTGCCCGTGATGAAAAGGACAATGCCTCGGAAATCTTCCTGCAGTGGTTTGTAAACGAACAGGTTGAGGAAGAGGATAATGTCAGCAAGGTATTGGAGCAACTGAAGCTCGTAAAAAACAGCCCACAAGCTATGTTTATTTTGGATAAGGAAATGGCTCAGCGCGTATTTACGCCGCCTGTGACGAAAGGAGAATGAAAATGAGTATCACTTTTAATGCCTTTGAAATCTTCGAAACGGCAGAACAGATCGAGAGAAACGGCGTAAAGTTCTATCGCAAAGCAGCTAAGAACATCTCTGATCAAAATGTGTGTCAAATGCTGCTTGATCTTGCTGACATGGAGGTCGAGCACGAAAAAACTTTCGCTGATATGAGAAAGCAACTCTCTGATGAAGCCCGTGAATTGAGGGTTTTTGATCCTGAAAATGAGCTTGCATTGTATCTGCAGGCGATGGCCAACGGCCATGTGTTCAATCTTAACAAGGATCTAAGTGAACAGCTAAAAGGCAATGAGACTGCAGAGGAAATTCTGAAATTAGCTATTGATGCCGAAAAGGACTCAATCGTTTTTTATCTTGGTTTGAAAGATTTTGTGCCCGTCAAAGCCGGCAAAGACAAGGTAGAGGCGATTATCAAAGAAGAGATGGCCCATATTGCTGTTTTGAATCGAAGACTGCCGGTCTTGAAATAGTGTAATCAATACAGTTGCAACCAACTGTTAGCCGTCTGCTTTGTCAGGAAGATGCAGATGTTGGATGAAGAATCGCTGTTCAGCTTAAGTTACGGGATGTGCATCGTGAGTTCTAAAAGTGGCTGCAAACTCAACAGCTGTGTCGTTAATGCCGTTTTTCAAATAACACCTGAGCCGCCCAGGATAGCGATTAGTGTTAATAAACATAATTTAACTCACAAATGTATTGCTGAAAGCAAAGTTTTTGTTGTATCGGTTCTTGCCGAAGCTGCACCTTTGAAATTTATTGGAAGGTTTGGCTTCAGGACTGGTAGAGACATAGACAAATTTAAGGATGTTAATTATAAAACCGGGCTAACAGGTGTACAGATTATTTTGGATAATACAGTCGCTTTTATAGAGGCTGAAGTTACTGATGTAATTGATGTTGAAACGCATACGCTCTTTATCGGCAAGATTACGGCTTGTGGGACTATTGATGACAGTAAAATACCAATGACATATACTTATTACCGCGATGTTAAGCATGGCAGGACACCGCGGGCGGCGGCAACGTACATAGAAAAGAAACCAAAAGCAAAATCAGAACAAGGGGCCAAAGATATGAAAAAGTACAAATGTCTTATGTGCGGATATATTTACGAGCCGGCTGTTGGTGACCCTGCCAATGGAGTCGCAGCCGGCACGGCCTTTGAGGATTTACCTGACGACTGGACATGCCCGGACTGCGGCGCGGGCAAGAATGAATTTGAGCCGGTTGAGGAGTAATAGGAACTGGATTTGGGATAATAAGCTTAAGGTATTGATATAAAATGGCAAAAGCGGATATTGGTCTTTGGGGCCTGGCGGTAATGGGCCAGAATCTGGCCCGTAATATGGAAAGCAAGGGCTTTACGGTAGCTGTCTATAATCGAACACTGCAAAAGGTAAAAGACTTTGCCGAAAGCCGAGCTAAAGACAAAAATATTGTCCCAACTTATGAAATAAAGGATTTTATTGATGCCCTTTCCATGCCGAGAAAAGTGATGATTATGGTCAAGGCCGGCGAAGCTGTCGATATGGTTATCGAGCAGATAATTCCTTTCCTGGAAAAAGACGATCTTATTATCGATGGAGGCAACAGTCATTTCTCTGATACGATCAGAAGATATCGAGAACTTGAAGGCAAAGGCCTGTCCTATATTGGGGTCGGTATATCGGGAGGTGAAGAAGGGGCATTGAAAGGGCCATCTATTATGCCGGGCGGAAACAAAGAGGCGTATGCTCGGGTGGAGCCGATTTTTACAAAAATTTCCGCACATGTAGATAACCAGCCGTGCTGTGCCTACATAGGCGACGATGGTGCCGGCCATTTCGTTAAAATGGTACACAACGGTATTGAGTATGGTGATATGCAGCTTATCAGCGAAGCTTATTACCTTATGAAAAATGCCCTGGGCATGAGTACTTATGAAATGCACAAGGTTTTTGCCGAATGGAATACCGGCGACCTGAATTCGTATCTTATTGAAATTACCAGCGATATCCTTTCTAAGAAAGACCCCGAGACCGGAAATCCTCTGGTTGAGATGATCCTCGATGAAGCCGCTCAGAAAGGTACCGGCGCATGGACAAGCCAAAGTGCTCTTGGTCTTGGTGTCCCAGCACCTACGATAGCTGAAGCTGTGTTTGCTCGTTGTATCTCGGCGATTAAAGATGAACGTGTGGCGGCGGCGAAAGAATTAAACGGGCCTGATGGTAAATATTCCGGCGATAAAGACGAGTTTGTAAAAGCTATTCACGATGCTCTGTATGCTTCAAAGATTTGTTCTTATGCCCAGGGTTTCGCGCTTATGGCCTCCGCGGCAGAGCAATATCACTGGACGCTAAACCTTGGTGAAATATCGATGCTCTGGCGGGCCGGATGCATCATCCGAGCTCACTTCCTCAGTAGAATAAAAGAAGCATTTGATCGCGACAAAAACCTTGCGAACCTGCTGCTCGACCCATACTTCAAAAATATCGCAGAAAAAGCACAGCCAAATTGGCGAAAGGTGATTATTACTGCTGTGCAGCTTGGTATCCCTGTGCCGGCTTTTAGCTCGGCATTGAATTATTTTGATAGCTATCGCAACGAACGCTCAGGGGCCAATATGATTCAGGCTCAGCGAGACTACTTTGGCGCACATACTTACAAAAGAACCGATAAAGAAGGGGTATTTCATGCAGATTGGTTATCGCTGCCGTAGTTAAAGGGATAGATATTATGTGGGAAATTCAGGCCTCTACATCAAAAGAAAATATTATTTGTGCCGAGATTCCCGCTCCGCCGACTGCAATGGTGGTTTTCGGGGCATCCGGCGACCTGGTCCACAGGAAGCTTCTGCCGAGCCTTATGCAGATATTTCAAAGGCAGTTGCTTGACGATAAATTCTATTTGTTGGGTGCTGGAAGAAAAGGCCTTTCAGACCAACAGTTTCGCGAAATTACCCACCAGTCAATAAGTGTCCCGGCCAAAGATTCTAAGTTGTTTCTTAAAAAACTTTATTACGTAAGCGGTGATTATGCTGACGTTGTATTTTATGAAAATATCAAAACTAGGCTTGGCGAATTAGACAAAAAGTATAAAGTTGATGGTGCTCACATCTTTTACCTTGCGGTACCTCCACTTCTTTACACCACAATAGTAGAACAGCTTGGCTCGGCGGGATTGTCCTGCCCGCGTGAGCCTGATTTGAAACAACCGCCTAAGTTAGTCGTGGAAAAGCCTTTTGGCAGGGACTTACAGAGTGCTGTCGAATTAGATAACATAATTCACCGCTGCTTTGACGAGTCGCAGATTTATCGCATAGATCATTATCTGGGCAAGGAGACTGTTCAGAATATTTTGATGTTTCGTTTTGCTAACGCAATTTTTGAGCCTCTCTGGAATCGCAATTATATTGACCATGTTCAGATTACGATAGCTGAATCGATGGGTATCGAACATCGCGGCAGTTATTATGACAAGGCAGGTGCCCTTCGTGATATGTTTCAAAATCATATGCTGCAGATGTTGGCTTTAGCGGCTATGGAGCCGCCGACATCTTTTGACGCTGACAGCATCCGTGACGAGAAGGTTAAACTCTTACGGTCAATCAGACCTTTGACTCTCCAACCGTGGGCAGAAAGCATTATTAGGGGTCAGTATGCTCCTGGTGTGATTGACGGCGAAGAGGTTGTCGGATATCGCGACGAGTCTGGCATAAGTCGTGATTCCAAAACCGAAACTTTTATCGCGGCAAAATTGTTTATAGATAACTGGCGATGGAAGGATGTACCTTTTTATCTGCGAACTGGCAAAAGACTTGTCTGTAAGAATACTGAGGTTGCTATTACTTTCAAAAAAGTCCCGCATTCGATGTTTGCTTCATCAGGGCTGGATAATATGGCTGCCAATGTTCTGGTATTGCAGATTCAGCCGGAAGAGGGAATTACGCTGAGCTTCCAGGCTAAAAGGCCCGGCTCAAAAATCTGCATGAGTACACTGAATATGAATTTTAGTTACAAGGATGTTTTTGGTGTTGATACACCTCAGGCGTACCAGAGATTACTTCTGGATTGTATGGTCGGCGACCAGACCCTTTTTACAAGACAGGATGATGTGGGAGTGACATGGCGGTTGTTGACGCCGATACTACAGGCGTGGGAACGTGATGATTCTATGCCATACGAATATCCTTCGGGAGCTGAAAGTTTTCCCGAAGCTGATAGACTTGTAGAGTCAGATGGCCGAAAGTGGAGAAAGATTTCAGTGAGATGACAAAAAAGATTTTTAATACTCTGCCGCAATTCTACGGGTGTAAACCCACAGATGAAGTTATCCGCCGAATGGCGGACAGGCGAAGCCTGTTACGGAAAATGATACGGGCGTAAGGCTACCACCTATGTGTGTGAAAATTATATTTGTAATCGTCCGGTCAACAAAATCGATGATTTTGACACAATGCTTTCCGATATCGCTCGGACAAAATAGCCGACCAAAAACTAAATAGAGAGGATGAAAATCATGAGCGAAAAAAGCTGTTTGTTAAAAAACCGATGCGTACCCTGCCAGGGCGGTGTCGAGCCTTTGAAGGGCAAAGCGATTGAAGAACTACTGGAATATCTCTCGCAAGACTGGAGAGTGACCAGCGAGCACCATCTTGAGAAAGAATACAAATTCAAAGACTTCGCCCAAGCCCTTGAATTTGTAAACAAGGTTGGCCGGTTAGCTGAATCTCAGTGCCATCACCCGGATATTTATCTTTCGTGGGGTAAAGTTAAATTAACAATATGGACACACAAGATTAACGGCCTGCATAAGAACGATTTTATATTAGCCTCAAAAGCGGATGAATTGCTGTTAGAAAAATAGTATGCGAATATTTCAACTTTCATTAAGGGGATAAGGCAATGGGATTATTTGGTTCGATTGATGAGGTGTTGGAGTTTGCAATTGACAGAGAGATTGAGGCTAATCAGCTTTATACGGATTTGGCACAGCGAACTAAGAATGCGGCAATGCATAAGGTTTTTGGAGATTTTGCAAAAGAAGAACTGGGTCACAAGGCAAAGCTGGAAGCTATGAAGGCCAACAGAACAACAATACCGACAGAGAAAGTGACTGATCTTAAAATAGCTGATTATGTTGTGGATGTTGAGCCGGAGCCAAATATGGGTTATCAGGACGTGCTTGTTGTGGCAATGCAAAAGGAAAAAGCTTCGTTCCATCTTTATACAGACTTGGCTGACGTGGTTGAAAACCAGGTTCAGAGAGAAGTGTTTTTGTCGCTGGCCCGGGAAGAAGCCGGGCACAAACTACGGTTTGAAATTGAATACGATGATCAAGTGCTGAAGGAAAACTAAGCGACAACACAAACCACATAAATACAAACAATTCAATGAAAGGATGAGAAAATGAAGTGCACAATTCTAACAATGTTGACGGCCTTAGCACTATCAGTTGTTATGTTCTATGGTTGTGAGAGTAAGGAGCCGACTGCTGGATCCCGAACCGGTAAAATAGCGCCGGAGTTTAGGCTAACCAGTTATGACGGCAGAACGATAAGCCTTTCCGACTATAAGGGCAAAATTGTGGTGCTTGAATGGCTCAATTATGAATGTCCTTTTGTCAGGCATCATTATGAAGAAGCAAAAACGATGATAAAGCTTGCTGACAAATACAAGGACAAAAATGTGTTCTGGCTTGCGATTAATAGTACCAGCCATCTGACTACAGAAAAAACCGAAGAATTTGCAGACAAGCACAAGATTGGGTTTCCGATACTCGACGACAGGTCAGGCAGGACGGGTCGGGCCTACGGAGCAAGAACGACGCCGCATATGTTCATCATAGACACCAAAGGCAGGATTGCGTACGCCGGTGCGATTGATAATTCGCCGCTGGGCAGAAAGAAAGAAGGCGTGATTAACTATGTCGATAAGGCTCTGGCGGAACTGAAGACCGGCAAAGTGGTAAGTATCCCGAACACAGAGCCCTATGGTTGCTCTGTGAAGTACGTTGACTGAGTTTACCAACTCTGGTTTGACACTGCCAAATGCGGCAAAATACGCATCGGGGGCAGTACCGTTGGCCATGCTGGGTTTCACAGTATTGAGCAGAATCGAAACCATTGAAGCCAATCACAAATAGCTTCAAAATTGAGCAATTAGGAAACCCAAATTAGGCAATTTCCCTATTTAGCTTATATCCACACAGATGTAACCTATCACAGTGATAATGAACAGCACCGTTTTTTCGAACTTATTAAATTGCTGTCGATATTACAGAATCCGCTTAATACGAGTAGATTCGAAATAAATCGACACCGAAAGTATCTAATTATAAATTTAAAGGGATCTTTGAGAATTTCATCACCCTCCTCCTATGCCGGGTTCGACAGACAAACGGAATTTAAGACTGACGAACCTGGCAGAAAATAGACGCAGCAGAAAGCTGTGATTGATATAGCTTAAATGGTTGAAGCAGAGCGACTTAATCAAGATGGAGCTATTTTTGTATGGTACAAGTGCAGCAGAAAAATTTGTAATGTACAATGGCTGCAGAAACGGTACCAAGAGAAAATATCTGGGTTTTATTTCAAGGCAAAATGAACCGGGATTGGAAAAGAGGGACTACAATGAAGGCGTTTATGTTGGGCGGGGAGTTTCCCTTCGTGTTCCCACCAGACAGCATTTGTCGGCCTGAACTCGAAGAACAATGGCCTGACAAGAACGCTGCGGCTGTATTATGACGATGGAAATCAGAGACGAAAGGGCCCAAGTTATGGAGCGCACAGCAAGGGCATCGAGTGAGTGCAAGTTTTCGATTATAATTCCTGTTCTGAAGGAGCAAGACCGAATCAATTCTCTCATAGAACATGTGCACAGTCAGGGCTATGAAGGTGCTTGCGAAATAATAGTTGTCGACGGTGATCCACAGGGTGGGACAATCAAAGTTATTCAAGATGAAGATGTGATATCTATCACATCCAAGAAAGGCCGAGCCTTCCAAATGAACACCGGTGCCGAACTGGCCCATGGCGAGGTCCTGATTTTCCTACACGCTGATACGAAACTGCCACCGAATGCTTTGGAAAAAATCAGCCAGGTTTTAGAAGATGCAAAATATGTGGGAGGGGCATTTGACCTTGGAATAGGCTCGGACAGACTGTTTCTGAAATACATCGCAGCTCGTGCTCGTTTTCGCTCTCGCTTAAACAGAACTCCTTACGGAGATCAGGCGATTTTTATAAGAAAAAGCTATTTTGACAAAATCGGTCGATTCAAAGATATTCCGCTAATGGAAGATGTGGAACTGATGCGCCGGATCAAAAAAAGAGGTGATGAAATTTTTATTTTACGCGACCGAGTCAAGACTTCTGCTCGTAGATGGGAGAAGGAAGGGATTTTCTATACGACGCTTCGAAATCAGGTGTTGGTAAGCCTGTACTATTTGGGTGTTAGGCCAGACAAACTTGCAAAATATTACAGGAGGCATTCATAATGGACACACAGACCGATAGATTACAATCCGATTCACAATACGATGTTGTAAAAGAATACTACGGGACAGTGCTGCAAAAAAGTTCCGATTTGAAAACAGATGCCTGCTGTACCTCGGAAAATCTTCCCACTTATATTAGAAGAGTTCTGCCGCTAATTAACGAAGAGATAAAAAACACATACTACGGTTGTGGCTCGCCGATTCCACTTTGTGTAGAGGATTTAACAATTCTTGACCTGGGTTGTGGTACGGGAAGAGACTGCTATGTTATGGGCAAACTGGTCGGACAAAACGGTTTTGTGTATGGCATTGATATGACCGAAAATCAAATAACAGTTGCCAAAAAATATATAGATGAGCAGACCGTTGCGTTTGACTACAGCAAACCAAACGTAAAATTTATCCTTGACTATATCGAGAACTTAGAAGGGTATTTCAAAAAAGAATCGCTTGACTTGGTGACATCGAACTGCGTCATCAATCTCACAGAAGATAAGGAAGCCGTCCTGCGGCAGGTTTTCGAAGTCTTGAAATTCGGCTGTGAAATGTTTTTTTCAGATGTATATGCCGACAGAAGAGCACACGAAGAAATCTCGAAAGACCCTGTCCTTCGCGGAGAATGTCTTGGCGGAGCTTTGTATTACAAAGACTTCGAAAGAATTGCACGGAAAGTCGGCTTTACAGACCCACGGATTGTTTCCAAACGAGCTATTGATATAAACAATAAAGAAATTCAGAATCTTGTAGGGAACATAGGCTTCTCTTCCATTACTTATCGTCTGTGGAAACTCAAAGGCCTCGAAGATGCCTGCGAAGACTATGGACATATAGCCGTTTACAACGGACAGATACCCCAGTCACCTTTCAAATTTGAGCTTGACAATGCGCACACGTTCTACAGAAACAAACCACAAAGAATTTGCTGTAATACTGCCCTTATGTTATCTCAGACCAGATTCAAAAAATACTTTCAGGTATTAGGCAGCTTTAAAGAACATTTTGGAGCATTTGAGGATTGCTCTAATGTTGAACAAAATAGGAAAACCGAGCGAAACAGCTCAAGCTGCTGTTAATGGCCAATTGAAAACGTGAGAAAAATGATTACGGACTTCAAACAGGCACTTATAAGTACAGACCCTTTATTACTGCGGTTTGACAAGCTTCAGACATTGCAGGTAAATCTGGGTAACAGATGCAATCAAAGCTGTGCGCATTGTCACATGCAGGCCGGCCCTGCTGGCAAAAAGATAATGCCAAAGCCAATTATGGAAAGAATTATTAATTTCATGCTAAATCACCCAGGCCTTTGCGTTGACATAACAGGGGGATGCCCCGAACTTAACCCTGATTTTAAGTTTTTTGTCAATGAAGTCTACAAGTTGACATCACGTCTAATGGTCCGGACAAACCTCACGGTCTTTTTTGGGTCAGGCCTGAATTGGGTTCCAAAATGGTACAGTCAGCACAAGGTGATTGTTATCGGGTCTTTGCCGTGCTACACTCAGGAAAATGTCGATAAGCAACGCGGCCCGAGAGTCTTCCAAAAAAGTATAAAAGCAATCAAGCTGCTCAACGAATTGGGGTACGGTTATGATGAGCAGTTGGAGTTGAATCTGGTTTACAATCCGGGTGGGGATTTTCTGCCGGGACCTCAGGAGCAACTTGAGGCAGGCTACAAAAGAGAACTCGGCGAGAAGTATGGGATTCGGTTCAACAAGCTTTTTACGATAACAAACGCACCTATAGGGCGGTTCAAACAATATCTGGAAGCCAACGGGCAGCTTGAAAAATATCTGCAGCTTTTGGTGGAAAATTTTAACCCGGGCGCAGCGGAAAATATTATGTGTCGTAATCTCTTAAGTGTTGATTACAGAGGTATGGTATTCAACTGTGATTTCAATCAGGCACTGGATATTCCTGTCATTGATGGCTCAGGCAAAAACGCTACGATTGAACAACTGGAAGGTGTTCTTTCAGGAGACCTTGAGATAATTACCGACAAACATTGTTTTTGTTGTACAGCTGGTGCCGGTTCGAGTTGTAAAGGCTCGCTTGTGAAGTAGAACCGACTGGGCTTAAAGATTAATTAAGAAATGGCGAAAGGAAGTGTTGATATGCGGAACAGTTGCAGGCTGTTTATTTTTGCAGTAGTTCTGGTAGTTTCTACGATGTCTTGCTCGGGTGTTTTAGGCGTTACTAACAAAGAAGGCTTTAATTACGATGACTATGCGGCTGTGCTCAAGAGTTATGTTGATGATGCTGGAATGGTTAACTATAAAAAGCTGAAGGCTCACTCGGAAAAACTCAAGACTTTTATAACCTCTATGAGCCAGTTGGCTCCAAATAACTATGATAAATGGGGCAAAAACAAAAAAATTGCGTTCTGGCTTAATGCGTACAATGCTTTCACGCTGAAGGTTATTATCGACAACTATCCCATAAAGCCTTCTTTTTTAAAATCGTGGTATTATCCCAAAAACAGCATTCGGCAAATTAAAGGAGTATGGGATAAGGTAAGATTCAATGTAATGGGAAGGGATTTAACATTAGGACATATGGAACATGAAATACTTCGTAAAAAGTTTGATGAGCCGCGAATACATATGGCTATGGTCTGCGCAGCAATGGGGTGTCCGTCTTTACGCAATGAGCCTTATATTGGTAAGAAACTAGATGAACAGCTGGATGACCAGGGCAGAAAGTTTTTGGCAAATCCAAATAAATTCAGCTTTGATTCCAATAGGAGAATATTGTATATATCACCGATTTTCAAATGGTTCAATAAAGATTTTGTTGCGGCTATACTCGAAGGAACGAATTGCGCACAATATGGCGAGAAAGAAGCGGCGATTCTTGAATTTGTAAGTAAATATCTGCCCCAGGACCACCCTTGCTTTTCACAATCAATAAAGGCGGTAAAGATAAAATATCTTGATTATAACTGGTCACTGAATGAGCAACCAATAAAAGGCAAGAAGAGCAACGAGCCGGGAGAATGAGTGGGGTAATTGAAAATTGCGTTTTGTTTTTCGTAAAATACCCTGCTGTCGGCAGAGTAAAAACCCGATTGGCCAAACAGCTTGGCCGGAAAGCTGCATCTGATTTATACAAAAACTTCGTAAACGACATTTTAGCCATGTTGAATAACCTGAGCGTAAGCTTAAAAATATTTTTCGACCCGCCAGATACCAAGAAGCAGATTCAGCAGTGGCTCGGTGAAAAATACTCGTATGCTCCGCAGACTGGCCAAGGTCTTGGCCAAAGAATGAAGAATGCTTTCTTACAGGCTTTTAGTGAGGGATTCAACCGTGTTGTCGTTATCGGCTCTGACAGCCCTGATTTGCCGGAAAAATATCTTGAACTTGCTTTCCATGCTCTTGATACGAACGATGTCGTCATAGGGCTAAGCAGCGATGGCGGCTATTACCTGATAGGTTTCGCAAGAAACAGCTTTTTGCCTGAGGCCTTTGGGCAAATTAGTTGGAGCAGCAATAAAGTCTCTGAGCAGACTATTGATATATTACAACAGCACAAGCAGAGGTTGTACCTGTTGCCACAATGGCATGACGTGGATACTTTGACGGATTTGAAATCGTTTTCACATAGAAACAAAAACTCAGCCTTTTCAAATTCGGCAACAATGCGTTATTTGGCCGAACACAAATTGAATATGCACATAAAAATCTTGAGTGAAGGGACAATCACTGGGAATTTTATAAATCTGAAGGAGTCCAATGACTAATAACAGTGCTACAAGCAAAGTGAAAAAGAAAGCCTCAATAAATATTACCCAGGCCAAGTTGGACAGTGTTTTTAGGGCAGCTCCAATCGGTATAGGTTTGGTGTCTGACCGTGTGATTCTTGAGGTTAATGATCGCCTGAGCGCGATGCTTGAATACAGTCGTGAAGAATTGGTGGGAAAAAACGCACGTATGCTTTATCCCAGCGATAAAGAATACGAATTTGTAGGGAAGGACAAGTATGCTCAGATTCGTCAGTCAGGTATTGGAACAGTTGAGACCCGCTGGGTACGCAAAGATGGTACTATCATTGATATACTCCTGAGTTCGGCACCGATTAGGCCTAAGGATCTTTCAGCCGGGGTGACATTTACTGCCCTTGACATTACTGCCCAAAAACGGGCTTTTGAGAAACTTAGAGAAAGTGAGGAAAAGTTCCGTCTGATTTCTGAACAATCTGTTTTAGGGATACTGATAGTTCAAGACGATCTGATCAAGTACGTTAATCAGGCAGCATCGGATATTCTTGGGTACTCAATCGAAGAAATGCTCAACTGGGCGCCGAAAGAATGTTTTTCGCGAATTATACACCCGGATGATATGGCATTTGTGATGGAGCAGGCACGGAGAAAACAGATAGGCGAGAAAGGCTATTTTATTAACTATACATGGAAAGCAATAACAAAAGACAATAAAATAAAATGGGTCGAGACTTATTCCAAACCCATCCAGCTTGGTGTGAGATTTGCCGATCTGGTGGCTATGATAGATGTCACGAAAAACAAGCAAGTTGAAGATGCGTTACAGGAATCGGAGAAAAAATTCAGGGACATTTTTGAATTGGCTGGCGATGTTATTCTGATGGCAGACAGAACAGGTAATATTTTGGGAATAAATCAAAGGGCAGAATTACTTACAGGATATACACACAAAGAATTATTAGGTATGAACCTATTTAAGGATCTGATTATCCCTGCTGACCAAAAGCAAATAAAGAATGCTCTCAGTGATCTAATTGCTGGCAAGAACGTATCTTACAAGACACGGTGGAAAGCCAAAGATGGGAGTTTAATAAGTTTTGAGGGCAACTCTACTCCTAAGATGTCAAAAGAGGGAAGGTTTATTTGTACTCGGTGTATTTTGCGTGATGTGACAAGCCGTAAGCATGATTGAAATTTAACTCTGCTATTTTGTGAAAAACAACTTGGGAAATATATTAAATGTATGATTACGATATTGTTGTAATCGGAGCCGGTTCAGCAGGCCTGGTTGCTTGTAAACTGGCAAGTGGATTAGGCAAGAAAACCGCTCTTATAGAAAAAAGAAAAATCGGTGGCGACTGCACATGGTTCGGCTGTATTCCAAGCAAGACTCTCATCAAATCAGCCAATATCGCGCATCAAACAACCCGCCTGAGAGAATTCGGATTAGTCCCAACTAATCATGTTGAGTTAAACGCAAAAAAAGTTATGTCACATGTCCGAGCGGTTGTCGAAGCTGATGCTGCAAGTCATCCCGCTGAAAGTTATGAAGCCGAAGGTATTAACGTATTCTTTGGTCATGCGCGATTTGGTGACAACCATCGAATTGAGGTTGCCGACAAACTAATATCATCTAAAAACTTTGTTATCTGTACAGGCTCGTCCCCTGCAGCGCCGGCAGTTGAAGGGCTCGACAGTATTCCATATCTTACAAATGAGACCATTTTCGATTTGAAGATTTTACCGGAATCGATGAACATTATAGGTGCAGGGCCTATCGGTATTGAAATGGCTTCTGCCTTGAATCGTTTGGGCGTGAAGATAACGGTTCTGTTGAGGTCCGGCCAAATCCTTAAAAAAGAAGACAAGGAATTAACTGATAGATTACTGCAAATTCTACAAGCTGAGAGAGTCACCATATTAATTAACACACAGACAAAAAAATTATCCCAGGATCAAAACAAAATTATTGCTACTGTTGAAGATAAACAGGGCCAGCGTCAAATCGAAGCAGAATCACTTTTAGTTGCGGTTGGCAGAAAGCCGAACATAAATGATTTAGATTTAGAAAAGGCAGGCGTTGAGTTTGACAAAAGCGGTATCAAGGTTGATAGCCACTTAAAAACCACGGCAAACAATATCTATGCAGCCGGCGACGTTGTGCCGCCCTATCTGTTCACCCATATAGCTGAATATGAGGCCGTTATTGCCACTACTAATGCCTGTTTGCCAATACCTGTGAAAAAGACAAATTACGAAAATGTGCTTTGGTGCACTTATACAGACCCTGAACTTGCTCATGCCGGTTTGACGGAAGACCAGGCAAAAGAAAAATGCGGCGATAAAATCACAATTTACAAGTGGGAACACAAAGATGTTGATCGAGCAAAAACTGACCTAGAAGAACATGGTTTTAGCAAATTCATTTGTGATAAAAAAGGCAAACTCCTGGGGATACACATTTTGGGTCATGGTGCAGCCGAGTTGATGCACGAAGCTCAGCTTGCAAAGTCAATAGGTCTGCCTTTCAACAAAATCGCCTCTGTGATTCATGCTTATCCATCCTATTCCGATGCGGTACGTCAACCGGCAAAACGATGCTATATTGATATGTTACAAAACAACGTCTTTCTAAAATTGATTAAGAAATTCAAGGGCTCCGGTCGTGAAGAAGAACATTAAGCTGATAGCATTGTGCATAATCATTGTTGCCGTCATTGCAGCAACGGCCTTGGTACCGGTAAAGGACTGGCTCGTTAAAGTGCTGCAATGGACACAGGGACTGGGTATCTGGGGGCCGGTTTTTGTGGCAGCGTTTTATATAGTAGCCTGCATATTGTTTCTGCCTGGCTCGGTATTGACTCTTGGGGCAGGGTTTATTTTCAAACTGCTTGTAGGTACGATTACCGTTTCGATTGGCAGCACTTTAGGCGCCTGTGCAGCTTTTCTGGTTGGCCGAACAGTTGGACGCGACTGGGTAGCGAAAAAAGTTGCCAAGAACGAAAAATTCACCGCTATCGACAATGCTGTTGGCCAAGAGGGTTTCAAAATTGTACTGCTGATCCGACTAAGTCCAGTATTTCCGTTTAACCTGCTCAATTATGCCTTTGGACTGACGAAAGTTTCATTTGCTAAGTATGCTTTAGGCTCCTGGATTGGAATGTTGCCAGGCACAATAATGTATGCTTATTTTGGAGCGGGCTTGCGAAGTCTTGCCGATGCTGCCGCGGGAAAAGTTGAAACCGGCGTCACAGGCCAAATATTCTTCTGGTTTGGTTTGGCAGCTACGATTGCAGTTACTGTACTTGTCACTC
>CAZFOQ010000027.1:0-32778 GCA_964520535.1 uncultured Pirellulales bacterium | reverse complement strand
TTCTATAAATTGCTAAAGCTCGTTGCTTAGCGTTTTATTTTTTGGAAACTACAGTGACATTAATAGTAAGGTAAAAAAGTTGTAAGGAGGATTATGCAATGAAGGCAATGGTACTTCAAGAAACAGCACCTATCGAAAATAAACCGCTGGAGATGAAGAACCTGCCAACTCCCAAACCGGGTAATAAACAAATTAGAGTGAAAGTCACCACTTGTGGACTCTGCCATACTGAGCTTGACGAGATTGAAGGAAGACTTCAAGCAAAGTTACCAATAATCTTAGGCCATGAGATTGTCGGAAAAGTAGAAAGTCTTGGGTCCGGAGTCAGTAAGTTTAAGCAGGGAGACAGGGTGGGAATTGCCTGGATCAATTCTGCCTGTGGAAAATGTGATCTCTGCCGACAGGGAAGTGAGAATTTATGTCCGGAATTTCTGGGTACCGGCTGTGACGCAAATGGCGGCTATGCAGAATATACAGTGGTCTCGGAAGATTTTGCTTATTCGATCCCTGATAGATTCTCCGACTCAGCGGCAGCCCCCCTACTCTGTGCCGGAGCGATTGGATACAGGGCTTTGAGACTGACTGGTCTTCGTGACAGTCAGATTCTTGGTTTGTTCGGTTTTGGCGCTTCAGCCCATATCGTCATTCAGATAGTCAAACACAAATACCCACATTCCAAAGTGTTCGTTTTCACCAGGGCCGGTCAGAAAGACCACCAGGATTTGGCGGTAAAACTCGGCGCTGATTGGGTCGGAGCAACAGGAGAAACACCGTTGGCAAAAATAAATTGTGCAATTGATTTTACGCCCGCCTGGAAACCAATAGTTGAAGCCTTGAAAGTACTGGAAAAAGCCGGAAGAATTGTCATAAATGCAATCCGCAAGGAAGGCAAAGATAAAGAATCTCTACTCCAGTTGGATTATTCCGCCCATCTCTGGCTGGAAAAAGAAATAAAAAGCGTTGCCAATATTACGCGAAGGGATGCGGAAGAATTTCTGCCTTTAGCCGCCGAAATTCCAATTATTCCCGAGGTTCAGGAATTTGAGTTGGAAGAAGCCAACGAGGCTCTGATTCTACTGAAACAAGGGAAAATCCAGGGAGCAGGGGTCCTGAGAATGCCGCAATAGAAAACAAAAAGCAACAGCATATATTTATATTATTTGTAAAACTTTCTTTAGAAACTGTACTTTCTAAAAAATTCGACGTTAGTTCAGCTCTTTGCGACAACGATGGTAATGACTGTGAAGCACAAATCAACTGGGGTGATGGTCTGTTCCCAAAATGCCCGCCCAACAATTTCGGCCTGGTCAGATTCATTGAGTAATGCCGCTATCGCTGCCCTGGGTGTGTTTAGCCTTGCTAAATATCGCGTATCCCACTATGGCGAACAGAACTATAGCCGATGCATATTTAACAATGCCCGGAAGCATCCAACCATGTCGCATAACCATTTCAAGGTCCACACCTGTTGCAAACCAATCAAGCAAAATACCGCCCAAGAGAGCACAGCCGGCCACAGTGACCAGATATGTAAGCGCTGTCCTGCCACCCAGAACTTTCCAGATAGTGACAAAGGAAGCCGCGTTGGTAGCCGGGCCTGTCATAAGAAAAACCAATGCCGCACCCGGCGTTAAGCCTTTTATGATAAGCGCAGCCGCTACAGGCACTGAGGCTGTAGCGCATACGTAAACCGGTATACCTAAAAACATCATCACTACCATTGCGAATATCCCCCTGCCCAGATATTCCGCGAAGAAACCATCCGGCACCAGTGCGGAAATAAAAGCAGCAATAATCAGTCCGACCAGCATTGCCTTGCCGATATCCCGAGGCAAAGTGACAAAGCCGTATTTCAGACCTCTACGAATTTTGCCGGTTTTATTGTCACCGCTACAGCATTCATCCGTACATTTTTCATGGGGATGGTTCCCGGCTTCACCGGCTGGTTCAAATATATCAACGAAAGTCCCACCTATAATACCTGTAATCAGAGCTGCAACAGGCCTAAAAACCGCAAAGACAGGACCAAGAAGACTCAATGTTACGAAGATGCTGTCTACACCGGTCTGAGGAGTGGATAAAAGAAAAGCTATAGTAGAGCCTTTGCTTGCTCCGTGTTTGTGCAGCGACACAGATACAGGAATTACACCGCATGAGCATAACGGCAATGGAATTCCAAAAAGTGATGCCTTTAAGAGAGGCCAAAGCCCCCTGCCGCCAAGATGCCTCTCTACAAGACTTTGCGATACAAACACCGAAAGCGCGCCAGCTACTAAAAAACCAAACAGAAGATATGGTGACATCTCAGCTACTGTGCCCCAAAAATCTATTATTATCGACCTGGCAAAATTAACAATCATTCTGCCGCAACCTTAAAAACAGCCGTCATATGCCTATTAAATTACACACATTACTACGCAGATTAATTGATTATGTTTGCCAGTAAATTCTCTTCGGTAGTTCTCGGGAAGAGTATATTTCCACTTAAGAGTTGTGCCGACTGCCTGATTATTTAAGTAGATATATATTATTTTTTCAAGCCCCGCCGTAAGTCATCAATTATGTCTTCAACATCCTCGATTCCAACCGCAAGCCTGAAGAGCGTATCAGTTATCCCCAGTTTATAGCGTTCTTTTCTGGAATAGTCATAATAGCTCACCAACGCCGGATGTGTTATCAGTGTTTCAACACCACCCAGACTCGGCCCAATGTAGCACAACTTAAGATGATCCAGAAAACGTTTGGCATCATTGAGATTGCCCTTTATGTCAAATGAAACTACACCCCCGCCACCTTTCATTTGTTCTTCTGCCACTTGATAATGAGGATGGCTTTTAAGAAAAGGATAATAGACTTTTTTTATACGCGGGTGACTTTCAAGAAATTCGGCAACTTGTAATGCAGTTTCGTTTTGCTTTTTCACCCGCAAAGGGAATGTCTTAAGCCCTCGCAGAAGAAGATAACAGCAATGTGGATCAATCAGGCCACCCATTGACTTATGCAGGTCCCGTATCTTATCAACCAGCTCCGCTCTTCCAAGTACTGCACCGGCCAAAATGTCATTATGACCTGCGAGATATTTTGTACAACTTTGCAGGACGAGGTCCATTCCGAATTCAATAGGCCTCTGATTGAACGGAGTAGCAAATGTGCTGTCTATTAACGTAAGAACATTGTGTTTATCTGCAATCTTTTTAATTTTAACCAGATCAAATATATTCAAATAAGGATTAGTCGGTGACTCTGAAAAAATAAAACGCGTGTTCTTTTTGATTGCACCTTCAAGAACTTTATAATCTCCGAATGGAACGATAGTACATTCGACTCCGAATTGTTTCAAATAAGAACGGCAAAATTCAAGCGTCTTTTTGTAGCTGTCATCTGTAATAACAATATGGTCGCCGGACTGTACTAAGGTAAGAATTGTTGTTGTTATTGCACTCATCCCGGATGTGAAAACAACACAATCTTCGGCACTTTCAAGGTCGGCGAGACGCTTTTCGGCAATTTTTGCAGTAGGATTGCCATATCTGCCGTATTCAAAATGTTCCTTTCCCTTCTTTGTATAATCTTCGATGTGCTTGGAATTTTGAAATGTAAATGTTGAGGTCTGAATAATAGGGGTAGTTAATGAGTCGGCATATTTTCTTCTTAATTCGCCGGCATGTATTGACCTTGTGGATAGGGATTGTTTTCGATTGCCGGCACCCTTTCTTCTGGAGGTTTTAGCCATTTTCTATTCCTTACTCAGTTGACAATTGCTATTCCTAAATCAATTAGGCTCGCACAGTTTCAGTTCTGCTGACATTACCTTGCAGGTCAATTGTAACATCTTCGAAGGTCATTTCAATTTTGTTTTTAGAAATCGCCTCTTGTACAATCCGAGTAAGACCGCGGCAACAAGGTACCTCCATATGGATTACCTTTAGACTATTAATCTTATTAACTTTTAATATCTCCCCGAGCTTTTCGATATAATACCCTGTATCACCAAGTTTCGGACAACCCACAACAACGCTATGATTTTTAAGGAATTTCTCATGAAAATCCCCCATGGCAAAGGGCACACAATCAGCCACAAGCAGTAGATCGGCATTGGTAAAATATAGGGCCGCAGGCGAGACAAGCTTCAATTGCACCGGCCAGTGGCTCAACCGGGACACACACCCTGCTGTCTTTGGTGAGTCATCTTGCTCATCCTTTTCACGTAACTTCGTGGCCATTAGTCCCGGGCAAACAAAATCAGTTTTAGTCGGCTGGCCCTTGTATTCAGCAAGATGCTCTTTGGTCGCTTCCTCATCGAACTCGGCGGCCTCACGTCGTTCAATGGTAATAGCATCCTGCGGGCAGTGCCCGAGACAGGCACCAAAACCATCACAGTAAATGTCATTTACCAGTTTTGCTTTGCCATCGATTATCTCAATCGCACCTTCCGCACAGGCGTTGACACATTGACCGCACCCATTACATTTCTCCTGGTCGATTTTAACAATATTCCTCTTAACCACGTCGAAATACCTCATTTTCAGTTTTAATCGATTTATCTGGTCATCGAATTCACTTCATAATACGTTCACATTGCTCCAAATGTTTGCACAGCTTGACACTCACGAGCTTTATGGCGGGCTTAAATACAATCCCCCTCATTCGACTGTGTTCAAACCCCCTGCTGATGATATGAGGACACGCTTTTTAAGGCCTTTGGCCGATATAAACCGGTACTGCTTCTGCGATTTCAGTGTCACTTCGTTTCCGGATACAATTACCTCTATGTCCTGCGCCGGATCTTTTTTGCGGATTACATTAGCCAATACAAAAGCCTTTTCAAGTCCGTCACCCGTCTGGTAATTTACCACTTCATCAGGCTGTGCCAATCGCCTTCCGTTATAAATCGAACTATTATTCATTTTATCAAGCCAGGAATATGCATCTTCGACTGTCATCGACTCCACCATTTGCAATGAAACCGGATTGCGTTCAACTGCCGCTTTGATAAATGGGATCCAGTCACAACTTTCCATATCCCGATAAGCATAAAAAGCCAAATCCGCAGTAGTATTATCCAGGCGGGCTCGTTTTAGGTAGTCGATTATCTGTTCTCTGCTTTGTTCTGGGGAGATTTCAATCGGTTTAGAAGGCAGAAAATTTTTATCAGAATAAGGCAGCTTGGCCTCGATGTGCACGAAATCAGCCAATTCATCCACGAACTTCTTAGAATCGGGAACAATCCGCTCAATACTTTTTCTTAAGAGTTTTTTGCCTTCGCTACTCCTTAGGTCTGGTTTTTTCTTCTCAAGGAATCTGTCAAGCTCATCACAGCGAATCCTGTTGGGAAACTGATATGGAACAAAATCCTCATCTGAAACCTCGGCAAGCAATTTTTCAAATGTCTTGTCGGCTATTCTGTAATTGCTGCCGTGCTCATAATGGAAAAGAACTTCCGCTTTCAAAAATTGCGGTAGTCCGTGACAATCACGGCAGATCTGGAAGAATTTTTGGTAGTCCCGATTGCACCGCAGAAAATTCGCAACAATGGCAAGTGTCAGCTCTGTCGATAGATATGAACCAAGTTTGCCGCTAAAATTCAGATAGCTTTGCTTGTCTATTGTAGCATCTTTATACAGGCAATGAATACAACCGCTGTTATGGGCCACAACTGTTACGTTCTCATTGCGTAGTGCCCGTTGTGCCTTATCGGAGATGGCAGTGCCGTTGAACCACATTGTTTTCGTAACGAGTCTTCTGTTATTTGTCAGAACGCCGTCCTGTATGTCGATGAAATTCTGCGAGTGAAGCGGCGTTAGTATCATATAAATATCGTCCAGAGGTATTCCGCATACAACAAATGCTGCTGCAGCATACAGGGCTGCAAGTGACACACACTCGCCGGCTGCCTTGTTATAACCTTCCTTGAGCCGAAAGGCGTCCATCGCCTCAACGGTTTCCGTCTTCCAGTACGGGATAATGTCACCGTTATATTTGTCCAGCCCAAAATGCCGGCGAATATCCACATCAAAATAATATTTGTCCCCCTGATAGCCGAACAGAGCGTTGCTTCTGGCGATATCATCAGGCGAAATAAATTTCTCGAACCGTTTAAGCTCTGTCGCCTGGCTTGTCAGGCCCCAGGTTTCAAGGTCAAGATTAAACTCGAACTCGTCTATTATGAACTGCTTTAGCCGCATTAATTTCTTATAGCTGCTTTTTCCATCCAACTTCCTGAAACAGTCCAGCTCACGCCACCCCCAGATAATTGGGCTCATAATATTAGCCAGAACCAGGCTGTACATCAGCTCCGGAAAAACAAATATCTCCATATCTGAAAGCGTTATTGCAGATGTGTATTTTTCAATTTGTTCCGAATTCATTTCCTGCCAATCCCATCAATATACATAATCAAAACCAATCCCCGTCAAATCATTAAGAAGCCGGAACGTTTGCAAGGAATTACTCGTTTTACCTTTTAATACGTTAGCTACAGCCTGGTAAAATATCAAGCTCTTTTTCCAGACCTTCGGCCCCTTACAAAATTTCATATTTTTATTCGAAAAAGGAATCAATAATATATGGTTTGGAGACGCCTATCGTATAGGTAAAAGGCATGCGCTAAGGATTATTTTGCTTTTTATTTGTTATAGGCAGATTTTCTTTTTAAGTATCAGGAGTCCGAATTCTTATGCTCGTTGATCATGACATCTTCATCCAGGCAGTCAAAGATAGAAAGAAGACTATTTTGACCTACTTCAGTGGACAGCAGAGCCTGTATTTGACGAGATTGTGTGTTCCTGTTCAATTTAACTCTTCCGGGTCGGAAGATAGTTCCGACTGCTACTACTTTTGGGATTCAGAGGCCGAAATCGGCGAAAGATTGTTAGGTTTGTTTCCATCTCAGATTGCATATATGGAGATAAGCGACGAGACCTTTGATCCCGCTGACTATATCATTCCTGAAGTTCACTAAATTACCGGCTGATGATTCGATCACAAAATCTGTCGACCTCCCGTAAGTCCCATGAGGGATACCTTACGGCAGGATGGCTTAGCCCACGGCTCCGGACGGGCATGGCCTTACTACTACCGGGTCTGATACTATTCACAGAATGGCTTGCGCCATAATCCATACTGGTTGTGGGAGATCTTTTAACTGCTAAATCCTAAGGGAATGCTATTTTTACCTGTTCTGAATACAAGCCTAAAGAATACTACGTTGGATTACATACCACTGATACATCACGCAATTTGAAATAAAAACTATCAATAATCACTTGATACCATCTGTAAAAACCCTAAAAAAGCCAAACAAAAGCTGATTGTCTGATACATACCGAAACATATGCTAAAAAAGTGTGCATTTTTCTTAATTTTTCCGAAAATAATATAAAAAAATCACACAGAACAAAAAAAAGCTTTTTTTAAAGAATCCGTTCTTTTATACTTATCGTATTGTCAACTAATAACTTATGATTGTTATATTAAAAACTCTGAAAAGCTGCATGTCCAAATATACACGTTTTAGAGTTTGCAGGAGCTTAGAGATTTTGCTGAGTCAAGGAATTTTTTGTAACAAAACACCATTCTCAAGCGTCTAACTCAGAAGTCATGGGCTTCGTTTTTAAACATATAACAGTGTTTAAGAATCTTATTTGGCGCGAGGTTGATGTAAGCTGAGCATTTTTTAATAACTTAAAGTCTTGTGGAAATTTCTTTTGAGGTAATCAGATAAAAATGAGTTCGCGACGAAAGAAAAAAAAATTAGGCGAATTACTTTGTGAAAAATCGTATTTAGATAAGTCAAACCTTCAAATTGCGCTCGCGGAGCAAAAGGTTGAACATCGACGCCTGGGAGTGATTGTACTGGAGCTCGGCTATGTAACGCAAGCTCAGTTAAATGAAGCACTTGCGCTCCAGGCAGGGATAGAATCGGTCGATTTAAACGATATTTCAGTAAGCAAAGAAATCATTTCCCTTGTGCCTGCGGAATTGGTCAGCAAATACAATATTCTACCGTTACGGCTTGAGAGGCGATTTTCCGAAGTAAACGCGGAAAACAACGGTAACAACCAATTACTGGCCGTGGCAATGACAGATCCGTTCCAGCCGCGGGTTATTGAGGATTTGCGTTTAGTAACCGGCTATTCGGTCCGTCGATACTACGCCGACCCAAAAGAACTGGAAGATGCGATTTTGAGATTTTACGGCAGCAATGTGGCGAGAATGATGGACAACCTTGCACCATCTGACCAGCGAGCCGAGGCTGCAGAAGAGCTGACTAATGGAGAGTTTTCACCTGCAAAACTACAGGAGATGGCAAGAGAACCTTCTTTGGTCAATCTTGTGAATCTGATAATACTTGAAGCTATCGATGCCCGGGCGAGTGATATCCACATTGAACCGTTTGAAAACGAGGTAAAAATAAAGTACAGAATTGACGGTATTCTCATAGAAAGAACGCCTTCTTCAAAGCGACTCCGGGCGGCGATTACCTCGCGAATCAAGATAATGGCGGATATGAACATCGCTGAGCGGTTTGTGCCTCAGGATGGGCATATAGAATTTGCCGGCAGGAATGGCAGGGTCGATATTCGCGTCTCGACCGTACCTACAGTATACGGCGAATCGGTTGTGCTGAGGCTTTTAGACAGATCGGCATCATTGATGGAACTTGAAGAACTGGGAATGGATCCCGTGTGCCTGGAAGGCTTCAATCATTTACTGCGCAAGACACATGGGATTGTGCTTGTTACAGGTCCAACCGGTTGCGGCAAGACAACAACACTTTACGCGGCATTACAAAAGATATATTCCCCAGGGGTGAAGATGATAACCATAGAAGACCCTGTAGAATATCAGCTTGAAGGTATTAATCAGATGCCAGTGAATCCGAAACGGGGACTTACGTTTGCTACAGGCCTGCGACATATACTTCGTCATGACCCTGACATTGTGATGGTTGGTGAAATCCGCGATATGGAAACCGCCAATATAGCAATTCGAGCAGCGCTGACCGGGCACCTTGTTTTTTCGACACTCCACACAAACGATGCAACTGGGGCGATTACAAGGTTGATCGATATGGGCGTTGAGCCGTTTCTATTAGCCAGTTCATTGGAAGGAGTGTTAGCTCAAAGGCTTATTCGCAAGATTTGTCCGAAGTGCAAAGTTTCCTATAAACCGGACAAAAGTCTACTCAAAAGCCTCAACGGTTCATTTACTGTTGGGCCCGATACTGTATTCTATCACGGTAAGGGCTGTCATGAGTGTGGCAAGACAGGGATGGCCGGCCGGAAGGGAATATTTGAATTGCTTAGAATGACTATTAAGCTCCGGGAATTAATCGTGAAAAAATCAACAACCGATCAGCTTATAAAAGCAGCACCGGAAGATCATATAAGTATGATGCAAAGTGGTATGAACTTCGTGTTGAAAGGCATCACGACTCCTGAAGAGGTACTCAGGGTAGCTAAGAGTATTAGTGAAGACGAAGAGTAAAGTGTGAAACGTAATACGTATCTCAAACACAATATGGAACACGAAATTAGAGATACAAAAAGTGGGACAATTTTCTTACAAAGCAGTTGATAGAGGAGGCGAACACACCACTGGAACGGTAGAAGCGGTTGACCGTAAAAGCGCTGTGGTCGTTCTGGCTAATAAAGGTCAGTTCGTAACAGAATTAACCGAAAAGGCCAAATCGTCAAGCGCTGGCGCCAGCTTGATGGAGGCATTGGACTTAAGTCGGCTTCTGAAATTCGGATCAAGAAAGGCCGGCAGCAAAGATATTCTGGCAATGACAACTCAGTTGAGCACGGCATTGCAGGCGGGACTTCCGCTGCTGAACGGACTTGAGCTTATCCACCAGCAACAGCACAAGGCTGGGATGAAGGAAATGCTCGGCGATCTTATCAATGCAGTCAGTTCCGGGAAGTCACTTTCTGATGCTATGGCCAAACATGAAAGGATATTCAGCCCGCTGTACCTGTCAATGATAAGAGTTGGAGAGACAGGTGGAATTCTTGAACAAACAACAGCTCAGTTGGCAGGCATATTAACCAGGGATGAGAAAATAAAAACAAATATGAAAAACGCCTCGGCATATCCTATCTTTGTTCTGGGCGTTGGACTTGCTTCGGTAGTAATCATAATAACATGGATACTGCCTTCTATTTTGGGGACTTTAAGTGAAAGCGGTGCTTTGTTGCCTTTGCCAACAAGAATTCTATTAGGAATGAGTGATTTTACTAAAACTATATTTAGGACGCATCAGGGATGGTTTTTTTTAGTTCTGATAGGAGTAGGATTGTTCTACTTTCTCAGATGGATCAGAACCAAGGGCAAACTCGAATGGGATAGCTTTAAGCTGAGAATACCCATATTAGGGTCGGTATTACGAACAATAGCAGTGGGCAGATTTGCAAGAACACTCGGAGCGCTAACCAAAGGAGGAGTTATAATTCTGGAGGCTCTCAGTGTTGTTCGTGATACTCTGGGTAATGAATTATTAGGCAGGGAAATTGATGTTGTCGCTGAGAAGGTCAAACGTGGCGAATCGCTGGCTGAACCTTTGGGCGCTTCGGGGTATTTCCCTCCCCTGCTTGTACAAATCACCTCTATAGGCGAAGAAACAGGCAAGCTCGATGAAATGTTGCTCAATGCCGCTGAAACTTTCGATACTGAGGCCGATGCGGCTTTAAACAGATTTATGGCGATTTTCCCGGCGCTTTTAATATTGATGCTGGCTTTAGTGATAGGTTTTATCATCGCAGCAACTCTGCTGCCAATCGTGATGATGACACTTAGTGGCGGAGCATTTTGATAATAATATTAAGTCCTGGTTTTCGTTGCTTGAGCAATGATTAGTGAGTACTGATTTATAAAACGGCTTATTGGAAAGGTAGAAAAATGAGGCGGAAGAAGGATAGTAGAAAGGCATTTACGCTTGTAGAATTGCTTGTTGTAATCGTAATTATATCACTGCTTGCCGGACTTGTGGGGTCTAAATATATTGGGCAAATAGGCAGAGCCAAGAGAGACCTTACAAGACCCAAGATGACAAATATCGAATCTGCAATAGAGAGATTTTTTCTTAACACCGGAGAGTATCCAAGTGCCCTCGACGATTTGTTAATGTGCCCTTCAGGACTTGAAGATAAATGGGTCGGACCTTATTTAAAACCCAGCCAGTTGCTTGACCCGTGGGATAATCCATACGACTATATCCCCGAAGGTACGATCAACCCAGGCAGCTATGATTTAATAAGCTACGGAGCAGATGGGTCACCAAGCGGAGAAGGTGACAATGCAGATATATATAAAGATTAAAAGTTCAGAGTATATTGATCTTTGGATTGAAGTGAATGAACCACTAACCATCAACTTAGATGGATTTTGAAGAAATGCCAAAACCAAGGTTACAAGTTAAGAACAAACTTAAACAATGCGGCTTTACGCTTATAGAATTGCTGGTTGTAATAGCCATTATATCGCTTATGGCAAGCATTGGTGGCGGTATGTTATTAGGATCGTACGAGAGATTGAAGGTGGACAAAGCTGCAAGCAATCTTCTTCTAACTGCAAAATATGCCAGAATGATGGCTGTTGAACAACAAAGGACATACAAACTATGTTTAGATATACTTAATAACGAATTTTTCTTAGTGACAACGCTCTTTGACGAAGAAACCGGGCAAATCGGAGAGGTAATAGTGCAGGATCCTTACTGCAAGCCGGTCTCACTTGAAGATAATATAAGATTTGAAGACATACAAATCACGCCGATTAGTCTGGAAACGGTCACCGAGACTGAAGATTTATCAACAATAGTTTTTCTGCCCGATGGTACGGCACAATCTGCTGTAATTCAGATTGGTAATGAAAAGACACACTATGCTCTGAGTATTAACGCTGCTACAGGCAATGCAAAGTTAATTCTTGGAACGATTGAAAATGTGAAAGTCAGTACCATAGATTTGGACTTGGAATTATGACACGGATAAAAAGAAAAAGAGGTTTTACTCTGATCGAAACGATCGTTGCAAGCACCATCCTATGTGGATCTGTGTTAACGATAGGCGCGATCTGTTCAAGGTCTCTTACCGGTACAAGACTTAATAGACGATATGAAACAGCTTTAACATTGATTGACAGGCAACTCAGTTTGATTGACTATGTTGGAATAGATGAATTCATCGCAATAGGACAAATGGAAGGAAGCTTTGAAGACTACGCACCAGGATATACATGGAGAATTGTAACTCAATATGAGGATATTGATAGTCTTTATCTGGTAAATATAACTGTTAGCTGGCTTGAGCATAATCGTCCTCATAACGTTTCGGTAGATACTATGATCAATGGAGTTAGCCTGTACGCCGAAACAGCAGAAGAAACCGGTACTGGTACAGTACAATAGTGATTAAGAATATGTATTCACAGAAAACAGGATTTACGTTAGTAGAAGTGATGGTAGCCTCCACTATAGGCGCATTCATCTCATTAGTAGCGGTCGGAACGCTTAAAGCAGTTATAGCCAGCAATGAGCAGGTGGACATCAATATAAACGCGGCTTCTGAGGTAAGGTTTGCATCGAATATAATCGCAAGGGACCTTATTAATATTTATCGAGATGAGGACATAGAAAATACCAAATTAATCGGGACAGTTGAAGACACAGCAGAGTACAGTACCAGCATTCTTTCTTTTTACACCATCAACAGGACAAAAGCCAGAGCTTACGAGCCGGAAGGCGACATATACGAAGTGGAATATTACCTGGTTAAAAACGAAGATACATCGTCGCTTATGAGGCGGTTATGGCCGAATCCCAATGATGAATTTGAGCCTGGCGGAATCCTGATAACAATTGCCGAGAACATTGATCTTTTTGAGGTTCGCTATTTTGATGGTGAAGAGTGGTATGCCGAATGGCCGGAGGATACGGATACTCAGCCGGATATGATTGAGGTCAATATAGTGGCGAAGCTGCAAAGCCGTGGAATCCCTATAATAGAGTCTTTTATCGTGAATCTCACCAGGTCTGTAGCCAGTACGGCTGAGAGTCTTTAATAAAGTAAGGTAACCAACAAATGATTGGCGGGCGTAAAATAAACAAAATGAGAAAAATGGATGCTGATGGCAACAAAAAAGGATTAGTTCTTGTAGCAGTGCTGTGGATAGTAGTAGTGCTAACGGTGATTGTTGCCGTCCTTGGACGCAAAAGCATGCTTGATTCGAAAGTATGCCTGGCAAGGATGGAAGCGACACGGTGTAAATGGGCCAGCCGAGCAGGTATTGAGAGAGCTATTGCGGTGCTTAACGAGGACGAAAGACAAACCGATTCTCTAATAGACCTCTGGAGTGATAATGAGATAGATTTCAATGATATTCCCCTGGAAAGATGCTGGTTTACTGTCCGGGTCATTGATGAATCGAGCAAGTTGAATATAAATACTGCTACAAGAGAGCAACTTTTAGGATTGCCATATATGGTGGAGGAAATCGCAGATGCGATAATTGACTGGCGGGACAGCGATGAGATGCCGAGTGAAGTCGGTGTTGAGGGCGGGTATTATGAGAATCTGCCTTATGCATATCTATCCAGAAACGGCCCAATCAGAACGATACAGGAACTGCTTTTAATCAGAGATGTTACTGAAGATTTATTTTACGGAGAAGACACCAACCTCAATGGGCGTTTGGACTATAACGAAAAGGACGGGAATGCAAATCCTCCTGCAGATAACGGAGATGATCGGTTGGATCAGGGATGGGCTGGGTATCTAACATGCTATTCGTCCAGCGAGAGCCAAAACCAAGGCAACCAAAACCAGAATAATCAAAATAACCAAAGCCAAGACAACCAGAACCAGAATAACCAAAACAATCAAAACCAAGACAATCAAAACAACCAAAACCAAAACACCCAGAATCAGAACAATCAAAACAACCAAAGCCAAGACACCCAGAATCAGAACAATCAAAATAACCAAAGCCAAGACAATCAGAATCAGAACAATCAAAATAACCAAAACCAAGACAATCAGAATCAGAACAATCAAAATGGCGGTGGGGAAGCATATGCAAAAGTAAACATCAATACAGCCTCAGACATAGTTATAGCTGCTTTGCTTGGTGGTGGAGACGAAGCTTTACGCATTGCCCAAGCAATAATACAGTACCGTGACACCTTGATGTATGGCATAGAAGACATTTCAGAACTTGTTAATGAAGGAATAGTAAGCAACGATGATTTTCAGATGATTCGGGATTATATAACCATAACTTCAAATTTTTTTACCATTCGCTGTGTTGCAACTGCTGACAGAAAAGGGCCTTATGGAGCAAAACTACGGACAGAAGCGGTAGTGGACAGAAGCACGAGTCCATACAAAATACTCTACTGGTATCAGGGAGCAAGTAATTAATGAGCACTAATACATATGACATTCAGAAACAACAGTCTGTGATTGCGATAGCAAAAACCTACGACGAGTTTAGGGCCGTCGAGCTTCGAGAACAGAATGGCACTATTGAGGTTCTCTGGACCAAGAGCAGCACAGCGGGTGATACGAATTGGCACACCTTTGCAGCAGAATGTGGTTTATTCATAGGTCCAACAGAGAAAGCACAGATCGACAGTGACAAAATTATTGTAGTCGGATTTGATTCCGCGGGAACGGCTTTTTACCGTATTAGTACGCCTGCAGTGGAAGAGAAAGAAATCGAAGCAATAGTGAAATTACAGGCTGAGAGCAGGTTGCCTTTACCTGCTGAGCAAATGGAGCTTGCCTGGCGTACAAGCCCGACGAAAGATGGACAAGTAGCCATAACTATGGCAGCATCAAGAAAGCAGAACGTGCAGGCTTTTGTGAACAAAGTTAGGAGTATACAACCGACGGAAATACTTTTAGACAGTGAGGGGATAATAAAAGCTTGGAGCAAGCTCTTTTCCGAAAACGAGCACAACGCAGTGATTATAAATGCGGGAGCCCGGGACACACAGGTATGCCTCGCTGAAGACGGGCAATTGAGTAATTCTGTGGCCCTTGATATGGGAACAGAGGATTTCGCTGAGGGCGAAGCGGAAGAAGAGACAGAAACCACAGAGCGATTTATCCAAGATATCAGAAGCGTTGTGGATATGTTCGGCAGCGAACGGTTGGAGAAATTGCCGGTTTTCGTGCTCTCGGACGGCAGCGCAACGTATGTGAGTTTGGTTTCTGCTCTAAGATTGGCAGGTTTGAATGCACGAGTAGCATCGCCGAAGCCGGCAGAATTAACAGCCCGGAACGAACTTAGTATCGAGGACATTTATAAATATCGTGTACCGATAGGCCTTGCGATGATGTCACTCGATACCGGTACCGATAAGCTTAATCTTTTTGAGCATTTGTACAAACCCGCCAGCGAGAAAAAACATAACCACTGGTTGTATACACCAAAGGTGGTGTACACAATTACAGCGGTGACGCTGGTATTATTCGTTGTCGTTTCGTATGCGGTTAATACGGCTAAACCGGGTGCAATCGAAAAGCGTATAAAAGCATCCGGTTCAGAAGCTGATATCAACCTGCTCATGGAGCGGCAAAAATTAAAAAAGACGGTTGCTCAGCAAAGGCCGGATCTGTTAAATCTCTTAAGTGAAATCACCGCAAGCGGTCATAGTAATCAAAGTGCCCAAAGAGGCGGAAGAGGTCAGAGAAGAAGCATACAGCTTGAGAGCTTTCATTTTAAGAAGGGCCAACCCGTAACTATCACCGGTCAGGCCTCCAGTTACGACCAACTTTACAGTTTCGAGAAAAATTTAGAGGAAAGAAAAGATATAAAAGAGGTGAATCGCTCCGCGACCCAAAGCACCACAGGCGCTGGTGGCACAAGAGGCGCTGGTGGCACAAGAGGCGCTGGTGGCGCAAGAGATGCTGGTGGCGCAAGAGACGCTAATGGAGCAAGAGGCTCCAGAAGTAGAGGGATCAAATTTACTATAACTTTTCACTATAAAAATTTTACCAAATAGAGAATTAGAGAGACTATGCTAAACAAAATGAGCCAAAAAGATGTGCGGGCACTAAAGATTGGTGCAGTGGGTGTAGCAGTTATTCTGGTATTTTTATTCGCATCAGAGCGATATGACCGCTGGGACCAGGCAAGAAAATCGTTTAGTGAACTGCAGGAAAAATTAGACGATATCGATTTGAACAAAGCTAAACGTAGCGGGCTAAGGTCAATTGTACCTGTATTTGAGATGCCTGTGGCAAAGGAGAAACAAAGATTTCTTTTCCGGGACAGCCTTAACGAACAACTAAAAGATGCCGGAATAAACAATGGATTTGTGCAGGAGGTGGCTGGCGGAAAATCACCAGCCCCTGGATATAACATACTACGCTTGAAATGCAGTGGTAAATGCAGGTTTGGGCTGGTGCTTGATTTGCTCGGCCGGTTGAAACGGAATCCTTATCTTGTAGGGATTGAGGAGATGCGTGTAAAGATAGATCCAAAAAACCAACAGCAAGCTGAGTTTGATCTTACAGTGTCAACTTTAGTAAAGTAAGAAAGGCGGATTATGAAACTTGATTATCTAAAACAAAAGCAGGAGTTGGTTCCAGTTGCTCTGCTCGGAGTCTCTGCATTGATGACAGTTTTAATATTATATCAGGTGGCAGAATTCTTTGTAGCCTCGGCCAGAGCAGAGAACGTAGTTAAAACCGCCCTTGAACAAATCAATACCGAGGCCCAAGATGTAGAAAACTATTTTACCAAAGATCGTGAGATTGCTAACAGTTTAACCATGAATAACCTGTTTGCACCGCCTCCACCAAGGGAAAATCCTGTAAAAGAAGTACGCGCCATCTTAGGAAATAAAGTGTTTATCAACAATCAATGGTACAGTGAAGGCCAAACAATTCCAGGGGACGCCACAATCGTGGCAATCGAGCCGGCACAAGTCAGGATAGAATGGGACGGCACACAAAGTACTTTCCGCCCGATTGATGCTTCGACTCCTACACCACAGCAATCTGAAAGAGAAACGGGTAGAGCTGTTAGTCCAAGGCAGGAACGTCCTGATATGGTTGTGGTTGGTTCCCAACCAACACCGATACAAGGCAGAACTGTAACAAGAGAACAACCACTCCAGGACATGAGGCAAAACTGGCAGAGAATGAGTGATGCCGAAAGAGAAAGATTAAGAAACGAAATGCGCCAAAGATTTGGCGGCAACAGAGCCTTTGGTGGCAGAGGTGGTTTTTTCGGCGGCAGACAAGGTGGCAGACGCGACGACGGACGCGGTGGCAGACGCGGTGAATAAAAAAACACGACACAATTGAATGAGGTCAACAAAAATGAAACCATCAGGAACAACAATAACATTTGTATTGGTCTGTATTGCAGTGCTTCTTGCTTCCTATGGAATTGGTCTTGGCATCAGAGAGATTAGATTCAGGAACGCTGGAACTCAAACCACAACGCCCAGTGAAACAGAGAAACCAAATACTCAGGGAAAACCGATGCCTGCAACCGAAACTACCGATGCCGATGGCCCAGGGGCAAGGTTCTCTGGAGAAGGAAGAACAAGAGACAGAACACAAGAGGAAAGAATGAGCAGAAGACAGCGATTTGAGAATATGTCCGAGGAGGAAATATCTCAAATGCGTGAAAAATCTGGCAGAAGAGGCCGACGGGGAAGTGGGGGATTTGAAAATCTCTCAGAAGAAGAAAGAGCAGCAATGGAAGAACAAAGACGGAAGAGAATGGAAAGACTTCAGAATATGACAGAGGAAGAAGGAGCTCAGATGCCCGGTAGCAGCGGCGAAATCGGGCCAACAGATAGTAATTTAGAATGAGGTGAATAATATGGAACGGTCAAAAATAATAATATCAATAGTAGTAGGCCTTGCGGCGATTCTTATTATCTGGAGGGTAGGTTTCTACCCACCGGCACCGCAGCCAACAGATCAAATCCAGGTAACCTCCGGGCCCGGTCAGGCTGAAAGTCCGGCCGACTCGAACGAGCCTCAGGTAGCCTTCGACCCGAATGAGTCCGAAAGAGAAGATATCTTTGCCCGATCGCGCCGAGGTGACAGGAGGGACCAGATCGCTGAACCCAACGAAGCTGAAGATCCGAATGATCCGTTGGTAGCCGTGAACCTTAACAACACGGATATGAGGCAAATCGTTCGAACACTTACAGAGTGGACCGGAAAAGTGATTATTCCAACCGATGATGCAATGAGAGCTAAAGTGACTATATTCGCACCCAAGAGGGTGCCACAAAGTCAGGCTCTTGAGTTAATATACAGCGCGCTTAGCATTAAAGGTTTCACTGCCAAACATACCGAAAACGTAATTTACATCGAACCTAAAACGGATTCAAGGCTTGGCGAGATTCCCACAATATCCGCTGATTATCCCCTTGCGATGGTTGAAAACAAAGACCAGGTTGTGCAAAAATTCTTCAATTTAAAGAACTACAGCCCCGCACAGATGGGTCAGATCCTTCTGCCGCTGATGGGTGAGTATGGATATTTGAGCGCTGATGAAGGCACCGGCAATTTACTCGTAGTCGAAACAGTTAGGAATCTGATGCGCATCTCCCTGATCATCGATCAATTCGATGAGGTTGCGTCTGAGGAAATGCTGGAGGAGATATTTGAAATTCGTCACGGTAATCCTTCAGAGATAATTCAGACGTTGCAGACACTTTTAACTCAGAGCAGCGTTACCGGAAGCAGGAATGTTAGGAATACAGAGGCTACGAGGGCTGCGGCGAGCAGGGGTTCCGGTTCCGGCCAACAAGAACGTCAACAGGCCCGTCCGCAAAGGCCTGAACGTAATGCTGCTGCAGACAGAAGAGCCACCGCCAGCAGAGGTACGGCAACTTCGATTTCAGTCGGAACCAGCCGGAAACAACCCATACTTATCGCAGAACCAAGAAATAAATGGATAATTGCAAAAGCAACGGCTGAAGATATGGAGATAATTCGCCAGTGGATTACAAAACTCGACGTGCCGCTTCGTACGATATTGGCTGCCGATGCTCCGCTTGCAAGCTTTGAAAACAAAAATCAGCTCGTTCAGAAATTCTTTCAGTTAAAAAACTACAGCCCATCACAGATGGCTCAGATTATCGAGCCCCTGTTGGGCGAGTCTGGGTATTTAAGCGCCGAGGAGAGTACCCGTACTCTGTTAGTAATTGATACAGTCGAGAATTTAATTCGCTTCAAAGGGATTATCGATACTTTTGATGTGCCCGAAGCCGAACGGACCGTTCCCCAAATATTTATAATTCGTTACGGTGATCCTTCGGAGATTGTCCAGTTAATCAGGATACTGTTAAGTGAAGAAGGCACAGAAAGTTCAAGGAATTCAGGCCGAACCAGCACTCGAAGCACCGGCCGAAACACCAGAAATATTCGTGCGAGCAGCATTTCGCTTGGAGGCAGTTTCAGACCTACAACGTCAAGTTCCGTGGTAGGCACCAGTGATATGCCGGTAGTGCTCATCCCGTTGCAACAGCGTAAATGGATTATTGCAAGGGCACCGGCTGAAGCCATGAAACAAATTGAAGAGTGGATAGAAAAACTTGACCAGAAAGAGATTGTTGAAAAAGAGCACGAAAGTATTACGGTCAAGTATATCGACGTCAGTGAAGTTGCAGATCGCATCAACAATATGCTGACACAGATGCCCGGGCAGGAGATTACGAAGAGCATTCTTGTTCAACCTCTCCAACAGGCCAGGCAGATTATGATCTTCGGCAGACAGGACCTCCGCGAGATGGTCAAGAAACTGATTGCAGAAATAGATATCCCACCAGGTTTATTTGAAACAAAGATTTTTCAATTGAAACATGCTGATCCTGACAAACTCAAGGAAAATATCGAATCTCTTTACGAACAGGAAGCGGGTAGTTTCTCTAGTTATAATTATAGTTATAGCCGTTATAGCCGGAGTACTCGAGACGTTCAAACTCAGGACACGGTAAAAGTAATATCATTTCCAACAATGCAGCAGGTCACGGTGATCGCCTCACCTGATAATATGCTTAGAATCGCAAAGCAGATAGAAGAATGGGACGTTCCGCTCGATGTGGAGTCACTCAAGCCCAGAATAATTGAACTCAAGAATGTGGATCCTGCGCAGATGGCTGAATTGCTGAGGACGCTTTTTAGTGAAGCAACTACCGATGGCAGGTCTTTTTGGGACAGGTATTATGGGACGCCGGAAGAAAAGCAAAAAATTATTGGGCCGCTCTATGGGCAACTGACTTTTGAAGACGTGCCGGGTACCAAGAAGATAATCGTGATAAGCAACATCGCCCCGGCATACGATATTGTTGAGGCTTTGATCCATGAACTTGACAAGGAGGAGATGGCCGAGGTGCCGAAAGTGATATCACTGAAGTTTGCCGATCCGGAGAAACTCTGCGAAATACTCAATGCGATGTTCTGCGAGGCAGGCGCATCAGTTGAGATTCTTCGTAGTGCTACCGGGCTAAGCGAATATTCAATGGATGATTCAAGCACCGACGAAAGCGAAACCGCCCAGGACGGCTACACACCGTGGTGGTCCTCGGCCGGCGCCCGCGTATCAACAGATACAGAAAGACCTATAAGCAACGTAATCGGTAAGATACGCTTTGTACCGGAGACCCGCACAAAATCGATTCTGATTCTTTCTCCTCCAGAGTTTATGCCGAATATAGAACAATTGGTTGCGGAACTTGATGTGCCCGGTAAACAGGTAATGATAAAGGCAGTAATTGTAGAAATTGACCATAGGAATTTAAGCTCACTGGGAGTGCAACTGTCTTCATCTCCTACTGCATTTGGTGTTCTGGAAGAAAATGCCATACTTGCTTTAAATACCTTTCAACAATTAGACCGACACGGAGCAGTAATATTTGGCGCAGGTGGTAACCAGGGAACTCAAGTTGAAAATATGATTACAGCAGATGTCTATGGACTGCTTGATTTCCTGCAAAAGAAAGTGAATGCGAAGATTCTCAACCAACAGACGTTATGGACGGAAGACAACGAAGAGGCGAGTTTCTTCAAGGGTGACAGGGTTGCATTTTTTACAAGTGCAACAACTTCGGCAACGGCTGGAAATGTCCAGAATTTCGAATTTCAAAGAGTTGGAATGAATCTGGCTGTCAGGCCAAGTATTACACCCAACAAAGACGTGGATATGATTATCAATATTATCATCTCGCAGCTCAGTACGGAAGAAGAAAATGGTCAGCCGGTCAGGACCGAGATGGAAACTCAGACTAACATGATCATAGGTGACGGACAGACCCTTATGCTCGGCGGCATTCTCTTTCAGCAAGATGCTGTTGTCAGACGGGGAGTTCCCGGATTGAGTGATATACCTTTGTTAGGAGCCCTTTTCAGCCACGAAGAAAAGACAATAGTCAACAATGAAATGCTTGTGTTTATTACACCCTATGTATTAGATGACTTCCGTACGATAACTCCTGAGACACAAGAGCAAATAGATATTCCGAGGGAAAAACTTGAAAATATACGTAAGGATTTAGACACAACGATGGATAGTCTTATGAAGAAGAAATAGACTTAGACAAAATCGCTGAATATGGCGTAAACAGCTTCCGGCTCCGAATGGACGTCGACCGCGGTGGTTTGCCACTACCGATCATGTCCAAGCGGGGCCGGTTGTGTTTTTTAGAGAAAATAGACATCAAACGGGAAAAGACAAGCTCTGCCGGAATATATCACTGCGCTCATCGACAATCCGAATGATCCGCAAAAACTTTTTGACAGAACAGCACTTCATCGGGGATAATTCCAAAACGGTTGTTTTTTCAGGTTAGTTGTTCGCAGTTCGTTGTTCATAGACGGGCCCCCATTTTGCGAAAAGTTCGCAAAATGGGAACCCGAATATGAACGATGAAGTCATGACTATGAACTAAATAATAAATCCTTGTATCCGGAGGTATAAATTAATGGATGCTCACTGCCTAAGGCCGGATGAATTGCCTGACTTAACTATTGAAAAACTTGGCCCGCCGATGATAGATTCTCCCTTGTGTCGAAGTAAGCGTCATTTTACCGAAGACGATGAAAAGATCCTTCTCTACTCGCATTCCGAGAATCTGCAATTGTACAAAGATTCAACGGAAAAAATTCCAAGGTTCGAACGAGCCGGCCCTCGGCGAAAGATTTTCTTTGAACCCAAAAAAATAAACTGCGGGATCGTCACTTGCGGCGGACTATGTCCCGGCCTTAACGATGTCATACGAACTATCACTTTGAGCCTCTTCTGGCAGTATGAAGTTAAAAATGTTTACGGTTTCCGATACGGATATGTCGGCTTGTCATCAAAAGCACCCCAGCTACCTTTGCTGTTAACGCCGGAACTGGTGAATGATATTCACCTTAAAGGCGGGGACATTCTCTCCTCTTCCCGCGGACCACAAGATGTTAACGAAATGGTTGATACTCTCCAAAAGATGGAAATTGGAATATTATTTACAATCGGTGGAGACGGCACACTGCGGGGAGCCGGCGAAATTGCCAAAGCGATAAAAAAAAGAGGCTTGAAAATTTCGGTCATCGGAATGCCTAAGACAATTGACAACGATATCTCCGGCATTGAGCTTTCTTTTGGTTTCTCAACGGCTGTCGAAGCGGCACGTTTTGCAATTCAAAGTGCACATGAAGAAGCCAGAGGCGCCTGGAACGGCGTCGGACTGGTAAAATTAATGGGCAGGGATTCAGGCTTCATTGCCGCCTATGCCACCCTGGCAAACAGCGATGTGAATTTCTGCTTCATTCCGGAAGTTCCTCTTGTTCTTGAAGGAGAAAACGGTTTCTTACGCTCTTTAGAAAAACGACTGGAGAAAAAACATCACGCGCTTATTGTTGTCGCTGAAGGGGTGGAGCTGCATTTGACCGGGAGAAAAATCGTCACAAGAAAAGATGCTTCCGGCAATATTATTCGTGAAGACATTGGCCCTATACTCAAAGAGCAGATCAGGAAATATTTTCAAGAGAGGAAAAAGCCGTTGTCTTTGAAATACATCGACCCCAGTTATATGATCCGCAGCCTGCCCACTGATTCCAATGATTCGGCTTTTTGTGTAATGCTTGGTCAAAACGCCGTACATGCGGGAATGTCAGGACGAACAAACATGGTAATAGGCTACTGGAATCAATACTTTGTACATATCCCAATATTACTTACTGTCCTAAAGAGGAAAAAGGTCGATCCTGATGGCCATTTGTGGCAGACGGTTCTGGAAACAACCGGACAAATATGCTGAAAGAGCAATCCGGCAAAAAACAGATTTCAAACACGATTTTACGAGTTAATCACTTGAAAGCATTGATTTGGCTCGCTTGACAAACTGGATAGAAACACCCCATGGGTCACGGAGAATAGCAAACTCATCGCCGTCTGGCGTTGTCGAGACACCTGTGCCCTTGGGGCCAGGGGCGGAGCCATCATTAACAATCGTCGCACCGGCAGAAACCAGCTTCCGGCAAATTCCTTCTACATCATCGACCATGAACGCAATATGAAATAAAAGCGGATCCATCGAGGCATAATCCGGCACGCTATCAGGCGGATTATGATAGATCTCCAACAAAACATTTCCCTCGGCATCGCTGAGGAAATGCGCATTGGCCGGAGCAGGGCCTTGTCGGACAATTTTCATTCCGAGATTCTCGCAGTACCATTCTGCCATAGCCACGGGGTCTTCGACATTAATTGCAATGTGTTCGATTCGCATTTTTCTTCCTCTGATTACATTTATGGTTCAATAGTTCGTTGTTCATCTGCGGCAGTCATAGGGACCCCTTACGGGGAGCCCTCGACAAACCATCAACTATGAACGAAAAAAAATTGAATTCACATCTGTCAAGGGCCAGAACTCGATCCGTTCAGTCCATATCCTGGCTGTCATTATACACATCGGGTTCCCATTTTGCGAACATTTCGCAAAATGGGGTCCCGTCTATAAGCAAAGCAATCTGCGCCGTTTTGGTCCTAAAATCGTTTTGTCAGTAACTCGATAAAAGTACATATCTAAAAAATTTTGAGCCTCTCCCCATGAGATAGCCAGGCTCAAAATGCTCCGGCAGCGGCTTGGCGCTCCGCCGAAACGAGTGATTCTAAAAGCCCTTGACTATCGATAACAGGTATGATATTGTATTTACAGTTCAAGGGCGTGGTGAAAAGTCGCAATACGCAGCATGGTCGGCCTCGGGGCCTCTAAGGGGTCTTGTGCCAGAGCGACATCTCTAAGCTTCATCCGATAACACAAAAATCGCAATGGTTGGGAACTTAATGAGGAGAAGGAAGGTAAAAAGGTCGATATTCCTGTTGAAATTAAATATCAAACATTAAAATTGTGGTTTTTTTGATCAACAGAGAAGACGAACAGTTGAAAACAGTTGAGCATTTTCACCGCCGCAAGGCGTCCCATAGCGGACTGCTCTGTTGGCCAAAGGCCAACTTATGAGAACAATAGTTGTAACCAACCAAAAGGGTGGTTGTGGTAAAACAACAACTGCCTTAAACCTGGCAGCAGCTCTTGCTCAAACGGGCAAGAGGGTACTGATTGTCGACCTCGATCCACAGGCGCATGCAACACTTGGTCTCGGTTATTATCCGGAGCTTTTAGATAATACCATTTATCATTCTCTGGCCAATAGGCAAATTTCAATCTCTAAAGTTATAATTGATACCAAGATCGAAGGCCTTCATCTTGCACCAAGCAATATTCGGCTTGCAAAGGCAGAACTTGAACTAACCATTTTACCCCAAAAAGAATTCATCCTTGCTGAACAGCTTAAGAAGGTAAGCGACAGATATGATATGTGCATTGTCGATTGCCCGCCGTCACTGAGTCTGTTGACTTTCAACGCACTTATTGCCAGTACGGATATTATTGTACCCGTCCAGGTGCATTACTATGCTCTGGAAGGTCTAAAACAGTTGCTCGAGACCGTGAAGATAGCCAGGAAACGTTTCTACCCTTGCGCTATAAAGCTCCTTGGGCTATTGTTGACATTCGTCGAAGACAGAGCTGCATTGAGCCAACAAGTAGAACAACAGATGCGAAATTTCTTCGGGGAGCTGGTGTTCGACACAGTGATTCACAGGACTATCACATTGGCAGAAGCACCAAGTGCCGGCGAGCCTATTCTAATTTACGCACCGGAAAGCAGAGGAGCCGAGGAGTATAGGGCTTTGGCTCAGGAGATTATTGACCCCGAGCACATGAAGAAGGTCAAAGAACCAAAAGAAATCTCAGCACTTGTCGAAGGGATACAGACTGCCGAACAACAACTTGCTCCTAAGTCTTCCAAGACTCCAACAAAACAAGCCCCGGAATCAAAGATACAATCCAAAGCTCAAAAAACAGCTCAGCTTAAACTGAAGGCAAAAGCCAGACCACCCAAGAAAAAATCCGGCCTTAAGGCCGTGAAAAAATTTGTATTCATATTAGTATTGTTAATCCTCTTGGCTATTGCAGTTGCAGTTACTCTGATGATCATAATTAACAATCCACCGACAGCCGAACATGGCAGAGTTACGGTACAAGAGGACATTCCTGAGACGATTACTCTGAGGGCAAGAGATCTGGACAGAGACCGACTGTCATATCGTGTGATAACAGAGCCTTCACATGGAACACTGAGCGGGACCGCACCAAATCTAACCTACACGCCTGAGTTGAACTACAACGGCCCAGATAACTTCACCTTTATGGTCAACGACGGCAAGCTGGATAGTAACACGGTCAAAGTATCGATCACGGTCAAGGCAGTTAACGACGCCCCTGTGGTAACTCCACAGTCTGTAACGACCAAAGTAGACAAATCTATTTCCATTACCTTAACCGGAACCGATTCAGATAGCCAGGATTTGAGTTATGCCATTCGTACTGAACCTCAACACGGCAAAATTAGCCCGATGCGAAACTTTAAAGTCGATGGAAAGCTCGTCTATACACCAAAATCCGGCTTCAAGGGCTCGGATAGCTTTACATTCAAATTGAATGACGGCACAGTAGACAGCAAACCGGCAATGGTATCTATCGATGTTACATCGAATAATCCTCCTGTGGCAGATATTCAATCTATCACAACGGCAGAGGACACGCCCGGGGTCGTTAATTTGATGGCCAGTGATCCGGATGGAGATACGTTGAACTATACTGTCATAGAAGATCCATCACATGGAAAACTAAGTGGGACAGCACCCAATCTTACCTACACACCTAATGCGAATTTCAATGGGCCGGACAGCTTTACTTTTAAAGCTAATGACGGCACGGCGGATAGCATTGTGGCAAACGTATCGATTACTGTAACCGCTGCCAACGATGCACCAACTGCCAATGATGGCTCAGCAACAATTCAGGAAGACACGCCGGGGCCAATCGCCTTCATTGGCAGTGATCCGGATGGAGAGACGCTAACTTATAGTGTAGTAACAAATCCATCCCACGGGACCTTAAGCGGGACGGCTCCGGATTTGATCTACGCACCTGATACTAACTATAATGGGCCGGACAGCTTTACTTTCAAGGCCAACGACGGCACATCCGATAGTGTTACGGCGACTTTCTCTATCGAAGTTATACCAGCCGACGACCCACCGATAGCCAAGGCCGGGAGTGCGACATTAGAGGAAGATACATCGGTCATGATTACCCTTGAGGGCTATGATCCGGACGGAGATGAGTTGAATTACAGTATCGTAAGAAAACCCTCCCACGGAGATCTCAGTGGAACAGCACCAAACCTGACTTATACTCCTAAAACAAATTTCAACTGGCTGGACAGCTTCACTTTCAAGGTAAATGATGGTACAACGGACAGCGAACCTGTAGCTGTATTAATCACAGTTAATCCAGTCAACGATCCCCCAACAGCTAATGATGACAGTGTGACCCTACACGAAGATATACCAGCAGAAAATATCGATGTATTGGCTAATGACAAAGAGGTAGACAATGAGCCGATCACAATTAGCAGCGTTACGCAAGGCGAATACGGCTTAGTTACAATCAATCCTGATAATACGCTGAGCTATACACCCAATGCCAATTTTTACGGCACAGATAACTTCACATATACTATCAGTGACCGCGAAAATCAAACTGCTACCGCTGTTGTGAGTGTCACAGTCGAACCACTAAATGATACACCGACGATCATTTCAACGCCCATAACCACTGCCATGTTGAATGTGTTATATACTTATGATGTTAATGCTGCTGATCCGGATACAGATGATAAGCTGACCTACATATTAACGGCTAAACCTGAAGGTATGACAATACATCCATCCACAGGATTAATACAATGGGTCCCAACCAATATTCTTCCAGAGCCTAATGAGGTAGTGGTTATGGTCATGGATAGTAATACCTTGCCAGCCTCAGATACCCAATCATTTACTATAAAGGTAAATCCAACTCCACCCAAGATAGCAACCTTGAAGATAGTCGACGGTTACGACCAGGCAAACAAAAAAGCGTTATCAGTAAATGACAGAACGAGCATTGTCCAGACAAGTGACAACAACCGCCAGGAAATCAATCCACGCTCATACATAGCATATGATTTTTCAGATGTTTCTGTTCCACCAGGTGTGGAAATCAAATCAGTTATTGTTTACGTGGAACACTTTGAGCAGGAGCAATTTCCTTCCGGAAAATTACAATGGAACATAGGGGCGGGCTGGCCAAAAAAACCAGCGATATGGATCTCAATAGACGCTCCGGTGCACACAGGTGAAGAAAACGACTCATTAGACTCTTGGGATGTAACAAGTTTCGTAGAAACATTCGAAAAACTTAAATCCATGCAATTACAGATTGCAAATAAAAATACAACCGCTCAGACAAAAACACTTGTAGACTATGTTTATGCCGTAGTGGAATGGGATTGGCTGACCACACAAGAAGACTTAGTCGAATATGAATTGGAGCCTGTCCAATAATTGCAGGTAAATCAGAAAACAGTCTAACAGTTATGCCCTAAGACATTAAGCTGTTAGTACTAAAAATCCAGTTTTTCAGTGGAAACTTGCCGCTTCTTACACCAGTTGAGCTGCCATATTCGCATTTTTTTCTTATTTTTTTAAATAACAAAAAAATCCGAAATATTTTTGACAACTTTAAGTTAATTCATTATATTATACTTAAGAGAGAAGGGTTGGTGAGATGATGAAGGATGTATATCTTCAATTCAGGCTTTATCTCGCCAAATAAACCAATTCTCACAAAGTGCAATCTGCGAAGTAATTTATTCATCCGAAAGGATAAACAATGGCAAAACACAAGGCAGGTTTGCACAAGGAGGTGGCAAGAATTTTTAATAGTGTATGGACTCCGCAAATAGACAATATCCAGCAGTCTTTTCAAACAACCTCGCCAGGAGCCGCCGTATATACTAACCCGAAACCGATTGCTATGGAAAATTGGTCTAAAGAAGCAAAAGCTTCAACTGCTGAAAAGGCGTCAAAGCGAGCATCCTGGAACATTTTTTCTCCGAAAGCAAGACGAGAGAGAAAAAGACTATCATCAATATCCAAGCATTTGCTGATTAACTTGCCGAGTTAAAACATTTGTAAAGATAGTTCGTTACAAAACTATCTTTTATAACTACGTGATGCGTTTATGTTTATGACTTTCTAAGCTTCGTCATAGTATATAAGCACCGATATATGTAACACATAGTTACACTGGATTTGCCGTATACTTGATCTTATTAAGACTTAGTCCTATAAAAATATAAAAAATTCTTATTTCCCATAACCTCTATCTAAATTCTCAAAATCGCCCTCTTAATCTATTTAACCTCCTTATAAACAAGTACTTACACGTATTGACTTTAGAAGTCTAAGAAATAATTGTCCTCTTTCACGGCCATATATTTTATAAGTCTTCAATTACAACAAAAATTAGATGAAGTGTGAGATTTTTTCTTGACCCATCCCCCAAAAACCCATATCATTAGGATTTAAAAAAAGCAACGGATGAACAGCTTGATTGTGGGTCGTCCTGTATCTTCATAGATTTGTTACTAAACTTCGGGCAGGGACACATATAAAGAGAAAAGGCATGCGAGCCTTTTTTCTGAAGGTAGTTAAGTTGCAAAGACACTTTTAGTGCCTGTTATAAACATAATATAAACTGGTTTTTTATGGTTGTGTTGTGGCACTGAAAAGTGAATTAAATGTGAAACGAAATCTGCTTGAATAAGCGTTCGCCTAACAGCGAGGGAGCACCGATATTGAGTGAAAAATCAGTTAATTTTGTGGAAAAGAAATATTTCTTAATGCCAATAATGCCACAATCACTGGAATTTTTGGCTACATGTAGTTGATTTTGCACTCTGGCAAAAAGGATTTCGGAATTCACAGCCATTTCTTTGAAGCTTTTCTGCCTAATATACCTGCAAACCATCCATTTGCTTAAGATTATCTAAAACTTTGAGAACTGCAATGGAAAGGTAGTAATTATGGATATTCTGATGCAGATTGAGCCATGGTCATTTATTGGCGCAGTTGTTGTTGGAATTCTTTTAGGAGGTTCTTTAATAGCAATCGTCAGCCAGATAATCTCCAAAGCAAAGGCTAAAACATTCGAACAGGACCTTCAACGACAAATTGATGGCTCTAAAAAAGAGGCGGAGAATATAATTAAATCCGCTCAGATTGATGCCGCTGCAGAGGCCATTAAAAAACGGGAGCAAGTCACATCTGAGGCCAATAAAATACGTGCTGAACTACATGAAACTGAAATGAGATTAACCAAACGTGTGGATACAATTGATCGTCAGGCTGAAATGCTTCAGCAACGTGAGAAAGTGTACAAACAACAACAACAAGAAGTAAATAGAAGATTGCATAATATCGACCTCCAGGAAAAACAGCTTTCTTCTTTGATGGCCCAGCAAAAAAATCAACTGCTCAAGATCACCTCAATGGATATATCTGAGGCCAAAGACCTGCTCTTAAAGCGTCTCGAAGATGAGTGCGAGCACGAGATGTCAGCCTTAATTCAACGCAAAATCGAAGAAACTACTGAAACCGTTGAAGATAAAAGCCGGGAGGTAATAAGCACAGCAATCCAACGCTATGCCGCCGAGCAGACCTGTGAAGTAACTGTCTCTACAGTCGAGATACCGAATGACGATATGAAAGGCAGGATTATTGGCCGAGAGGGACGTAATATTCGGGCATTTGAAAAAGCTACGGGCGTAGATGTCATCGTGGACGATACTCCCGGAATGGTCGTAGTAAGCGGCTTCAATCCCGTCAGACGCGAGGTTGCTCGTCTCTCGATGGAACGACTCATACAAGATGGCCGAATACATCCGTCTCGAATCGAGGAACTCGTAGGACAAACTAAAAAGGACATCAACCACAAGCTATTGCAAATCGGCAAAGACGCTGCCGTTGAAACCAATGTAAGAGGTTTGAGCAATAAGGTACTTAGCTTAATCGGGGCTTTGAGCTACAGAACAAGTTACGGTCAAAATGTTCTCCGCCACAGTGTGGAAGTCTCTTTTCTCTCTCAGGTCATGGCCGATGAGCTCGGGCTGGACGGCTCGATAGCAAGGCGTGCAGGATTATTGCACGATATAGGCAAAGCCATTGACCACGAAGTTGAAGGCAACCACCCCACTATAGGCGCAAATTATCTCAAGAGATTTAGTGAACCCTCGATTGTGCTTAATGCCGTTGCAGGACATCACGGCGACATTCCGCCGGACAATCCTTACACTCCATTGGTCGCCGCCGCCGATGCTATCAGCGCTTCGCGTCCCGGTGCCAGAAGAGAAACGCTCGAAAGGTATATCAAGCGGCTGGAAAAACTCGAGGAAATCGCCGCCAGCTTCAAGGGAGTTGAAAACGCCTATGCGATTCAGGCCGGACGTGAAATTCGCGTGATTGTCAGCGCCGAAGAAGTGGATGATGAAGCGGCCATGAAAGTCGCCCGGGATATTGCCAAGAAGGTCGAAGACGAAATGACCTATCCCGGCGAAGTCCAGGTTACACTGTTGCGTGAGGTCCGCTGCGTTGAATTTGCAAAATAGTAAAAAACCGGAATAATTTTCGATATACGACATAAGAGTTATGAAATTAAACGTTCTTTGTATTGGTGATTTAGTAGGTCGGCCCGGGCGGCGCATTATTGCCGAGAAGCTCAAAACGCTGGTCAATGAGCTTGAGATTGACTGCGTCATAGTCAACGCCGAAAACGTTGCCGGAGGCTCCGGCTTAACGCCACAGATTTATGACAAATTACTGCGGTATGGCGTGAACCTGATTACATTGGGTGACCATACTTATCGTAAAAAAGATATAATCACGACCCTGGAAACGGCAGACAACATTGTCCGGCCGGCAAACATGTCCATACATGCCGCGGGCAAGGATTTTGCAATCTATAAAACCAGTAAAGGACCAACCGTGGCGGTTGTTGCCTTGATAGGTCGCCTTTTTATGAAGCCGGCTGACTGCCCATACAATACTATTGACAAAATCCTGCCTCAACTTTCGCAAAAAGCCGACATTATTATCGTAGACTTTCACGCCGAAGCCACGAGTGAAAAAATCGCTATGGGCTATCATCTTGATGGTCGTCTCAGCCTGTGCTTCGGCACACATACACACGTTGTAACTGCCGATGAAAGAATCCTGCCGAAAGGCACTGCATATATCACCGATATCGGCATGACCGGGGCGCATGAATCAGTGCTCGGCCGAAGCATTGAAAGTGTCCTCAAGTCTTTTAGAACACAGATGCCGTTCCCATTCCAAATAGCGACCGGCGATGTGAAAATGAACGGCATCCGAGTAACCATCGACAGCAATACAAAAAAGGCCGAGCATATCGAGCGAATCGCAATTGCCGCCGAGACAGAAGAAACAAAAACTTACGACAGCGACGACGGCAAGCCGGAGTACTTCAATAACAACTTCTAATCTCGTATCACGTATTTCGTATATCGTATTGCGTAAAACGCCAGCCATATTCTGTATCTCTTTATTCTGTAACAAGTTACACTGACTTAGGTCTTTACAATTCAAAAACTTTGCGAACTCGGTGTTCTCCACGGTGAAAAATACTTATTGGGTTCGTTTGGGTTCGTTTTGGCTTTGAATTGGCTTCGTTTAGCATAAAATTGGCTTTAATTGGGTTCGTTTTGGCTTCGTTTTGGCTTTGTTTTTGACTCGCATCAGACTTCTAAAATTGACATAATCACTTGTTATTAATTGACTTAAGACCATTTGGACACTTGGTGAAATTGGCTTTGTTTTGCATAAAAAACTGTGATTTGTCGAATACTTTCGACAACTGTCGAACAATTCGTCGCTTGTCGCTCCGCCTAAGGCGTCCCTTATGGGAGTCGCTCGTATCTCGTACCTTAGGTACGAGTGAAGCGTGAAGCGTATATCGGAACAACTTAAAACTAAAAGCTTCATGGTTCTGTTTTTGCCATAAGGCATCCTGTGGAGAACATTAATGATTTTGAACATTTGATATCTTGTCCCTTAGGGATGAATTTAGAGTTTAGAAATTAGTGCTTAGGATTTGTTCCTAAATGCCGGATTCCCTACCCCCTATACCCTGGTTCGCATTATATTGAAAACCCGCCAAAATACAAGCAAAATCCGCATCTTTAGGCGAAATTGTCCTTGATTCGGCACTCATTTATGCTGACCACAAAATTCTTCAAAAAATACGTAGATGTTCTCTGTGTTTGAAAGAGCATTTTTTGATATTTCTTA
>CAZFOQ010000026.1:151-32882 GCA_964520535.1 uncultured Pirellulales bacterium | reverse complement strand
ATATCGTGGATAACTCTCTAATCGTAGTTGGTACATAGTTCGGGGTCAGATCATATTTCTCATAGGTTGCTACCACTAAAGGAGCCTGAAGCGGTTCTTTTGGAATATTGCCTTTAGCATCTTCAACAGAGTCACCAGTCGCGATAACAAGTCCGGAGGTATCATTATCCAAGTGCGTGGCTAAAAGCTGCGACTTAAAGTCCTCAAATTTTTGTTTTGCCAAAGCTCTGTGAGTAACTAAGTAAACGGTATTTCCTCTATTTTCCGAGCTATGCGCAATTGCCCAAAGTGCAATTTGTGTTTTTCCTGTTGAAGTAGGTGAGACAACAAGAGCGCTCTCGCCTCTCCCAACTCCCATTTCAAGTGCTGCAAATTGAATATCGCTCAACGCTGGCAACGCGGGTTGATCATCTGTTTTGAAGACAAGTCTATCGACGGACGAACCAGAAAGACCATGATTATGTGGCAGTTCATATTTCATAAAAACTCCTAATCATCTCTATGCCCTCAAGAATAATAGGGACAGTCATATTTTATGAGCATTATCCTTTTTAGCTTACGGGCATTCTGGCAAGCTAAGTAGATTATTAGGATGCTCACCATCATTTTCAGTTTTAATGTATTTATTTCCTTGAGCACTTTTAGAAACTATCACCAAGACTGATTGTCCGTTGACGCTTACATAGAACTTCCATTTTCCACTTTCGATACCTTCGATAGCACTCTGCTGTGTAATCTTCCAGCGGGTACCATCAGCGTTCGTTCCTCCAATATGGGTAATGCGTTAATGAGGATTGTAACGATCACTTTTGTTAATACACGTAATTTGAATTGCCATTTTTTAAATCCTTTATCAAATTTTTGTCCTTAATATCACAATCACCTCAGACCAAATGCGATGATTTATCGCTCAACATGGAAAGCAGAGAAGTGCTAAAACGAATGCGCTCTCAGCCACCTTGCTTCGAGCATTAAATTTGCTCTTTAACTATGAGCAAACAATGTGCCATCTAAACGCCAACTTCGTTCTTATAGGACTTTGCTACCAACTAATTCTATACAGATAAAGAAGTTATGTTAAAATAAGCATTTTCAGGTCTATATTCTCAGGATTTCAAAATCTATTCTTGTCTGCCATGTTGGCAGAGATAAAAAACGAAAATACCTTCAGCGCGAATATCAAGCCCTTTTATATATAGGCGTTTTTCACGTGCCATGTGTTGATTGTATTTTCCAAAAAATATACTTTCTTGTAAGAATATAGTTGATTATTGTTTAGTAATATGTTAAAATACCAAATTGTTTGGCAGTAGCTAAACGCAAGTCCGCCAATCGGTGGAGTTCAGATCGCATATCTGTAAGGCCAGCAGGCCCAGCCAATTCCATATTTTTTAATTAAATCACTAAAAACTAAAGACTAATAACTATTAATTAAGCGGAGATTTCTCATGTCAAGTATAGCTCAAATTCACGCTAATCGTCAAAATTCACAGAAATCGACCGGGCCGCGAAGCGCTAAAGGCAAGGCCGTCGTGGCGAAAAACGCCGTAAAACACGGCCTTTTCGCTCAGGAAGCGGTCATTACAGGCGAAAACGAGAAAGATTATGACCTTTTTCGCGAAGAAATACTCGCCGAACTGGCTCCGGCCGGGGCAATGGAATCCATCTTAGCCGAGCGGTTTGTCAGCCTGTCGTGGCGGCTGCAGCGAATCGAACGCATTCAGAACCTGGTTATCGATTCGATGATCGAACGCGAGCTAACCAGTCCGTTAGCCAATCTAACCGAGCAATTTCTGCCGAAAAGCCTTCGCAAACCGAAATCTGAGACGAATTCCACCCGCAGCAGCTCGGAAATGACGCTCGGAAAGATTGTTAGCAGGGATTGTGCGAATTCAAGGGTGCTCGAGAGGCTGTTGATGTACGAGAGGCGAATCGAGAACAGCCTTTTCAAGACGACGAAAGAGCTTGATAGGCGTAAAATCATGCGGCAATTAGGCATGACCGAGACCGCCGATGAGCCGGCTGAGTATGAGGGGACGGACCATCCCCAAGCTACGCTTGAGGCTGCCACACGGTCATCCCCGTCCCGGAGGGATAAGGCCGCCACACGGTCGCCAAAGGATGAAGCTGCCACACCACAGCAATGTCAAAAAAATGCAAAACAAAGCCAATTATCAGCGGCCAAAAATGATATAAACGCTTTTGTAAAGGTATGTTATGAGAATAATTCTTATCCGGATTTGCAGGAAAACAAAGCCAATTCAAAGCCAATCAAAGCCAATTATTTAGCCCCCGGACCCGTGCCGGGGGGTATGCCGGGGGTTGAAAAAACATGAACAGCTCATTAGCCGGCAGTCCTGTTTCCAACGACCGTTTTGTACAGCCAGTACGCCACGCCGATAAGCAGCACTGTGCCGATCCAGCCTCCGAACGGTATTGTTCTGCCCCATATGTGTTTGATGATCGGCAGGTTGACGTCGAACTGCTTGAGGATAACGATGGGGATTGCGATAAGGATACCCATGAGCGCTTCGCCGGTGATAAGTCCGGAAGCGAACAGCAGGCCGTTTCGGTTGGATTTCTCGATTTGCTCGCGGGAGCTCTTCAATCGCTTATGGACCCGCTTGACCACCCAATGGATAATACCGCCAGCGAAGATCGGAACCGCCAATTCCAGCGGCAAATAAATCCCGATTGCTACGGCAAGAACCGGCATTCGGAACGAACTTTTCCTCGCCTCCAGAACCATATCCATGGCAATAATCGCCGCTGCGACAGCCATCCCGATATACGCGAAGTTCCACGGCATGTCTCCCTTGAAAACGCCCTGCGAGACCGAGGCCATGAGATTCGCCTGGACGGCAGACAATGCATCGGGGCCGGCGCCCTCCTGCCCCTTGAAACCGTAGGCTTGATGCAGAAGCATCAAAACCGGGGCGATCACAATCGCGCCGGAAAGAGTCCCCACGATTTGCATGACCTGTTGTTTCCACGGCGTGGCCCCGACGAGTCGGCCCGCCTTGAGGTCCTGCATATTGTCCCCTGCTATCGCCGCCGCACAGCAGACAACGCTGCCGATGATAATTGCCGCTGCGGGGCCGTTTTCGGCGCCTTTACCCATGAGAACCAGCAGCAGAAGCGACGAAACGACGATAGTTGCAATTGTAATACCCGAGATTGGATTGTTGGACGAACCGACCAGGCCGGCCATATAACCGGCTACGGCGGAAAATAAGAAACCGGCAATAAGCATAACAAAAGCCATGGGCAGGGATATAAATACCTTCGCAACGAAGAGCTGATATACAAGGAACAGCGGAATAATCGAACCGATAATCAGCACCAGCACCCATTTCATGGGCATGTCTTTTTCGGTTCGTTCGATTTGAATTTGTTCATGGGTCATCGTTCTGTATGCTTTAAGGCCGCTTTTGATGCCACTTAGAAGCGAACTTCGCATCTTGAAGATGGTCCATAGGCCGCCGATCAGCATGGCTCCGACCCCGATGTATCGGGTTTGCGACGACCAGATGGCATAGGCCCTCCCCACGGTGTCACCATCTGTCGCAGCGTCGGAAAATGCCGCACAGATAGGAATAGCAATATGCCAGTTGGCGACGCCGCCGAGGAAGATCAGCACGGCGATATTTAGCCCGACAATATAACCGACCGAAAGCAGGGCGGGACTCAGGTTCGATCCACCGTACACAATTGTTCTGCCGATGCCTCTGGCTCCTTCGATCGCTTCGGGCCACAGGCCGATCCCTTTGGCTGAGAGCTTGAACAATCCTCCCACCAGAGAGGCCTTGGCGATTGTCCAGACACCTTTACCGCCTTCCTGGCCGGTCTCAAGAACTTCCGCCGTGGCGATGCCCTCGGGAAACTGGAGTTTGCCTTCGACAATAAGCGAACGCCGTAATGGAATCGTAAACAGCACGCCCAGCAGGCCTCCGAATGCGGCAATAATTGTAATCCACCAGAAATTTTTTCCGCCGAAGCCGTCCCAATAGCCCATGATGACCAGTGCCGGCAGCGTAAATATGACACCGGCAGCCAACGACTCACCGGCGGATGCGGCAGTTTGTACGATGTTGTTTTCGAGGATATTACTTTTCCGGAAAAGCCTGAGTACGCCCATCGAGACGACCGCCGCCGGGATCGACGCCGAGACTGTCATTCCGGCGAATAAACCCAGATAGGCGTTGGCCGCCGCCAAAATCATCGAAAGAAAAACGCCTAAAATAAATGCCTTGATGGTGATTTCCGGTAACGATCGATTTTCTAAATTCATAGCTCACCTTTGAAAAGTATGGACATCAAAAAATGAGGTTCAGTTGATAAACTCGGCGACAAAATATTTCGGCGTCAAGGGTTCGCCCGTTGCCCGCTCAATCATCTGGTTCCATTCGTAAACGGCACCGACTTTGAACACGTTGTCGGAAATAAAATCGCCGGCTTTCTTTTGGTCGACATAGCTGACATTTTTGTCCGAGGGGAGTTTTAAGATTTCATAGACAAGATGATGATGCAGTTGAGAGGCCAATAATTCACCCAGCATATAGTTATGGTAATAACACGGGGCTATTGTAAAATGAATCTTGGCGGCCCAGTCCGGTTTGTCACGACCTTGTGGACTTTTGACCAACTGGTATTTTTCGACCATCTGCCACCACAGCCGGTTCAGGTCCTGGTCCGGATTGGCATAGAGCCGCTTTTCGAAATCATACATGACCATCGCCCATCGGGCAAAAATCAGCTGCTTGAGTTGAGCGTATTTGAAGCTGACTTTCTCAATTTCAGCCCGCTGCTGATCTGTCAATTCCAGCATCTGCTGCATCCAGGCGGGATTGCGGCTGAGCCGCCCGAAGAACATGGCGCTGGCTTCCGTGGTAAAAATGTGTGCCGGTCGCCTGAGCAGATAGGGGACGTCTTCGCCGTGCCATTTGTCGTATGTAGCGTGCCCCAGTTCGTGCAGGATTGTTTCCATCCAGGTCTCGTTATTCTTGAGATTGCACAGAATCCTGACGTCACCTTCTCGGTCAATGTCCGTGCTGAAAGCATGAGGATTTTTACCTTCCCGCTCATAAAGGTCACTGCTGTCCAGGATGGATTCGACCGGCAATCCTATGCCGGCATAAAATGTTGTGGCCAGTTCTTTAACGTCTTTGTTTTTATAATAAACATCCAGATCCAGGTCATAGACCATAGGACTTTCCTGAAAGAACGGGTCGTGATAGTGCCACGGCATCAATTCGGAAATGGCTATGCGGTATTGCCTGGCCAGGATGCCGTCCAGCTCGGCTTTTAATCCGGCAAACGGTTCGTTAGTCAATTCGTAGAGTTCGGCAAAGATTTTATCCAGCTCTTGAACGTCCTGCTCTGCGGCGGTCAGAGAGAGCGTATGATAATTCTTGAAGCCGAGCTTCCTTGCCGCCTCGTTCCTCAATTTGACCAGCCGGATCAGGTCTTCGGCGACAGCCTGGCCCACTTGCTTACTGGCCAGCCACGCTTTCTCTCTCTTTGCGGAATCCGTCTCGATTTTTAAGATATCCTTAATCTGGTTGTCGGTGACTTTCTCACCCTCGATCGTGCCGCGAAACGTGCTGAAGTTCTTTTCAATTTCCGTACCCAGCTCGACTATTTGCTTGAGCAACACAGGCTCTATCTGGTTCTCCAGATAAGCGTTGTACAACGTATCCAGTTGCCGGGCCAATAATGGTTCCGTCACTTGTCCGGATTCTTTTGCCTCTTTAAGAAAAGAAAAATCACATGGATCACTGTACACCCGGCGCAGTTCCAGCGTCAGGGCGCTGACTTTGTCATAATCGGCTTCGTTTCCGCTGGTCGCCGCATCCCAGTAGGCGAGATTTGTCTCTTTCTCCATTGGTTTTATTTTTTCCACATGTGCAGTAATGAATGCTTCCATCTGTCTTTCTTTTACGTTGGATGCACATCCAAAAAGAATAATGCTGATGGATAACATGATTAGTATTATAGATACGGTTTTCATTGCTTCATACTCCTGTATAAAGTTGCGTTGCCATTTTGTCACCGATCCCCCAGTGCCGTTCGAAGAATATTATCGGCTATTACTAAGTAAATCAAGCAGTTTTTGAAGAAGCTGTACACGGCTTTTGAGATTTTTCACAATCAACCATTTTTCTTTGAACTCAGGCAGAAACGGATGTAATATATGAAAAACGTAAAAAAATATCCGGTGATCCAAAGAAAGGGCATCTTTCCTATGGCCAAAACAAAATATCTGACCTCACCGCTGCCCTCCAAAAAAATGCCGGCCGGCGTCCCCTACATCCTGACCACCGAAGCCGCTGAACGTTTTGCTTTCTACGGCATGAGTTCCATCCTCGTGGTGTTCATGACCAGGTACCTTATGGGATCTGGTGGACAACTGGATGTCATGGCGGATGAGCCCGCGAAGGCGTGGTTCCACTATTTTACTGCTGCGGTCTATTTCATGCCGTTGATAGGAGCGATCCTATCCGATGTCTGGCTGGGTAAATACAAGACCATCATCATGTTCTCACTGGTGTATTGTGCGGGATTCGCCATCCTTGCATTGAACCACACCCGGTTCGGATTGGCTGCCGGATTAATGTTGATCGCCGTGGCTTCAGGAACGATCAAGCCATGTCTATCGGCCAATGTGGGTGATCAGTTTGGATCTTCCAACCGGCACTTGATCGAGAAGGTCTATGGCTGGTTCTACTTCTCAGTGAATCTTGGTGCCGCCATTTCAATGTATCTGTGCCCCGGTCTGCTTGACAAATACGGTCCCGCAGTGGGATTCGGTGTGCCGGGGATTTTCATGTTTATCGCCGTGTTCTCTTACTGGTTGGGCCGCTATCGATTTGTCCACATTCCTCCGGCCGGTAAATCGGGATGGCGACAAGTGCTCGACAAAGAGGGACTCCGGGCGTTAGTCAGGCTATGTCCGGTTTTTGTGTTTATCTCCATGTTTTTTGCATTGTTCTATCAATCCGAGTCGGCTTGGGTGCTCCAGGCCGAAAAAATGAATCTGACTGTTTTGAAATGGAGTTTATCAGACCAGACGTTTTTCGGGTCGCTTCTGAGTAAATTAGGAGGTCTTCACCAGGTCGAATGGAATATCCTGCCGGCTCAGATGCAATCGGCAAATCCCGTCTTGATTATGATACTGATCCCGTTGTTTGCGTTCGCGATCTACCCCGCTCTCAACCGGATATGGACCATGTCTCCGCTGCGTAAGATCGGTATCGGCATGTTCCTGACGGCGGCAAGTTTCCTGGTGCCTGTATGGATCGAGAACCAGCTCGCCAAAGGTGTCCAGCCCTCGATCTGGTGGCAATTTGTGGCGTACATCTTTTTGACGGGAGCCGAGGTGATGGTCTCCATTACGGCGCTCGAGTTTGCCTACACGCAGGCCCCCAGGAAAATGAAGTCCATGATTCAGTCGGTTGAACTTCTTGCCATCTCGCTTGGAAACATGTTTGTCGCGGCGGTCAATGATATCATCAAGAACGAAGATGGCACGAGCAAATTACCGGGAGCGAGTTACTACTGGTTCTTCGTTATCGCGATGCTGGTGACAGCCGGATTGTTCATCCCTCTTGCACGCTGGTATAAACCAAAGGAATATATCCAGGACGAAGCAGAAAAATAACTATCGATTTGAGATAAAAATTTTCGTTGGATGAATGTTCAGCCGGTTAATCTAAGGACGAATTGCTCCATCTCTATTTGCGCTTTAGCCCGGCCGGTTTTTATCGCATAGTCGGTTTCTGCCAGGAATTGGAGGTATTGGCCGATTTGCTTTAGAGAAATTTTTCGAAGCTGTGCAAAAAATTTGTCCTGATTCCCTCGGATGTTCAATCGTTTGATAATTTCACCAGTTCTCAGGCCTTTTTCAAGCAGGGCTTTGGCATTGAACATTCTTCTGAAATGATATGCAAAAGCTCCGACGACGGTGTATTCCGAGGATCTGTCTTCGGCGAACATACCCCTGAGCCTTTCCACAGCCGTTCCGGCATTGCCCGCCGTTATTGCATCGATGACGGCGAAGGCGTTGAAAAGGCGATTATGGCCGATGAGCGATTCGATGTGCTTTTGGGTGATTGCCTTGTCTTTGTCGGTGTAAACGGCCAGTTTATCGATTTCACTATAGAGCCGTGTCAATTCATCGCCGGTAAGATCAACTATAATTTCTGCCGCGTTTCTTGTGAGTTTTTTGCCGTGAGCTTCGTTTGCGTATTCTACCAGTCGCTGCGGCAGTTGCCATCGCTTAGGCTGGGTGACATTAATCAGTTTGCCCATACTTTTAAGTTTCTTAGCCAGCTTAGTGCGGGCGTCCCAGCTCTTGACTATTAATATCAGCCGCCCTGTAGGACATGGATTATCAAAGTATTTTTCAAGCCACTGACGATTTTCGTTGTATGATATGAATTCGTTCGCTTTTTTTACAACGACCACCCGCTTGTCGGTAAGAAACGGCGCGGTTCGCAGCTCATCGAGTACATCGCAGACAGGTATCTCAATGGCTTCGGCGGTAAAAAGTCCGGTCGTTCTCTGCGAAGGCTTCAGCATCTCATCGAGCAGTTCCTGGCATTGAGCGCTGACGAGAGCATCTTCTTTGCCGGCGATTACATAAACTAAGCTGTCCATCCCGGTGTCCAAAATTCGGTATTATTTGCGGCGTTTTTTATTCGCCTTGGATTTCGACTGCGGTTTGGTTTTTGCCTTTGACTTCGATGGTTGATTGCGTCGTGAGTCCGCTGAGAGACGCTTTACGGCGGCGCCCTGTGGGGGACTATTGTTGGTTTTAGTTTTCGAATTATCCGCTTCTTCGGAGACGATCTTAGCAGCGGCCACGAGCTTGTCACCGGGCTTGAGCTTGATCAAACGGACGCCCTGCGTGTTTCTGCCGATCGAGCGGATCTGGTTGAGCCCGGTGCGAATAATCATCCCGTTGGCGGTAATCATCATTAAATCGTCCGTATTCTGGACGGCTTTGAGAGCGACGACTTTGCCGTTGCGGGCGGTTGTTTTAATATTTTTCAGACCGACTCCACCTCTGGATTGCGGACGATAATTCTCCAGGCCTGTTCGTTTGCCGTACCCGTTTTCGCAGATGGTGAACAGGGCGGCTTTTTCCTCGACGATCACCATCCCGACAACAGCGTCACCGGAGCGTAGATTGATTCCCCGGACGCCTCGCGAGGCCCGGCCCATGGAACGGACCTGTTTCTCGTCGAAACGGATAGTCATGCCGTCACGTGTGCCGAGGATAATATGGTTGGATCCTGTAGTCAGGGCCACACCAATCAAATCATTATTCGGATCGAGATTAATAGCAATAACACCGGTCGTTCTCGGATTGCCGTAGGCGGAAAGTTTTGTCTTTTTGATGATGCCGTTTTTTGTGGCCATAACCAATTGCCGCTGTTTCGCCGGATCTTCGCTTTCATCTTCGAAGCTGCTGACGTTAATGATGGACGCGACCTGCTGGTTTCCGAGATTCAGTAGATTGACGATATTTCTGCCCTTGCTTTGTCTGGACATGCTGGGGACATCATAGACCTTCAGCCAGTAGCACTTGCCGCGGTTCGTGAAAATGAGCAGATAATCATGGGTTGAGGCTATGAAGAGATGCTCGATGAAGTCCCCTTCTTTGGTGTCTGAGCCGATGATCCCTCTGCCACCTCTGGCCTGCCTGCGATATGTATCTATGGGCAGTCGCTTGACGTATCCGCTGTGGCTCACCGTGACTATAACTTCCTCTTCGGCAATCAAATCCTCGATGTCAAATTCCTCGGCCTGGGCGGCGATTTTTGTCCGCCTGGCGTCGCCGTATTTCTCCTTGATTTCGTAGATGTCCTCGCGAATGATGTCCAGCAGAATTTTCTCTTCGGCTAATACTGCCAGATAACCCTCTATTTGCTCGGTCAGATCGGCGTACTCCCGGGCGAGCTTTTCCATCTCCAGGCCGGTGAGCCTTTGCAGTTGCATTGTCAGGATCGCATCGGCCTGGGGGCCTGTGAGGAAATGTTTGCCTTTGCTTTTTTCCTTTACGAAAGACTTGGGAAGTATTTTCTTAAGTGTAGCCAGCTCTGCTAACTGCAAAGGCTTTTTCATCAGGTTAAGTTTGGCGGTGGGGGTATCGGGTGACTTCTTGATCAATTCGATAATTTCATCGATGTCACTGACAGCCAGGATAAGGCCTTCGAGAATATGAGCTCTGTTCCTGCATCTTTTCAGCAGGAAGCGGCTTCGCCTGCGGATGACGTCCTTGCGATGGTTAATGAAACAGTTGAACATCTCCCTGATATTGAGGGTTTCGGGCCTGTTGTCAACCAGCGCGATACTGGAGATTGCAAAAGTGCTTTGCAGCGGAGTGTAACGGTAAAGTTTGTTCAGCACGATTTCGGCGTCGGCATCTCTTTTCAAATCGACAACAATCCGCAGCCCGCGGCGGTCGGACTCGTCTCTGACATCGGCAACTTCCGGTAATGTATTATTTTGGACGCAGTCGGCAATTTTAGAGACGATCGTTGTCTTGACAACCATGTAGGGTATTTCGGTTACGACAATTCTTTCCCTGCCTCTTTTATTTGTTTCCACATCCACTTTTCCCCGGACCGTCAAATGACCTCGGCCGGTTGTGTAAGCGTCCATGATGCCTTTTTTGCCACAGATGATTCCGCCGGTCGGAAAGTCCGGGCCGGGCAAACGTTTTATAATGTCCTTGAATCCGCAGTTGGGGTCATCAATCATCAATAGCAGGACGTCACAGACCTCAGCGATGTTGTGCGGTGGGATATTCGTGGCCATTCCAACAGCGATGCCGGTTGAGCCGTTGACCAGCAGATTTGGAAACTTCGACGGCAAGACCGTCGGTTCCATGCGGGTCTCATCATAGTTCGGCACAAAATCGACAGTGTCATACTTGATATCTTCGAGTATTTCCATGGCCGGTGCGGCCATTCTTGCTTCGGTATATCTCATCGCTGCCGGAGGATCCGAATCGATACTTCCGAAATTTCCCTGCGGATTGATCAGCGTGTATCGCATATTCCATTCCTGGCCCAGCCGAACCAGCGTGCCATATGTGGCCTGGTCGCCGTGGGGATGGTAGTTGCCGCCGGTATCGCCGACGATTTTCGCACATTTGCGGTGCTTGCTTCGCGGACCAAGGTTCAAATCATTCATTGCGACGAGAATTCGCCTTTGCGAAGGCTTGAGGCCGTCACGAACGTCCGGCAGGGCACGTGAGACAATCACGCTCATCGCGTAATTCAAATACGAATTCTTCAACTCGTCAAGGATACGCATATCCTCGAATTTTTCCTGTGGTTTCTTGGTTTCTTTCATAAGCCTGTATACTATCCTTAATGTAGATTATCCTGCGTAAATAGACTACCTGCAACCGGCCAAAAAGTCAAGAAATACTATAAGCAAGTAGGATGTATAATGTACGTTTTATTAACTTCGAGAATTTTGTACAAACAAGGATTTTTTCCGGGAGGATTAGTTGGCAGTTCTTAAATGAATTACCTCTTCGACTAATCGTTCCGGCAATTTTCTTTAGCAACGAGCTAAACCTCTGGAGTTTAGATTTGAATTAGGGATATATAATTGCTACTGATAGGATCGTATCGCTTGCTTCCTAATCAGTGTTAAATAAACATTTTACCCGGATAAAAAATTAAAAAAAGGCTAATTTTTCGTCTATTATCGGGCTTTTTAAGATTGTTATTTTTCTATTGACATATAATGTGAATTTGGGTAAAATCACTTTTTTATATAAGGGCAGGGTGGTGGAAGGCCTACTGTGACTTTTACTGAGCTTTCCGCCACCAATAACTTTTTTAAAAGACGATTGATGATGCTGATGTAGCAGAGATAGATTTGTCAGTGCGTTTGCATCAGAAGCGATTCGATAGAAATAATACTGTTTTGTACGTGATAACGGAAATGAAACGGAAAGGAGGTGTCAAGACAGTAACATAATTTGGTATTTTTGTTGTATCTAAAATTATATGGATGAATGTTAAAAGGTCTTTGTCATAGAAGGGCGACAATAGCTGAAGATCTTAAATGAAGTTCGATTTGTAAAATTTATTAAGAGGAGATTGAAAAATGAAAAAAATAGTAATTGCAAGCCTTATCGTTGTGATGGTTGTGGGAGTATCCTGGGCAATTAAAACCGAGGATGGAACAAAGCTCACCGGTAAACACTACAACCTAAACATCATTGCGACGAAGGAGAAAAACGTCGATCCGGATGAAGGAGTAAGCAACGGACGCCGAATCTTTGTGCGATCCGGTGGAAATACGAGAATACTACTTAGAGAGGGCCCCTTCGACGTATTAGATTATGACGGTACAGATGGCGTGGCCAAGTTCCAGCTTCCTCACCCGGACGTTGATGAAGCTCCTGATAACCAAGTGACTCAGAGCGACTATTCTGTTTTTATTCGCGTGCGAGGCAAGCCGGGCGGTGAAATCCGAATGCAAACCATTGGAATCGATGACCAAGGCGTGGAGTATGGCTCCGACTATATGGTGGTTGAAGTCCGGACGACCGGAAAGGGCACGAGTAAGTTCAAGAATGTCAGCAAAGAGCTGCTTTATATCTACGCATGGATCTATAATTGGAAAACTGAAACATGGGAGTATAAGAGGCTTCCACTATTCGATCCCAGTCTCGAGGAATACCTGTGGGATGTTAACACCAATGATAAGTTTAAGATAGCTCAGCTCCGCTTCTATCCAGTTTCTACAGATATACCGCCGATTCCGACTGATCCAGGTGCGCCACCCGCTGACCCACCTACGGTTCCGGATTAGTACAGCGATTTGATAAGAGTTTTAGGGCCGGTATTTTTCACCGGCCCTTTCTTTTTTTAAAATAGAGGTAGGGGGGCATCAAGCAACATCTCCATTTTTGTTATCTCTCCTGGAGCCATAAGGGCAATTGGTCGGGGGTGACATTTTGCCATAGCCCTTTTTTGCCGGTGCGGGCACGGGATTCTATTTGTTTGTACTTGTTGTAAAAACTATGGCGAAATCTCAAGTCGGCGTATGCAAGACCTTCACTCAAAAGCACTTCATTCAAAAATCTGCCGTCCGGCAATTTGATATAAGCTAAGAGTCTGCCATATTTGCCTCTAGTCTGATTTGTTTCATCCAGAAATACTTCAACCTGTTTTGCGAGTATTATTTTTTTTGTGGATTCTGCCGCTTCCGGGCCGAAATACATCATGCCGGATGCGGCATTTTTTTCCGGAGCATCGATTCCCAGCAATCTAATCCGTGTATATTCACTTTGCCCATCGGGGATATTAATATCCAGGGTATCGCCATCGATGACATTAGTAACTGTGAAAGTCTTAGCGTGGTATTTATCCAGATCATAGGCTTTCGCCTGTTCTTCGGATAGAGGTTGAGACTGCCACTTGTGTTTGATGAACGCATTGTCGAGCAGGACCAACAGTGCTACCGCCGTCAGAGACAGCAAGAGCATAATATTTCGCTTGCCTCTGCTCATCGCACCGCTGCTGCTGGTCTGTTTGCGTGACATTTTATAATTGAAAATGCGTCGGACGTTTTATGAGCTTCGGTGTTTAGCAGGCTTATCCAGCTCAAAGGCGTTGCAGATGGCATTGAGCGCTTTTTCCGCCTGGTCTTCGTCCACGGCACAACTAATGCGAATCTCACTGGTGGTAATTGAATCTATATTGACCTTGGCTTCAGCCAGGGCGCCGAACATTTTCTCTGCCACGCCGTAATGCGTTCGCATACCAACACCAACGACGGAGACTTCGGCAATATCTTCGCGGATGAAAGTGTCTGTGAAGTTGACCACGTCTTTGATTTCTGCTACAGCTTCTTTTGCGGCCTGCAAATCCGAAATCGCAATCATGAATGAAAGATTCGCTTTTTCCGGGCTGATTTCTGTCTGGATGATATCGTTGACAACGACTTTGTGTTTTGCCAGATGTGCGAAGATTTTTGCCGCGTTGCCCGGCACGTTATCGACGCCGACCAGGCCTATCTTGGCCATATCTTTCTGTATTGTTGCGCCTGAAACTACTACGCCTTCCATTTGTGGTACCTCATGAGTAATTATTGTCCCCTCTGTTTCCTTGCTACTGCTTCTTACATGAATATTGACATCATACTTTTTGCCGAACTCGACAGCTCGAGGATGCATAACGCCGGCTCCAAGGCTTGCCATCTCGAGCATCTCATCGTAACTGATTTGGGCCATTTTAACTGCATTTTTAAATATTCGCGGATCGGAGGTATAAATTCCGTCGACGTCGGTATAAATTTCACATTCCTCAGCTCCCAGTGCCGCAGCCAGCGCAACGGCGGTTGTATCCGAGCCGCCTCGACCGAGTGTGGTTATATTCTCATATTCATCTATGCCCTGAAAACCTGCGACGATAACGATTTTGCCCTGGTCCAACTGGTTATGAATTCGCTCGGTATCGATACTTTGTATTCGTGCTTTGGTGTGGACACTGTCTGTCATCATTCGGATTTGACCGCCGGTGAAGCTAATGGCTTGATGACCCATAGCGTCGAGGGCCATGGCGAAAAGTGAGACTGATTGCTGCTCACCTGTACTGAGCAATTGGTCCATCTCGCGTTTGGGAGGATTGGGATTAAGCTCCAAAGCGTCAGTGACAAGCTGATCGGTCTGCTTGCCACGGGCCGAGGCGACGACCACAACCGAGTAACCACTTTCTACCGTCTTGATTACACGCCGGGCGGCTCGACGAATCTTTTCGGCATCGGCAACCGAAGTACCGCCAAATTTTTGCACAATTATTGCCATAGTTAGTCTATCTTGAAACACTTGTATTTAATTTGACTCTGACTGTCAAGCTTTTAGCTTTTTAGAAAATACTCCATGAGTTCGTGACCGTTGTCTATTTTAAATCCCGATTTGGCGGCATTGGCTTCGCTGAAAGAGGTATTTAAAATGCCGCTGATATTGTCACCTGCCATGGTAAATGGAACCGGCTCCGCCGAGTGAGCACAACTGCTGACCGGTGTAGGATGATCCGGCATGACCAGAATTCGCCAGCTTGGGTAGTTACGCAGCGCCTCAAAAACCGGGCCGACAATATGTTTATCGATTTGCTCGATAGCTTTTTTCTTCATTTCAGCATTACCGCTGTGAGAAGCTTCATCGGGTGCTTCGATATGGACGAACACAATGTCGTATTGTTTGAGTGCTTCTATTGCAGCTACCCCTTTGCCTTGATAATCTGTGTCTATGAAACCGGTTGCGCCGGGCACATTGATCAGGTCGAAGCCAATTAGCTTTGCCAAACCTCTTGCGAGGTCGACTCCGGTAATTGCGGCACCTTTGATTCCGAAACGTTTCTGGAAGCGTTCCAATTGGGCTTGTTTGCCGTGTCCCCAAAGCCAGATGGAACTGACCTGATTTTCTCCCAAATCTTTTCTGACTCTGTTAATATCATGATGGGCGAAGAGTTGCTGTGAACGAGCCATTAAATCAATGAGCAGCTCGGATCCTTTGCCGCGAGGTAATATTCTGTCTATCGCCACACCTATATGGTCGTGAGGCGGGTATGTCTTAACATCAAAATCGACCTGTTGAAAGATTAATAAGTGCCGGTAGCTTACGCCCGTATGGAATCGCATTTGCTCGTTGCCAAGCTGCTCGTCAAGCTCTTTTATAAGTTTACTGCCCTCTACAGTGGAAATATGTCCGGCGCTGTGGTCTACCATCTTGCCGTCAGCGATAGTTACCAGATTGCACCTGAAGACCCAGTCTCCTAAGGACAGCTTAATATTTCGGGCGGCCGCCTCAATTGGAGCCCGGCCGGTATAATATCGCCTGGGATCGTAGCCCAACAAGCTCATTTGAGCGACATCGCTGCCGGCTTCCATGCCGGCAGGAATTGTCCGGACAAGACCTTGTCTGCCCATTGTGCTGATTTTGTCAATATTCGGTATTTCTGCAGCTTCGAGGGCCGTTTGTCCATCGAATTGCTCAAGCGGGCTGTCTGCCGCACCATCAGGTACTATTATAGTGTATTTTGTCACTAATCCTTATCCTCTGGAATGTCCACAATTCTTATACAAACCGGTTTTCCACCAATAGTGTCAAGTTTTTCCATATCTTTCAACGCGGCAGTGACGTTTTTCTGCCGAGTTGGATGGGTTATGATTACTACGGGAACAGTGTTATCAGGGCCCATTCCTTCATGCTGTAATGCACCGGATATGCTTATTTTATGCTCTGCCAGTACTTTGCTCCATTGAGCTATAACGCCCGGCTGGTCCTTGCACATTATTCTGATGTAAAACCTGCTCACGAGATTGTCGATTTTATCGATTAATTCTGCCACCTGGCTTCTTGGCTGCAGATTCAAATGACGGAAAGTAGTGGGGGAATTGCCGAGAGCGACATCAATGATATCCGCTACAATCGCACTTGCAGTAGGCATCATCCCTGCACCTCGGCCGTAAAACATGACCTGTCCAACGGCACTGCCGAATATGCTGATGGCATTGAACGGGCCTTCCACTCGGGCGAGTGGATTGTCTTTGGCAATAAAAGAAGGATGAACCCTAAGTGAGACTCTGTTGTGTTCGTCTTTTTGTCCAATTGCCAATAATTTCAGGCAATAGCCCATTTCACCGCCGTAACGGACATCATCTTTTGAGATTGCTTTAATGCCCTCGACAAAAATGTCGTCAAGCGAAATTTCGTATCCGAAAGCAATAGAGGCAAGTATTGCAAGTTTGTGGGCACTGTCCTGGCCATTAATATCCAGAGTTGGATCCGGTTCGGCATAGCCTTTTTCCTGTGCCTGAGCCAGAGCCTGGTCAAAACGCTCTTTTTTAGAGGTCATATTCGAGAGAATATAGTTACAGGTCCCATTGACGATGCCGTACATCGCAGTGATATTATTGGCCGTTAATCCTGTTCGTATTGCCGAGACGATAGGTATTCCCCCGGCACAACTTGCTTCGAAGGCTATACATCTACCGTTTTCCCGGGCAGCTCTGTAAAGCTCATTGCCGTATTCAGCCAATAAGGCTTTGTTAGCGGTAACTACATCTTTTCCAGCTTCCAGCATTTTGAACTGGACCTGTTTTGCTGCGTCAGTCCCACCTACTGTCTCCACACCTATTTCGATAGTATCATCATCTAATAATTTATTGAAGTCGTTGGTAAGTATACCATCGGGCAGTTTTATAGGACGTGCCGATGTTGTGTCAATATCAACAACACGGGCCAGTTCCAGACGAAGGCCGGTCCTGGCGGCTATCGAATCCGCATCTTCGGTTAACAACTTAGCCACGCCGGTGCCTATAGTTCCAAAACCGACAAGTCCAATTTTTACAATTCGTTCATCCATAAAGACACATCCCGGTATTATTAAACAAGCATGAATAAAAAATATAGATATTGAAACAGCTGTTTTTAAGTTTTTTCTTAAAAGAATCACGTAATTTAATCGAAATCATTTTGTCTGGTCAAGTAAAAACCATCAAATTACAGACTTGAAACACATTACAAGAACTGGATTAGTATTGACTTACCTGTCCTGGATATGTTAGAATAGACAAATTATGAGGCTGTTTATTGGGTCTAATCGTTAAAGAAGTCATATTTCCTGGATGTGAAAAGGGCCTTCGACTTCTTTAAAGAAGGGGTATGCCTCCTATGACCGGGGGCAAAGTATATAAGTACATAAAGCAGGCAGGGTTAATAATTTTTGTTACCTCGGATATTAATTAGTGTGATAACTGGGGTGTTTTGTTTTTAGAGGAAGTAAAGCAGACTTTCATGCAGGAAAAAAGGGACCATCTCAAGAGTAAACCTGATGTTGTTCGGCCAGCTTTTGATCTGTCTGATCGTACTCTCAGGTGCCGCCATGAGATGAAATATCATATTAGCTTATCACAGGCTGAAGCGATAAACCAGTTCATTAAGCCTTACATTCAGGTGGACCGGTATAGTAAACTGCAGCGAAGTGGTGCTTATCCGATTGTGAGTCTTTATTTTGACTCAAACGAATTACAGCTTTGCAAGGAAAGTCTGCGAGGGCATAAGAATCGTTTTAAATTGCGAATTCGCAGCTATACTGACGAGCCGGATTATCCTCGCTATCTTGAAATAAAGCGTCGGATGAATACCATTATTATCAAAAGCCGGGCACGGGTTATGGAGAACGATGTACCGATATTGCTTGCAGGACTGCCTCTGCCGCCACAGAATTACACTGCTGACACTGAGACAATCAATCAGTTCCAGTTGTATATGAACAGTATCAAGGCAAAGCCTATCGTTCTTGTTCGTTACATGCGGCGTGCTTATGAAGATACTTCGCACAACAGGGTGAGAGTTACATTTGACCAGGAGCTTGCTTATAGTATCACTAATTTGCCCCATGTTAGGCTGGACGGCCAAGGCTGGCAGAGAAATCCCTATACGGCGGGTGGAGTCATATTAGAGATCAAGTTTACCGGTCACTACCCTGCGTGGCTCAGTCAGATGATCAAATACTTTAACTTGCGGCAGAGATCAATTTCAAAATATGCTTCGTCAATTCGAGACTCGTGTTTGTTGAAGTTTTGTGCGCCCCAGATAGCCGAGTAATAAATTATGGATAGGATTTGGGAAATATTGGAAGGTACCCCCTCAACAGGAGGGCTTTTTACGCCGGAGGCGGTCCTCTTGTCACTATTACTGGCCTTTGTTCTTGGCCAGGTCCTGGCCTGGGTATATTACTTTACGCACAGCGGCCTGTCCTATTCGAGGTCTTTCGTGCAGTCATTGATTGTAATAACTGTTGTCGTAGCAATGGTTATGGCTGTCATTGGAACCAGTATCATCACGGCTGTTGGATTGATGGGTGCACTGGCGATTATACGTTTTCGCAACATCATTAAAGATACAAGGGATATAGCCTTCATTTTTTGTTCACTTGTAGTGGGCATGGCATCAGGCTCTCAGCGATACGCGGTTGCCATTGTTGGAACTGTTATCCTGAGTTTAATAATAATATATTTATATTTGGTTGGCTTCGGCACGCATCAGCCGCATAACGGCTTTTTGCGGTTTGTCTCCAAGGGCTATATTGGCCCCGATAGTCTGGTTCCCACCATTCTCAGACGTTTCTGTGGAAGTTTCACACTCATATCGGCACAAAGTTCCGGTTTTGGCACAAACGAAGTTGAGTATGCCTATCAACTGATGGTTCGAGATGCCGCAATGAATACGCAACTGTTGTCAGAACTGCAAAAGGTCGAGGGACTCGAGAATATCAGCCTGACAATGCAGGAACAGTTGCTGGAGGTTTAGGTAGCATATGAAGAGGATAGATCTCAGAAGTTATCCGTTTCGTTTGCGCCACCACATACTTCCAGTCGTGGTCTGGTTGGGTGCTGTGCTGTGTGTTGTCGGGCTTTTTTCACGTCGCTCACAGCGTTTTGAAGTCTTGGGCAGGGCAAGGGGACAGGTTCGACAGATCGCGGCCACATGTACGGGAAGGCTGACAGACGTCTATGTCGATTTATTCGAGCAGGTTGACGCCGGACAAACATTAGCTGTCATCGACTCTGTCCTTGATAACGAACGCATGTTGGAGGCTGAATTGAAATCACAATTGGACGCTGCCATAGCGGAGATAGAACACCTGACAGCGCAATTAGTTCCTACCCAAGATGCCCTGCTGGCTGAAAAGGCTGATCGAGAAATTAACTTCGCTGCGGAGACGAGACGATTTCTCGTCGATATCGACCAGGCAAGGCTTCAGATATTGGCGCTGAAAGCGCAGATAGCATCTGATCGTGTAGTAATGGCTGACCTGGCGGCTGAGGTAAAAATTACCGAGGCTTTGCTTAAAGAAGATGTTGTCGCACCTTATGAACTACAGAAAGTAAAAGCACAGCACGACAGTTTGGCAAATAAGGTTTATGAGAACGAGACCATGCTCGCGCAGGCCGAAAAAGATCTCGTGTTGGCAAGACAAAGGTTGGATGATTTTGCTCGGCTTCAACTAATTCACCCCTCCGTTGACAGCGCTCTTGAGGTCATAAGAAAAGAAGTAAGGATTCAAGAGGAATTGGTTCATGGGCTTGTGGAACAACTTGAGACACTGAAGGCACGACGGGTGATAGAATTGAAGGCCCCGTTCGCCGGCGTTGTGATCTCGCTTCAGGGGCGGGCTAATCAGGCCATCTTGCGCAGACCCGGTGAGGACGTGATACGCCGAGCCGGCGAAGTGGTTCAAGCCGGCGACTCAATCCTGGCAGTAGCTGAGCTCAAGCCCAGCGAAATCGTAGCCTATGTCAGCGAAAGTCAATTGGGACTGGTCATAGAGAAGACCCCGGTTGAAATCGTCAAGAGCAGACCGCCGGAGCAGAAAGCACGATGTGAGGTGGATTACATTGGTCCCACGCTGGAACTCATGCCCGAGCAGTTGTGGCGAAATCCGGCTGTCCCTCAGTGGGGTCAGCCGATCGTCATAAGAATTCCAGTGGGGCTGGAGCTATTTGCGGGCGAGTTAGTGGGGATAAGAGCCTTATAGCGCTTCTAAGAGATGGTTTTGAAGTTGACGCGCACAAGATAACATAATATAGGAATCGCAGGTGACAAACATATACATGTTGAGCAGTCATCAAAATTCAAGACTTCGATATGCAATAATATACAGCCTTACCAGCTTGTGTTGCGTCATGGGATGTGCATCAAAGGACTATAAAGCCGAGGCGGATGAACAAGTATATCACATCATTGACCAAAAATGGAGGGAAGAGTACGGCAGCAAAGCGAATTATAAAATCAGTGATGTAGCTCCATCACCCAATGACATTCAAATTGATAAGGAGATCCCTATCGGAGAGGTGCTCGATCTTTCACGTGCAGTTGCAATTGCCACGGCTCATAATAGAGACTACCAGACTCAAAAGGAGCTTTTATATACTTCGGCGTTAGACCTGAGATTGGTGCGTCATTTGTTTGAAACCCAATACATGGGAGGATTTAGCGGAGGCTATGGGGCCGACTGGAACGACGAGTTGATGGGAATTGAAGCAAACCTTGGTTTTAATCGGCTATTATCTTATGGCACCATAATCAGCGCAAAAATCTCGGCGGCTTATGTCGATGTCCTGACCGGCAATATGCGTAGCGGCCTGACATCTATCTTGACTGCGACTGTTACTCAACCGTTTCTGCGGGGCAGTGATCCCAATATTGTGTTGGAACCTCTGATTCAGGCGGACCGAGATACCCTCTATCAGCTCCGTACCTTTAGTCGATTTCGCCAGTTGTTTGTGATCTCGGTGATCACCCAGTACTACCAGGTTCTAAAACTCTATGACGTCGTAAAGACGACAGAAACGAATTACGATACACTGGCCCTGTTAGCCCGGCGTATTGAAAAATTGACCGATGCCGGTCGTCTGCCAGCTTACGAACTTGACAGGATTAAACAGGAGATGCTTCAGGTCCAGGATGTTCATGTTCAGGCGAAGAAAGAATATGAACTTTTTCTTGATCAGTTTAAAATCACACTGGGCTTGCCGACGACATCTGAGTTTCGATTGGATGAGAATGAACTTGATACATTGAAAGCCGTTGATGGCCTTGATACTGGATTTGATGAAGGCGAATCCATACACACGGCTTTATCCCGTAGGCTCGATTTGATTAATTATGCCGATGATGTCATTGATGCCCAGCGAAAGGTTGGTGTGGCGGCTGATGCGCTGCGGGCCGAATTGAACCTGACCGGTTCAGCCGATGTTGTCTCGGGAGACCGAGGTAATCGCCGAAATGTGCAGTTTACCGAGGACTATCTTCTGGACATTGATCTGGGCTTGCCGCTGGATCGTGTGCCCGAACAAAACGTATATCGCAAAGCTTTGATTACCCTGAATCAGCGCCGGCGGGAATATGAATTGGCTTCAGATACGATTGCAATGGAAGTACGGCAGGCTTTGCGTGACTTGAAGAAAGCAGCCGAAAGGTACAAACTCCAGACGGAAAGTTTGAACCTCGCCCAGGAAAGATTTCGAAAAACTTATGCATTAATGCAATATTCCCGCGCAAGCAGCCGTCGGGTTCTTGCCGCACAACGAGATCTGTATGACGCTCAGAATGATGCCACCGACGCATTAGTGAATTATACCATTGCGATGCTAAATTTTTATCGCGATACCGGCGTGCTTCAGGTCCGCCCGGATGGAATGTGGCAGCGCTGAATCCATTAATTCAGCAAAATAATAGCATCTATCCCACTTTTTTACCGCCATTTCTTTTCTCTTTTCATATTGCAGGATGGTAATCTGTTTACAATTCAGATGGCGGTACTCCATCATGTGTTTAATAGGGAAGTTGATTTTTGGTGGATTTTTCCAGATTATTGGTTTATCGTGTAATAGCAAGAGACCAACTTTAACATTGATTAGGAGTTGAAAGGATAAATGTGTTCGATGAAGGGGCTTTATAAATTTAACGAATTTGAAAAGAAATGGCAGCAGTTCTGGGAACAGTTCGGGACGTTTAAAGCTCCCGACTGCGACAATTCGAAGCCAAAGTATTATGTGCTGGATATGTTTCCCTATCCCAGCGGCCAGGGTCTGCATGTCGGTCATCCGGAAGGTTATACGGCAAGCGATATTGTCTCGCGGTATAAGAGAATGAAAGGCTTCAACGTCCTGCACCCGATGGGTTGGGATGCGTTCGGTTTGCCTGCCGAGCAATACGCCGTCCAAACCGGCACCGCTCCCGAAGAGACTACAAGAAAGAATGTGGATAATATCCGTAAGCAAATCAAGTCTCTGGGATTTAGCTATGACTGGCGCCGGGAAGTAAATACTACCGATCCGAATTATTATAAGTGGACACAATGGATATTTCTTAACATGTTCAACAGCTTCTTCGATGAGGCCGAGCAGAAGGCAAAGCCGATTGAACAATTGCCGATTCCTGAAGGGTTGAGCGAGCGGGAAAGGCAGAAATTCATCGATGATAATCGTCTTGCATACGAGGCGGAGGTGCCTGTTAATTGGTGTCCGGCTCTGGGGACAGTTCTGGCAAATGAGGAAGTTATAGGGGGACTGAGTGAGCGGGGCGACCATCCGGTAATCAGAAAGCCGATGCGGCAATGGATGCTTAGAATCACGAAATACGCTGAAAGGCTGCTCAATGATTTGGCGGAAGTGGACTGGCCCGAATCGATAAAGAAACTGCAGGTGGACTGGATTGGAAAAAGTATCGGAGCCGACGTGGATTTCAAGGTCGATGGTTTCGATGAAAACATTCGCGTTTTCACGACCCGTCCCGATACGTTATTCGGGGCGACCTATATGGTAATGGCTCCTGAGCATCCGCTTGTGGATATTCTTACAGGCAGGGACAAAAAGCAAGCTGTTCAGAAATATCGTGAAGAAGCGGCGAGGAAAAGTGATTTGGACCGTACCGATTTGGCCAAAGAAAAAACCGGCGAGTTTATTGGCGCCTACGCCGTAAATCCGGTCAACAACGAAGAAATTCCGATCTGGATAAGCGACTACGTCTTAATCAGCTACGGAACCGGTGCCATTATGGCCGTGCCGGCTCACGATGAACGTGACTTTGAGTTTGCAACGAAATTCAGTCTGCCGATTATTCCGGTTGTTGATCCTCCGGACAGCGAACAGTCCGAATTAGTCAGGCAGGGCAAGCTGTGCTATATCGGCGATGGCAGGGCGATTAACAGTGGTCGGTTTGACGGCCTGAGCACCGCTGAATTTAAAGAGCAGATTACAAACCAGCTCGAAAAGCAGAATAAGGGCAGAAAAGCCATCAACTATAAGCTGCGTGACTGGCTGTTCAGCAGGCAGCGATATTGGGGTGAGCCGTTTCCAATTTTGCACACTGAAGATGGTCGTATCACCGGACTTTCGGGCGAAGAGCTGCCTTTGAAATTACCGGTGATAGATGACTATAAACCTACAGGGACAGGTGAGCCGCCCTTGGCGAAAGCTAAGGATTGGGTGAATGTCACGTTGCCTGACGGCTCCAAAGCGGAACGTGAAACAAATACGATGCCGCAATGGGCAGGAAGTTGCTGGTATTATCTGCGCTACCTTGATCCGAATAATCATCAGCAGGGCTGGTCTGCTGAAAAGGAAAAATACTGGATGCCGGTCGATTTATATATTGGCGGTGCCGAACATGCCGTGCTGCATTTGTTGTACTCACGATTCTGGCATAAATTTCTCTATGACCTTGGCCATGTCACCACAAAAGAGCCGTTCAAAAAGTTAGTTAATCAGGGAATGATTTTGGGAGAGGATGGCCAGAAGATGAGCAAGTCCCGCGGCAATGTTGTCAATCCTGATAAGGTCATTGACGATTATGGAGCCGATTCGATGCGGCTTTATGAAATGTTCATGGGACCTTTGGAGGCAATTAAACCCTGGAATATGCAGGGAGTCGAAGGAGTGCATCGGTTCCTGCAAAAGCTTTGGCGGGCGGTTGTTGAAAAGAACACAGGCGAACTTCACGAATCAATAAAACAGGTTCAGCCGGATGAACCAACACTCAGGTTGTTGAATCAGACGATAAAGAAGGTCGGCGACGATATAGAGAGTTTCGGTTTCAATACGGCGATAAGTGCTATGATGATTCTCGTCAATCATCTGGCCAAGCTCGCGGTTATACCTAAAATAGCGGTTGAGAAAATTGTTCTGATCCTGTCTCCGTTTGCGCCCCATATAGCGGAAGAACTCTGGGCCAAACTGGGACATGCAGAAAGCTTGGCTTATGAGAGCTGGCCCGAATATGATAAGGAGCTTATCAAGGAAAAGGAAGTTGAGTTGGCAATACAGGTAAACGGCAAAATAAAGGATAAAATAGTCGTCTCTGCCGATATTGACGAGGAACAGATAAAACAGAAGGCATTAAGCAGCGAAAAAGTTACCGCCGCTTTGGACGGCCAGGAACCGAAAAAGGTCATCGTCATCAAGTCCAGATTAGTGAATATCGTCAAATAGGTTGGAAAAGCATGTTTCATATAAGCACATTCAAACGAACATCAGTCGAAACAGTATGGGTGTTAGCCCTTTCATTATTGCTGTCGACAATTTCCGTCTCTGCAGAAACCAAAGCCGCATCGAAGTCAAACACGGCAGAGATTGCCCGTCGTGCAGCGGCCGAGCGCAAGCTGGCTTACAAACTGACAACGCCGGAAGAATTCAGGGCGTTGCTCGGGCCCGCCGAGAACGAGAAAACGACAAACGACGGCGGCATGGAGATACTCGATGTACGTTATTCTAACGTCAAGGCAAGATTCGGCAGGATGAGGGACTATGCTACACCATTTACTCTGCTTTGGATCAACGCCGAAGGCAAGTGGATTGATATTGGCAAGGAACGACAGATCGTCCTGCGGAACGAAGGGGACCTCAATCGGTTCGATACCTTTTGGGGATTTGCCAATGTATCATTGGCTCATGTCGATTTAAGAGGGCATATCGAGCTGCTTGAGAAAATGCCGTTCGACAGCCAAACAATCTGGCCCGACTCCAATAGAATGCCGAGTGGATTCGACCCGGCTACCCTGCTCGAAGAAGGTAAGAATCCGGGACTTGGTGTTCGGAGCCTTCACGAACAGGGCATCGACGGCAGGGGGGTGACTATTGCCGTTATCGACCAGCCCTTATTGAGAAACCACCGGGAATATGCTGATCGGTTGGTAGAGTATGAACCTGTCGGACTCCTGGCGGCTTTGGCGTCTCCAACGATGCACGGCCCGCCCGTGAGCAGCATCGCTGTCGGTAAAACATGCGGCGTCGCACCAAAGGCCTCGCTTCGTTACTTTGCCGTCCAGATGTGGGTGCCGGACAATAAACCGTACTGTTATGTCATCGATAAGCTCATCGATTTTAATAAAGATAAGGATATTTCACAGAAGATTCGCGTCGTGAGTATTTCAACGGGGAAGTTTCGTCAGCAGGCCAACTTCGATCAATGGCAGGAGACCCTCGTGAGAGCCGAGAAGAATGGTGTCCTGGTGGTGACCTGTCATCCGGCCTTCCTGCAATACGGAACGCTCACACGCATTCCCGGTGAGGATCCCGATAAAGCATCGAGCTACCGCCGGGGAAGATACGGCCGAAAGGAAAACGTTCTCCACATCCCCGCCGGCAATAGAACCATCGCCAGCCACCATGGGCCGGATGTCTATACGTACACTCGATCAGGCGGCATGAGCTGGGCGGCGCCTTACCTGGCGGGACTGGCCGGCTTGGCGTACCAGGTTAATCCGAAGATCGATCCGAAGACCATCGTCGATCTATGGCTCAAAACCGCTACCCAAAGCGACACCGGACCGATGATTGTTAATCCTGTCGACTTCATTGAAGCTGTCCGGGAACTCAAATAAGAAAACAGAAAGATGTTTACAGAAATTGAAGCAAAACTGAAAGTAGATTCACTTGAGGACATCGAGGGCAGACTGGAGCAACTCAGCGCCGAATTTGTCGCCGAGCAGTTCCAGAGCGATATTCATTTTGACGATGCCGGAGCCACGTTGAAAAATGCCGACAGATGTCTTCGTTTACGCAGACAGGTGGTTGGCGGGAGCACAAGATTTTTTTTGACTTATAAAGGCGCCAAAGAAAAAAGCAACTTCAAAAAAAGGCAGGAAATAGAAATCGAAATCAAAGATGATGACTCTATGACAAAACTCCTCTCGGCATTGGGGTACGAAAGAACATTATCTGTTGAGAAAAAGCGTCGGCTCTGGCGATTTTGTGAATGCGAAGTTGCTTTAGACCAGTTGCCGTTATTGGATAATTTTGTGGAAATAGAAGGGCCGGATGATAAAAAAATCAGCCATGTTCAGAAGAGCTTAGGGCTGGAAGATTTCAAGCACATAGCCAAAAGTTATGCTTCTATGGTAGAAGAAAAGCTTCGTCAACTGAAAGAAGAACAAGCAGGAACGTAATCCTTGTGCACTTGTGACTTGTGCACTTATGTACTTTTATGAAACCAGATAATGGTTATATCGCTTATATTGTAAATCCCAAGTCCGGCGCTACCTCCACGAAAATTATGGGGCACCGATTTGAGCGGTACCTTGTTAAAAGCGGATTTGAGGTAAGGGGCAGCCTGACTAATTCCCTGGACCATGCCTGTGAACTGGCTACTGATGCAGCGGTTGATTACGATTGTGCAATGGTTATAGCTGTCGGTGGTGACGGTACCGTCAGAGAAGTGGCCCACGGCCTGGAAGGCAGTGACAAGCCGTTACTGATAATGCCCTGTGGAACGGAAAATCTGCTGGCAAATGAATTAGGTTTTGATGAGAAATTAACATCCTTAATACGGACATTTGAGGCGGGATACATTCGGCCTCTGGATTTGGGAAATGTCAATGGGAGATGTTTCACTTCTATCGCCGGATTTGGATTCGATGGCGAAATCGTCAGGCGAGTTAGCGAGCAGCGGGTCGGGCATATTAATCACTTTGATTACTTCTGGCCTATATGGCGAACATTCTGGGGCTATGAGTTTGGCTCAATGAAAGTTCAGGTTGACGGAGAAGATATTTATAATGGTCCCGGACTGGTATTTGTTGGAAACATTTCAAGATATGCTGTGGGTTTGCAGATTTTGCATTATGCTGATTTCGGCGACGGCCTCCTGGATGTTTGTATCTATAAATGTGCATCCCGGCTCCATCTGGTCAAGCATTCGGTCATGACGGTTTTGAAACACCACGCCAACAGTCGGGATGTTATCTATCGTCAGGGTAAAAATATTACTGTAAGTTCTGATATTGATCGGATAAGAACGGAAATTGACGGAGACCCCGGCCCGGCTCTGCCGGTACAAATCAGCGTGATACCCCATGCAGTCAATTGTGTCGTGCCGGAAGGTGCCAAGCCGGCAGGCATTAGAACGAGAATTATCAGGGCGATAGGATAAACATTAATAATTAAAGTTTGATAATGAATTTGGACTAAAGATATGGGCAAAGGTAGTTTCAATATTGGTGAAGTTGAAATTGGTTTGGATGTGCCTTTGTTCGTTATGGCCGGACCTTGCGTTATTGAAAGTAAAACCTGTTGCCTGGATATTGCAGGTAGATTGCTGGATATCAGTCACAATACCGGCGTTGGAATGATTTTCAAAGCCAGTTTTGACAAAGCCAACCGCTCCAGCATAACCAGCTTTCGCGGGCCGGGTCTCGAAAAGGGACTGGAGATTCTTGAAGCGGTTCGTCGAGAAACTAACCTGCCTGTTATGACCGATATACACGAGCCGGCCCAGGCAGCGTTAGCCGCTGATGTGGTCGATTGTTTACAGGTGCCTGCTTTTTTATGCCGGCAGACTGATTTGCTGTGTGCCTGTGCCCGAACGGGAAAACCTGTCAATGTAAAAAAAGGACAGTTTCTCTCGCCTGATGAAATGATAAATGTGGTCGGGAAGATTCGTGCCTGTGGTAACGAAAAAATAACGCTTACCGAACGCGGCACATTTTTCGGCTATAATCGGCTGGTCAACGATATGACTGCTATTGAGGCGATGAAGCAGTTGGATTGTCCGGTAGTTTTTGATGCAACCCATAGTACCCAGCAGCCCGGCGGGCTCGGCAGCGCCAGTGCAGGCAGAAGAGAAATGGCTCCGATACTTGCTAAAGCGGCGATCGCCGCTGGTGCGAACGGCCTTTTTATCGAGGTCCATACCCGGCCGGAAAAAGCAAAATCCGATGCCGCATGTATTATGCCGATAAGCTGGCTCGAAGATTTGCTGAAAGTTTGCAAAGAAATATTTGAACTTGTGCGGAATTAACTATGGAAAATTTCTCAGAAAAGGCCAGGGACCTGGCCGATGAAAAAAAATATTTTTATGGGCCTGTGCCTTCGCGAAGACTGGGCAGAAGCTTCGGCGTTGATATTGTGCCGTTCAAAGTCTGTACGCTTGATTGCATCTATTGCCAGCTCGGCAGAACTATCGAAAAAAGTATTGAGCGTAAGGATTATGTTCCTGTTGAACGAATCATTGCCGAGTTAAAAGAGGCATTGGTTAAAAATCTGGAAGCCGATTATATTACTATTGCCGGTTCCGGCGAGCCGACACTAAATTCGCAGCTCGGTGAAATTGTCGACCGGATAAAAAAAAATACGAATATCCCGGTAGCCGTATTGACCAACGGCACTTTGTTGTACAGGGCCGATGTACGAGCAGAATGTGCAAGGGCTGATGTTGTAATGCCTTCGCTGGATGCCGGTGACGAGCGGACTTTTCAACAAATAAATCGTCCACATCGGGATATTAGTATTGAGAGGCTCATTTCAGGTTTGTGCTCATTTCGAGATGAATTTGCCGGTCAGTTATGGCTTGAGGTTTTTATTGTCGATGCAGTTAACACTGATACCGAGCAAATTGCCAAAATCAGGGCTATTATCGAACGTATTGGTCCCGATAAGGTTCAGCTCAATACAGCCGTTCGGCCGACGGCTGAGATGGGCATTAAAAAACTGAATGCTAAGAAACTTCGTGCCATAGCCGACTGTTTGGGACCGAACTGTGAGATTATAGCTGATTTCTCGCCGGGACCGGATAGCGAGTTCCTTGAAGATAAAGGCGATGATGAAATAGGACCGCAATTTGCAGCAAGGCGCAAAACTAAAACCCTGTTTTCAATGCTGAAACGCAGGCCTTGTTCGCTGGAAGATATATGCTCGGCTATGGGCATCGGCCCCAACGAGGCGTTGAAATATGTCACTGTCCTTCAACATAAGGGAGTCATTCGTTCGGAAAAAAGAGGAGGAAGAATCTTTTTTAAAGTCGTCTCCTGAGCATAGCGAAGGTGCCGACCCACAGCAAAAAAACCGATGCTTCCACTTGCTGAGAGTGACCTGCTTATAAAAAATTTATCCAAAATTTCCCCTCAATTTACTTCTATTCTCATTCTATTTGTAAAGCCATAACCCTTATTGGCCGATAAAAGCCTTGTAGCGTTTCCCGTAGCTTCGGTTTTATCGCATGTTTTGAAAAGGATTTGAAAGTCGGGTTATGGCCGCAATGAAAAAAATGAAACGACAACTGGTTTTGAATAAGGGAGCGGAGAAGTTCATATTTCGTTACGAAAGCGGCAGTGAAGATGAATTGCTGGACGCACTGATTGATCAGGCCAAGGACGGTCGGACAAACTTCGATTGGTTCGACGCGGCAGTGCTTAGTTTCAAACTAACGCAGTTGCTTGTTGGCCAGGCGGATGAGCTCCTGGGCAAAAACAAGGGTGCTCAGTTTAGCGCGAATTAGTGCCGCTGGGATTCGCAAAATTAAAACAGACGAGTGACGTTGTAGTTTTTGAAATATTAAGAGAACTAAAAATAGATAGGTAAATTATGATGGAAGAAAGCACGATTATCCAGAAGTTCTTAGAGTATTTGAAATATGAAAGACGCTTTTCCGAGCACACAGCCAAGTGTTACGGCGCAGATCTGACACAATTTAGCGAGTTTCTAAGCGGCTCTTCCGGAGGCGGCCCGGCCGACGGCGAAGCGGTGTCGTTCGATCATCATGACGGTCAGGCTACGGCTGTTGCAACGAAGATCGATCTCAATATTGATCAATTGCTTCTTTCAGCTCAAACTGATTCCATTAGGGCGTATCTTGCTTTTCTAAATGAGAAACAGTATTCCCGGGCGACCGTAGCACGAAAGCTTGCGACGCTGAGAAGCTTCTATAAATTTCTTATCAAAAGAAACCATATCAGCACCAGTCCGGTAACGGCGGTTAGAACGCCGAAGCAGGATAAAAAGCTGCCGCGATTTCTCGAGTATGAAGAGGTAAAGAGACTGCTCGAAACACCGCCGATGAATACCTGGCTCGGAGCAAGGGACAGAGCGATTATGGAAACTCTGTACAGCACCGGCATAAGAGTCAGTGAGCTTGTGGCGCTGAATATGGAGGATGTCGATTTCCTCGGCGAGGTTGTGCATGTCAGAGGCAAAGGCAAAAAAGAAAGAATTGCACCTATTGGTGCTTCCGCCCTGCAGACCATCCAGCATTATATGGAGTTCAGGAACAAACGGGCGCAGAACAACACCAATTTCGACTCGAAGGTCCTGTTTGTGAACAAGCACGGCCGCAGGCTGAGCACGCGCAGCGTCCGCCGCAAAATGGATAAATACTTAAAGATGGCAGGACTCGATCCGGCTATCAGCCCGCATACTCTGCGGCACAGTTTCGCAACGCATATGCTGAATAATGGTGCTGATTTAAGGAGCGTCCAGGAGTTGCTTGGCCATCAGTCGCTTTCGACAACGCAGGTTTACACGCACCTGACAACAGCGAGACTAAAAGAGGTCTATGAAAACGCCCATCCCCGAAACGATGAACACGATCCGAATCCGCTACAAAACTAATTGAGATAAAAAATTCACCATAACGACAAACCCCCGTATTCCCGCGGGGGTTTTTTTTATTTGTATCTCGTGAATCGTGATTCGTGAATCGACATTGAGATACTCAGCATTTAAGGTGTGATGTGCTGCTCTACGAAGTGCCTACTTTGCCGAAGTCAAAGCTACAAAGGCTGAAAGTTACGCTACCTATGTCACAAGCTACCTATGGCACGAGCTACGAAGCATGAGTTTGCACCCTTTTGCTTCCTATATGACAACTCCCTATGGTGCAGGCAGACACCTTTAATTCCTACAGCAAACTCAAAATCGTTAAACGGCCTCAATAAATTCCATGAATCATGCTTAGCTTACAGACATATGCAAAGCTCAACACACCTTGGAGGATTTTGAAAAATATTTTACATAGTCCATAAGTATATGCATATATACTTATGGAGTGCTCCGGCAATCTAATTTATAGAATTTAAAACAAATATTTTATTCTGTCATTACCGCGGGGATTTTTTTATGCGCTGTTATTCAGAACGCAGAAGAAAGAACATATAAAGTATATGTTTAGTTGTTGCCAATCTGTCGACTGCCTTAACCTAATTACCATTATCTGGTAAAATTATCCCTCGAACACTTGGTTCGAATGTGAAAAGTACTCGGTTCGGATTATTGAAATGTACCTGCAAGGTTATACTTTCTCCAATATCTAAGTGACCATCACCCAACAGCCCTGACATATCAATATATTCTTTGCCGTCGGAAGTTATACCGTCGCCGGCGGCAAGTGTAACATTAGGATTACTTATGCCCTCAATAATTAGCCAAACAGGCTCACTGATAATCGTACCGGATGTATTTGTAACCGTAACATTCACGCTGAATTGGCCTGTCCGACGGTCGTAGCTTGGTCGTCCAACAGAAATACTAACGAGATTGTCAACTGATTTTGGTTGAGCTTTTTCTACAGTGATAGTTATTGCTTCCGAATCACTTTCCGGCGGTGCGCCATTGTCTGTTACAGTGAACAGAACATCAGGGTAATTGCCTGCCTGGTCATAATCCGGTATCCAGCTAAATGCTTGAGTGACAGGGTCAAAACTCGCTCCCGTTGGCAGGTTACCGGCAGAGTAATCCAAGTCATCTCCATCAGGATCCGAAGCAGTTATTGTAAATTCTAAAAGTTCACCTTCATTTACTGTCTTACTTCCTATGGGATTAAGAACAGGGAGACGATTGACATTGCCCACAGTTATTGTTATCGCTTCCGAATCACTTTCCGGCGGTGCGCCATTGTCTGTTACAGTGAACAGAACAT
>CAZFOQ010000025.1:0-33134 GCA_964520535.1 uncultured Pirellulales bacterium | reverse complement strand
GGCCTCTCCTAATCTCATGTCTCATACTGTGCCATTTCTGCTGACGGGAAACATCCTTGAGAAGCCATAAGCTTATCTCCTTAAATAACAATTAACCTGAATTATTATTAAGAAGGGCTTCGGTTTGACTTGCTGAACAGAGGTCGGTTCCACCCTTGGAACGACTAAAGGGCAGAATAATAGACAGATGGAAATCATTCAAGGGAAAATATTGTATTTTTAGGCTAAAATTCTATAGAATTCAGGGCATGGCAAAGGCTGAAATGTGAAGATGTTTGACGAAACAATCGCCGCCCAGAGCGGCTGGCCAATAGAATGAGCAAGAAAGAACTATACAAGCACGAAAGAAGTGGTGATCTATTTGCAGGAAAATTCGTGCAATCTTTTTTACGTGTTTTTCACCTGTTTTTTTTACGTTCTTTTTTTGTGTTTATTTTTATGTGTTTTATTATGCGCAAAATCAGTAACGGGTATTAGTTACGATTGCTATTTATGACGTGAAAAATCAGTACCTAAAACGCTAAAATCAAGTAAAAATTCACGCGAAGATAAAACAATACATGATGTTAAGATAGGCAATACATTGGGGTAGCAGGGGTATCTCGCCTTATCACCGGGAAGGATTTGTAAGCGGCATTTTCGACAAAAAACAGCGATTTTGGGGGTAATCTTGTTGTTCCTGACAGTTGAACTTGTCGTTGAGTCTGCTTTGAGCGATTTTGACTTACTGATACCTTATTGATTGTCGAAAGATAGCTGAGCATTTCAGAGCGAGGAAGAGGTCTAAAACTACGAAACTACCCACAAATTATTTCAGAGAGATACCAGTATTGTTTGCGAGAATAGAAACGGTGCCTTTTCCTGCCAACAACAGTAGAATTGAGAATATGGAAAAGGGCGAAAGCATGTTGCAATCGCCCTGATTGAATCAACGAAAAAGTAGGGTCTTACTTCTTGCGGGTAAGGATAGACTTCACCAGCACATCGCTCCACTTGGCGCCTGTCCTTGTTGGGACACCTTCTTCGTTCAGCTTCTTTGCTATCGTCATAAATCCAGGGCGTTTTTCACCTCTGGGCTTTCGGTAAAGCTGTTTGATTCTCTTGATAATCTCATCTTCGCCTGGATAATAGCCAAAAGGTTTACGGCCTTCGCATCGGCCTGTTTTCCGTTTAGCTTCTCTGGCTTTGCGCAGTTTGTGGACGAGAAGTCTTTTGTCCAATTCGGCAATGTTATTTTGCATCTGGACTATAAACTTCTTCCAAGGGTCCTTATCGTCCTGTACGTCCTCGGTGACATTTTGACCGGTCATGGCAGAGATCATGGCAATGCCTTTGCGTATCAGCAGCGCCAACAATTGTTCGGATACCATAGAGCGCCTGCCGAACCTGTCCATGCACTCAATGATTATTGTCCGGCAGCCATTGCTCAGCATGTCTTCGACCATGCGTATAAACTCAGGCCGATCTTGTTCGGTTCCGGTATATGTTTCCTTGTACCACTCGATGATCTTGTAGCCGTGCTTTTTCGCATAGGCTTGTATTTCATCTTTTTGCCTTGCAAAGCCGTGTCCTTTTATCTGGCCTTTGCCGGAAACACGTAAATATCCAACTGCTATTTTATTTTGTTTAGTCATGGTTTTCCTTCACTTTAATCTAACATTTCACCTGATTCAATAGCCATAAGCATTTGACGACAATTATTCTTACGGTTCTGGGCAAGTTTGATATAGCTTTGTAAAGACTTTCCGTTAAGATTTTCTTTTGTAGCAATTTGCCTGCAATGCTCAGCGAAAACATTCGCCAAACCTTGATTTGTAAGCTCGATTTTTGCACAACGTGACAAAAGAGGATGCGCATCGATCTGGTCGTCAAATAAGCTTGATTCGCCTTGTTTGGTGGTCGTGAAGATAATGCAGACGTGGTTCGGTATGCGCTCCAGAAGGCCCAACAGGCGCCGTATAATGGCCTTACGCAGGCCGTGTGCTTCATTGATGATATAAGCCCTGCCGCCTTTACCAGGGGCAAGATAGTGCATAGACTGTTCTATTCGGTCAACTTCGCTTACTGACAAGGCGTCTGCACTGTCGTAATCTTCGATATAAAAATCGTCTGCACCTTGTGAAGAAATGATCCGGGCAATTGTAGTCTTGCCGGTTCCGCTTGCGCCACTGATCCACCAGGCACGTCCGCCCCAACTTCGTGACAATAGCGTCTTTGCTTTTTTGACGGCCTTGTCCTGTCCTAAAACTTCGTCAAACTTTGACGGTCTGTATTTATCGAATAAAGTTTCCATCTGTTTTATCCTTTATGAAGGCCCCCGACCGAATAGCCGGGGGCGCTTTTGCTTTAGTTTAATCTGTCAATTCATCAATCATGTTTTCGATGTCGGATATATTGTAATATTCTCCGTCAACTTCAACGAATTGCTCTTCATCTGCCAGATAGTCAGATACTCCGCAACGAAACGCTACAGGATCAAGTTCTTTCATAACATAGCCAGCGTCCCATTCACAGCAGCCGACTTTGACCGTTTCGCAGGTCTCGCTTAGTAGCTCCTCGAATTGCTCTTCTGCATCGATGGGGCTGCAATGCTCTTTGATAAAGTGCTCGATCACCCAGTCGGTGCCATACTCGACACCAACGCCGTCAAGATGTCTCATAAAGTCATCTGATCCACAACCAGGGCAATGATCACCTTCGACCACCTTATAACACCCATAGCAAAAATTGTCCGTTACATCGAAAGCCAGGGCCTGGAGTTTGTCTTTTAGATCATCGTTGAGATTCATATTGCCACCCCCAGTCCGGCGTTTACATAAGCCTCATCTAAACTGATGGTCTGGTATTTGTCCCAGGGCTTGTAATTATGCGCTGGCTTTGTCGGTTGTCCGCAGTTGTGAGACCATTGTCCGCGCCGTCTTGACCAGCGAAAGCCAAAGTCTTTCAGGGCTTGCCTGATCTCTGCGCAGGGCTTGGATTCAAACTCGATCCATACCCACCTGCCGACAACACGCGCGGGCAGATTCTGCGCTTTGCAGAACTCCAGGACCTCGATAATTGAATGTTGGGACTTGATACTTGTGGATTGTTCTGATACTGTTTTCATTGTTAAGACCTCCATATTAGGTTTTAACCACGGTCGGGGATGTTTGCGCATCGCCCGGCCACTTTTCTTTGTGACTTGCCGGTCAAGCCACTTCACCTGAAAGCATAAAACAAAATCGGCTAAAAGTCAAGTATATCTTTAGAATAATTTGAGAGTATTATTATAACTCTTTGTAATGTAAAATAGTTACAAGTCGTAATATTTTTTATTTTCCTCTTTCTTCTGACAATTGCCTGTTAAGTTTCAAGCGATGCGGAGCCAGTTGCGCAGGTGATTTGCCCGTACTTTGCCCGGACTTTATAAGGGCTTTTGAAACTGAAACAAGCCCCGTTGAATCTTGCAGAAAAGCCTGGGAAAACATAGCCGAAACAGGGTGAAATTGACACCTCGGAACTGTCGGGGCATATCAAGGCTGTAATCAAGGCACTGATAGAGACAGCCACAAAGGCCCGGCAATAGCACGGAAACAGGGATGAAACAAAGCCTAAACAGGGCTTAAACAAGGCTTTGATAATTGAGTATTGAGCAGCCTGGACAATGCTTTTTGGGACTCCAACGCCCCCATATCCGAACCACGCCCCCCGCCCCCTCACGGTTGTGGTACCATAGATACCTATTTCAATGACGCAGTATTTTTTAGAATGTCACTAATCAAAGCTTAGGATCAGTTACCGGAATTTTAGGATACTTGTGGAAACTTCTATACCTGCAAGTAATCTCTGAGCTTCCGAACCGCCTGTTTGTGTTTCTTGGTATCCATTCGATTTATGTTCCTAAGTTTCCATTTCACGGCTGGAAGGTCTTTCACATGGTCTAACTCAATCAATTCCCATTTTGGATTCATTTCCTTCATAGAAAGAATAAATTTGCGTTCATCAGTGGTCAAAGATTGCTTGATACACTTTATCAGTGTCGTTCGTGCTGAGACCAGTTCATCAAGAGTTACAGTTTCTTCTGTCATTCCCTTAAACTCAAGATTGAAATTGTCTTTAAGGTCTTGCAATCCTGGATTCAATATTTCTACTATTGGCCTACTATGGCTTATAAGGTAGACGATGAATGCTTTCCGAATCTTGTTGGTTAATCCTTCATTTTCTAAAAGTAATTTTATATCAAATAGGTCGCGTGAGTGTTGCCTATCGAGCGCTGCACAGATTTTGCCACCGTAAAGGTCAGCAAGAGACAGGGACTGGATATCAATTGCACGTTCAAACAAATCCACTGCTTTTTGACATAGAGACAAAGTTTGAGGTGGGTAAACCGAGCCCCTAATTACCAGATTAGGTTCGATTTTTATTGTCGTATCCCCTCTATTTACAATGAGGCTTTTCACATAATTTGAACCGTTTGAATATGTTGGTGTCGCAGTAATGATGGAAAAAGCCCGTTTCATATCCTCCGAAATATGAAGCAGTTTCTCACTGATCTTGTCCAAGGCTTGTTCTCTATCTATAAGGGGCAGGTACGTTAGGTCTATATCGACTGAAAGTCTTGGCAGGTTTCGAACGAAGAAATTAAGTGCGGTTCCACCCTTTATCGCAAAAACTGGCTCTCGATTTATGAAAGGCAAGACGTCAAGGACAAGCTCCGCCTGTCCGTAATACACGGTGTTTTTTTCAATCACTTTCGTCCTCAATAACCATTATATCACTAACCGTTATATCGTATTGCTTATCAAGAACACCATCTTTTACAATCACTCTTTTTCCGCTACCTAAATCTACTTTCGTCAAGTCAAGTCGCTTGGCCCATGGGTGTTTGAGCCTTTCCGCCATGGACATGAATAACCGCTTGACCTTGATTGAAGTGCATTGCTCTAAAAGCTGTTGAACAAGCGTCGGACGGAGGCTGACCAAGTTCTGCATGATTAGGAAGGCTTCGTCAAAACCTTGTTCGTCGGGAACATGGTACAGCATTTCCAGCGCACCAAGCTCAGGAGACGATATTTTGACCACGAAGTTCTTGTGGTGGTATTCAGATAAACTCTTCGGGTCAGTTAAGGGAAAGAGTTTTGTCCCGCTATAGCTTATGTATACTTCCCAGTCAGATGAGGTAAACCACTTCGGCAGTCTTTCGCTTCGCTGCCCATAGAGGAATATTTTATTCACTTTTACTGGAAGATAATGAGCACAGCCCTTTAGCTCCAAAGCCGTTTTTCCTCCAGCGTGTATGGTAAGGCCAAGCTGTGATTGTAGAGCATATAAGGCGCCGAACCAGTCGACTTTATCGTTGGGGAGTTTGTATGCACCGTGTGCCACAGGTTCTATCTGGTGGCTACTCTTGTATCGAGAAAGCAAGTCAGAGCTAAAACCTTCTTCTCTCAAGTAGGAAGCAGTGAATACCGTTCCCCTCGGCCATTGATTGATAAGTTGGCTTATCTTCGTCATTTGAACGTTACCAAAAATCGGCTATTATGCGCTAATATCAACAACAAACGGTATCTAAGTTTAGTTTTGCGCAAATTTACTGTATATTTATCAGTTTTTGTGCGCAAATATAAACACCAGACAACACCTCAGTTTAGTTTTGCGCAAATTTACTGTACATTTATCAGTTTCTGCGCGCAAATATAAACTAAACACATACTTGAGAGCAAGAAAAAAACACGGCAAAAGGTGCATATTACCGCCGAATAATGTAGAATCAAAGCATGGAACATATCAAGTTGGGAAAGCTGACAAAGAAAGACCATAGATTATTGCGTCGGATAGCCCGTGAGGTGAGGTCGCATCCGGAGAAATACAGAAGCGCCGGTAAATGGCTTGACGAGCATTGTAGCAAAGAAGCATGGCTCAAGCGGGAAGAGAGCAGGCTGGAAGATGTTGAGGAAGAATTGAGAAAGTTTAGAAAACTGCCGCAAGAACAGTATGCTAACCCCACCGCCATCCGCGAGGAGAATAGGAATGCAATCAGGGAAATAATCAAACGGGGGGAAGTGTCTCAGCGGCGGCTTCTTTCTGATGCAGTGGAGTGTCTGGAGAAGAAATATGGGGGGGCGGCGCTCGCAACATCTCCAGAAGATGGAAGACGTGTTCTTTTGATCTCATGGTTGATGTACGACCCTGACACCGAAGCTGTTGGCGGTACGATCACGAAATTCGCACTATGGGCCTGGAAGAGCCAAGATGACGATGATTACATCGGCAGCCGAGAAGATGCAGCGAATTCGTTCTGGTTGCGTCCAGGTTCCGAAAGATGGAAGGAATTAGCGAGGTGGGCAATGGGCTACGAGGAGGCCACTGACGAGAACGACAAGCCACCCATCGCCCCTTTGCTTCTGCCCATACCAATAGGTGTGGGTAAACGCGCCCTGAGAGAGAAAGAAGTGGGCGAAGAAGAAGTAGCCAAGACCAAGCCTATCAAGAAACCATCGCAGGCCGAAAAGAGAGCCTGGGACAGCTATGAATGGTTGGTGACAGAATTAAAAACCAAGCCTGACCTATTACCAAGAGAGGAGGACCGGTGGTATTCAAGAGCGATGTACGATCACCTCAAAGAGAACGGCCCCTTTTATGCTAACCACCCTTCAAAGCCCACCGAATTACCCGTTTTTGGCAGTTGGACGCGGTATCTACGGCGATATGAGGAATGGCGAAGGAGCCAGAATGACGATAGGCCGACAATCAGCGACCAACCAGAAAGTTCAGTGCGGTGCAAAGATCTTCCCGACGAAGATCTGCGCAGACTGTCAAGCCGCTTTGAACAAGACAATCCGGGTTAACCCGGATTTTTACCATTTTTTTTTGAGAATTTTCAACTCCTTTACTGCTCATGTCTTATAGTAACGACCCGGATCATGCGACCGGAATCCGACCCCCATCCGACCCCATCCGACCTCTGTCATTCTGTAGGTGTGTCAGAAATCACCGGCTCAATGAAAGGATTTGATATGGGCAACTTAATTACAGCCGAACAGTTGGGAGAGCGGCTCAGTCTAAAGCCTGGGACGATCAAGCGGTGGGCTCAAGATGGCATCATTCCATATCTCCGGTTGTCTGGTAAGGTGATTCGGTTTGATCCCGGTGAGGTGGAAGAGGCTTTGAAGGAACGAGCACTTCAATCAAGGAAGGAGCACTCCAAATGAATCAATTGAAATCACCCACGAAAAAAGCCGCCCAGGCCCGGACGGCTCAATGCTTAGTACAACAGAGGGCATATTATAACTTTCATCCCGGCCTGTCAAGCAGCCAGAAGAATTTCCTGCCCCGGATGCGCCGCGTACCGGTCAAGCCTGCGAATTTGACCGCGAGGATACGACGTTGAGTAAATTACGGAACAAGAACACAGAGCAAGGCTTCGTACCGATCCGCAGAGGTATATATGACCACCTGCGTGACGGTCAGATGACAGGTAAGGAGTGGATGGTTTATTCTACACTGCTTTTGAAGGTGGATTATCAGTCCGGTGTCTGCCCGAAAATCTCTGGACCGATGCTAGCGCACCTGCTTCAAATCAAGATCAGACAAGCCAATCGAATCCTCACGAGCCTTGAGAATAAGGGATACATTCACAGACTCAATCACCGGGGTCAAATCAGACATTATCCCGTGGTTATTAACAAGTATCTCACGGTTCCAAATGGACTCTTAATTGATGCACGTAACACCAAGTCATTAAACGAGATAGCGTGGTACGTAGAAACGGATTGTCTTTTAACTGACTCTCAAATGACTTTTAATTGTCCTGCAAATGTCCTGCAAATGTCCCGTATACAAGACATTAAGACTATAAGAATTAAGCAAGACTCTAAGAAGATAAGGGGCAAAAAGCCCCGCGCGCCCAAATCTTTCACACCACCTACTCTTGAACAGGTTAAAGCATTCGTTCGAGATAATCCTGAATTAGCGAACGTTGACCCGGACTACTTTTGGAAAGTGTTCAACGAAAGCGAGTGGATTGATACAAAAGGGAACCCAGTGCGGAACTGGAAACTGAAGCTGCGAACGTGGAGCCGTCTTGATCGTGAACGAAAGGAGAACACAAAGGATGGAACCGAGAAAATTCAGCAAGGACGAACTTTCGACGGTCTTGAATCGTCAATCGGCGAAACCATCGTCGTCTGAGCCGCGACTCTGTCGCTGTGGCAACGAGATCGCCCCGGTGACGGGTGCAACTGCAAGTCAAACACTCTGGCATACGCTGTATGGGTATCAGTGCAAGAGTTGTGAGGCAGCGAGCAAGAAGCGGAAGCGACTCGAAGGGATCCGGGAGCGCAGAAAATCTAAGGCTGTACAATGGCGACGGCAGGTACACAAGGCCATTCCGCCACTATTTCGCAACGCGCGGCTGGGGCAAATAGCCCGGCCCCTGCGAGAGAAGATGCTGGCCTTGGCCCTGGATAGGGGGCTGTATTTGTGGGGGCCAGTCGGTACCGGCAAAAGCTACACTCTGTGTGCGTTAGCGAGGCACTTTGCAATAGGAGGCTGTTCGGTTAAGCGTGTCAAGTGGGATAGGCTCTGCCTGGACATTCGCAGTGGCTATGACGGCGGGGGATCGGAATCGACAGTCATTGAGCCGCTTGTGAGTGCGGATAAATTGATTTTGGAAGATTTGGGCTCAAGCGTTTCAGTGGGCAAACGCGAGAGTGACTTCGCCGTGCGTACATTGCTTATGTTGCTCGATGAGCGGCTTGAAAAATGCCGTGCAACGTTCATCTCATCGAATAAGCCACTTGAGGAAATCGAAAAATCGTTCGATCAGCGGATCGTAAGTCGGTTAAGGGCGATGTGTGAGGTGATTAAGATTGCGGGTACGGATAAACGCATTTCGAGGAATAAATAATGACCGAGAGCAAACAAGACGAACAGAAAGACCGTCGAGAGCGAGTGATTAGCGCCATGGGAGATTTTTTGTCCGGCAAGAAAGGCCAATCGAAAGCAACACGGAGGCAAGCGATTGCCAAAGGAAAAGCGTTACAGTCCGAAGTCGTAAATGAGTAAAAATGCCCATAATACGTTAGTGAGGATTGAGCCGATATTTGTCGGCACGGATGGCCTAACGAGACGGAAACGTCAGGTCGAGCGCCTTTTACTAACACCAAGGGAGACGGCAGCGGCGCTGGGCATTTGTGAGCGCACGCTGTATGCTTTAACAAAGAGAGGTGAAATTCCGGTCATCCGGACCGGTCGCCTCGTTCGTTACAGCGTTGATGACTTAAAGACGTGGATAAAAAAATCTTCAGAACATGCTTGACTTATTGCAAGCAGCTTGTAAAACGAGTTGAATGAGTAAAATTTATAATAAACTTAGATATGTTATTCGGAAAAGCCAAAAGAGCCGATACCGCCTATCAAAGGAAACCGGGATTGAACAATCTCAACTTAGTCGATTCATGTCCAGTACTTCCCGCTTAGGCGTAGAGAGTATCGAGAAGCTTGCCAAAGCTCTTGGTTATGAACTTATCATGCGAAAGAAGAAAGCAAAAAGAAGGAAGGTTTGACATGGCTTCAATAGCAAGAGACCCGAACGGGCGAAAACGAATTCTCTTTGTAGCTGAGGATGGAAGCCGCAAGACAATCCGTCTGGGCAAGACCAGCCTTAAGCAAGCCAAAGCGTTCAAGGCAAAGCTGGAGGATTTGATTGCAGCCCGGATTACTGGAAGCATGGAAGCTGAGACAGCGCGATGGATTGCTGACATGCGAGACGATATTCATGCGAAGCTGGCAGCGACAGGGCTGCTAATGGAGAGGACAACTACGCCTGCAAAGCCGAGCTTTACTGTTGGCCAATGGGTTAATAAATATATCGAAAGCCGTCCGGACGTTAAAGCAATAACTAAGGGCAAATGGCAGAACGCCGCCAACAAAATGTCGGCATTTTTCAAAGAACAGCACATTGATGAGATTACTATCCAGCAGGCAAAAGATTATCGTGTATATTTGAAATCGACTATGGGACTTGAGGAAAATACAGTCAGACGGCTGATAGGTTTATCAAGGCAATTTCTCAACGCCTCTATCGATGCAGAGATTATCACTAAAAATCCATTCAAAAGTAAAGGTCAGCCGGTGACGATAAGGCCGAATAAGAACCGCTTCTTTTATGTAACGCAGGAAATGGCCGTGAAAGTCCTTGAGGCTTGCCCTGATGCTCAATGGCGTCTTATCTTTGGTTTGGGCGCGTTGGGGCGGATTACGGTGTCCCAGTGAGACTTTAAGGCTTAAGTGGCAGGACGTGGACTTTGAACATAGCCACTTTATCGTTCATGCCAGTAAAACAGAACACCACGAAGACGGCGGTATTAGAACCGTGCCGATGTTTCCAGAGCTAAGGCCACTATTTCAATATGCTTTTGATATGGCAAAAGAGGGCGATGTTTTCTGCATTACCCGGTATCGAGATAAATCTGTTAATCTGAGAACCCAGCTATCTAAGATTATAAGGCGGGCCGGGCTTGAACCGTGGCCAAAGTTATTCCAGAATCTTAGAAGCACCCGCGAAACCGAGCTTTTCAAGATGACCAATGGTAACGTTAAGGCAGTATGCACTTGGATAGGAAATAGTCCGAAGGTTGCTTTGGAACATTATGCACAAGTTACCGAAGCGGACTTACAGGAAGCGGCTAAGATGTCTCTTCTGAATGATGCTGAAAATCAGGCTCAAAAAACGGCGCATAATGCGGCGCACTTGGCGCAAAATACGGCGCAGCATCACGCCGCAAGGAGCAGCAAGGAGTTGCAAGCTGTCACGGATGAATACTCAGAAAACACGTTTTTGACGTCAAATGCTGTACTATGCGGCTCAGTGCATGACCAACAATTGCCCAGGACTGGAGTCGAACCAGCACGCCCCTAAGGGCACTAGCCCCTCAAGCTAGCGCGTCTGCCTATTCCGCCACCTGGGCTTTGATTTAAGATTATCGATAAATGACGATAGATTGTCAACAGCCTTTTTGATTGTTCCAGAGCAGGACCTGCAGCCGCTGGGAAAATGTAAAGCCGAAGCGCTTGCACAAATCAGCAACCATCGGAGCTTTTTGAAGAAGGTCATCTCTTGTCGCTGCCTGCGGCATTAACATTACCTTTTCAGAATCGACATTCTCCAGCTTTTCTATAGTCTCTTCAATCTCCGGCATATCTGATTCAGACTCGACAACGAATTTGAGCTGATAGTTATAATGGTCAATCAGTTCACTTAATACAGCAATGTCAAGACCTGAATCCTCGTGGATCGCCGCTAATTTTTCCTCGTCCGGCAAAGAGTTTTTCAATTTAGGGCTGATGCTCATCAAATCGCAGGGCATATCCGGGATATACGCTATGCCGGCGGTTTCGATAGTTATATGTTTGCCTGTGGCCTTTAACTGCTGCACTAACTCGGGCAGTTCTGAATTTATCATCGGCTCACCGCCGGTAATGACTACGAAATTACACGGCCAATCCCGAACTTCCCGGATGACTTCATCAATGCTTTGCTCCCGCCCTGCTTCTTTTGACCAGGCGTATTTTGTGTCACACCATTGGCAGCGCAGGGGACAACCTGCCAAACGCACAAACACGCTGGGAGTACCAGCTAAAAAACCCTCACCCTGCAAAGAATAGAAGATATCATTGACTATCATTTTGTCCTCTCTAACCGGTGGTAAAACCACCGACTAAATACTATCTCCATATTCTATCGGGTCTCTAAGTCCTGCTTCGGCGAAACCCTTCAATCTTAACCGACAGGAATCACATCGGCCGCAGCTTCTGCCCTGGGAGTCCGGGTCGTAGCAACTGTGCGTCAGGGAATAATCTATGCCGAGCTCTGTGCCGGCGGTGACAATCTGGGCCTTAGTCATATCTATAATCGGTGTATGAATACAATATTGGCCTTTGCCCGTGACGGTGGCAGCGGTAGCAAGGTTGGCGGTTTTTTCAAAAGCTGAAATAAACTCAGCTCTGCAGTCCGGATAGCCACTGTAATCTGTCGAATTAACGCCGATGAACACATCAAAAGCTCCCAGCACTTCGGCCCAGGCAAGTGCGTAACTCAAGAATATCGTGTTGCGAGCCGGTACATAGGTCGGTGGAATTTTGGCTGGGTTTCCCAATTCAGCGCTGTCTTTTGGTACTTCAATAGTTGAATCGGTAAGAGCAGAACCACCAAAAACAGCAAGATCAATATCGATTATGCGATGTTCAATAGCTCCAAGCGATTCAGCGACTTTTTTCGCAGCCTCAATTTCCTGCCTATGCCGCTGGCCATATCGAAACGTCAAGGCATAGCACGCAAAACCCTCGCTGCGAGCTATAGCTAAAGTCGTCGCCGAATCCATCCCTCCGCTCAACAAGACTACTGCTTTTTTCCCTGCCACAAGTCAACCCCCGTTAACAGGACAGTGTTCGTTTAGTCAAACTACTCGGAAATAATTTCGATGCCGTTAATCTCAGGATTCTGGATACCAAAGACAAAACCGATGACCAGTTCTCCATTAGTAACAGTCACGCCTTCGATTGTCTTAACTACAGGCTTATTTAATCCGCCGGCTTCCTTAAAGGGATCGAAGTCCTCGATAACCGGCTTTTCATTTATGGTCACGGAAAAAACTCGATCGCCTACGCCATATATATCGGAATAGGTCTCGGCAAAATGCAGCCGTATTGTGTAATTGCCGTTAGGAACACTGAATTTATATCCATCCATACCGTAGCGCTCGGTCTCGTAAACTACAGGTGAATTTGTATCAGTTATACCTAAATCGTCTCGATCGACCGTATCTCCACCAATGGCACCCCATTTTTTGTCGGTTCCCATGTCCTGGTCTGCAAGCCAAATGTTGCCTGCCTTGTCAGTATAAGGCTCGTAGGCACCACAGTTAACTCGCAAAACGGTTTTAGTGTCTTTGGATTCCCGGACCTCTTCAGCCTTTTCGGCAACTTCAGTTGTTTCAACCACCTTGACCTCCTGGGCCACTTCGGTCTGGCTGACAGCTTTTTCCATTTCGGTTTCAGGGACCTTTTGGACTTCCTGAGCCTCAGTAGTCTCTTCGACCTCACCCGGCGTGGTACAACCTGACAGCGTGAAAAACACCACCCCAACCAGAAAACCTGAAATAATCAACATCTTCTTCATTTCCTGCTTCCTTTCAGATAATTTACTATTCACTACAAGATTCATTGATATTAACTTTGTCACCTCTCAATCACACAGCTATGGGAACCGTCAATATACCTGAGTTTCCGGCTTGATGCAACATTTTTGGCAGGATAACCACTGACTCTATGCCAGCCGGTTTTTTTATCATTTCTCATACTGATTATTGCTTGTCTTGCGTTTATATTCCGATTATATTATTAGGATAGGAATTATAAGAGAGGTCAAACGATGAGTGAACGGGCAGAAATAGAATTGTTTGATAATCCTCGTCCCGAGCGAGATTATTGTATAACAATCAGGTCTCCTGAGTTCACAAGTGTATGTCCTCGAACGGGCCAGCCGGATTTTGGCGAGATTCTCATCGAATACTGTCCCGATAAATTTTGTATAGAATTAAAGAGCCTGAAATTCTACCTACAAAGCTATCGGAATAAAGGAATTTTTTACGAAACTCTGACGAATGATATACTTGATGATCTGTCCGGCAGCTGCAAACCACGCTGGATGAAGGTTACCTCCCGATTTACACCTCGCGGCGGAATATTAACCGAGGTAATCTCAGAATACAGAGTTCAGAAATAGATCGAGTTTTTTATCAGAGGTGATAACATGGCAATAGTATTTCACTGCGAGCATTGTGGTAAAGAAATAAGAGCCGCTGACAATGCCGGCGGTAAATGGGGAAAGTGCCCAACGTGTAACAATAGACTGTATGTACCCAGTTTGGACGCCGGGGAAGATTTGAAGCTTGCTCCAGAAGATACCAATGACCTGGAAAAAGAAAGACAGTTAATGTCTGAAACATATAGACTCACTCAAGATATACTGAAGGAAAAAGATGTCCCCGAGGGCCCGGCTGCGCCTGCCGGAGCGATATATGAAATGAGCGAAAAGGAATTGAAGAAAAATATCATTATGTATCTCCGGCAAATGGAATATGGTGAACTGGATGAAGCGGAAAGAACTGCTGCCCTAATAGCTCCATATAGATCCAAGGTCACTGAAATTATCGATAGAATAGCACTTAGCGAAATACCCGAACCGGAATTATCTGATATTACTCCTCAGGTGCTTTCAGGTCTGATAAGGACACTGCGTTCCAAAATAGGTTGACATCAAGAAAATGTCACTCACCACCAAAGTCATCTAAAAGGCACTTCCAGGCTGCATATCTGATGTGATTTTATCGGTCTTCAAAAAAAAAGGTGTATTATAAAATCCCTCCAATTTGGTTGTAAGGAAACTGTTTCTTATATTTTACGTAGAAATAGTAGAAAGACAACCCTACCAGATTTTATATTACAACTTGGAGGGAAATTTATTATGTCCTTCGAGACAACTGCAGTACACGTGACACATGAAACGGTTGGCAAAGTCGGCGGTATAGGCGCCGTTCTGCAGGGCTTCTTCACATCCAAATCTTACCTTGATGCTGTCGGTCGATCCATACTTATCGGCCCATTGTTCACTACTGAAGGTTCTGTACAGGAACGACTCGGTGAGAACAGCGAAGTTCTTTATTCATCCATGGATGGCTTCGTAAATACGGGGTATGCCCAGGCCTTTAGGAAAATCGAAAATTTCTATAATACGGGCATTATCTACGGCAGACGAACATTTTTCGACAAGGAAACCGGCATAAAAAGCTCACCCGAGGTATTACTTATCGACGTGAGACATATGGATAAGTGGCCGATTAACGAATTTAAAAAACGCCTTTTCGAAGAATTTGGAATCCAAAGTAATTTATATGAACACCTGTGGGAGTTCGAACAATATATCAGATTAGCTCCAGCTGCAATCGACATACTCAAGGCAATCGGCGTTGCCGAAGATTCGACAGTCATTATTGCGCACGAGTTTATGGGAATGCCCACAGCCTTGGCAGCCATTCTTGAGCCTTGCTGCAATTTCAAAACGGTCTTTTATGCTCACGAGGTCGCGACTATGCGCCGAATTGTGGAAGAGCATCCCGGACACGACACAATATTTTATAATGTTATCAAGCAGGCACACAAAGACAGGCTATATGTTAATGACGCGTTTGGAGACCAGAATTCTTATTTTAAACATTCTCTTGTTGAAGCGTCAAAATACTGCGACCGTATATATGCGGTGGGTGACTATGTGGTTGATGAATTGCGATTTCTCGCGCCGGAATTTGAAACAGCCGATATCGATGTAGTATATAACGGTATCCCAGCGTACAAAATCAGTGTTGCTGAGAAACTTGCATCAAAAGAAAAACTCCAACAGTATTGTGAAAACTTGTTGGACTATAGACCTGATTTTGTCTTCACCCATGTAACAAGGTTGGTCCGAAGCAAGGGAATGTGGCGCGATTTACGTGTGCTCGAGCACATAGAAAAGGAATTCATAACCCAAGGCAAAACAGGAGTATTATTTGTACTTTCGACCGAAGTTTCATCAAGACGAAGCCGGGATATTTACATGATGGAATCCACATACAACTGGCCTGTAGCTCATCGTGAGGGCTGGCCGGATATGTCCGGGGGTGAGGCCAATTACTATACGGCAGTACAGGAATTCAATGCCAAAAGTAGGAATATCAAAATCATTTTTATCAACCAGTTTGGCTTCGAGCCCCAAAAATGTGGCAGAAGGATACCTGATAATATGGAATTTATGGACATCCGCCAGGGAAGTGACGTCGAATTTGGCCAGAGTATTTATGAACCGTTTGGGATTGCCCAGCTTGAGCCACTGACTTTTGGCGGTATATGTGTCTTTAGCAGCGTTTGTGGATGTTCAGGTTTTCTGCGAGATATCACCCATGGAGAAGCCGTTAAGAATACTATTATTGCCGATTATACTAATTTGGCAATCCACGACTATACCGATATTGAAGATCTGTTGCAAATTGACCGAGCTGTACGAGACCGGATAGAAGCAAGTGAGAGCGAAAAGGTGGCTATGCAAATATGCTCACGCCTGCCAAAAAACGAGGCTGAAATTGATAGTATGATTCAGGCCGGCTACGAACTTGCAAGAAATATGAGCTGGGATGTAGTTGTAAAAAACTATCTGCTAAGTAGCCTGCAAAAAATGCCGGATAAAATCCGCATATCATGATAGGTACCTTATGTTGTGCTTTTTATGAGTGTATCAGATTGGAGATAACAAAAAATCACCCACATTCGTACCATCAGCCCGTAAAATATTGTTTGAATACAACTTCTTTATAAAACTCACTAAAAAACCTTGAAAAATAGGCTACTTTTATGTTAGTATAAATAGCATATAGATAGTCTGGGCAGGCTTGTCATAGTGAGTTTTAACCTAAATAGCCCTTTTATATACTTAATATCGTCGATACTCAAAGAAGCTCACATGTGGATACCACCCCAAAAACGTGGGGGGGAACCAATAGCAACGGACAAATGAAAAAGAAAATATTTCTAAACTTTGCCTTATTTTTACCCATACTGGTTTTTACACCAGTAGTAGCCGCTGATATCCCGGAGGGCTACGCTCCAAATGAGATAATAATAAAATTCCGTGAAAATGCTGCGAATACCATTGAAAAACAATTAAACAATCCGATCGGTATCCTAAACTTATCTCCACATTTAACTCAGCTAAACACAAAGTACAGAGTAAGGCAGATTAACCCCCTTTTGAAAAACTTCCGAACCAGACATCAGCAGCTACAGTCACTCCGCCACAAAAGAAGGAGTCTTTTAACACAAAAAGAAAAACGAGTTCTTGGAAGACTCCAACGAGCACCCATACGAGGAAAGGTCCCCAATCTTGAACGGATATACAAGATCAGACTCGATTGCCCTACCGAACAATCACTTCAAGAAGCCCTTGAAGCCTATAGAAACAATCCTGAGGTCGAATATGCCGAACTAAATTACAAAGCAACGATAGAATCAGCACCTAATGATCCTTTATATCATAATCAATGGGCATTGAGTAAAATTAATGCGACGGATGCTTGGGATATATATACTGGAAGCTCGCAGATAATCGTAGCAGTATTAGATACAGGCGTAGATTATCATCACAGAGATATAACCAACAACATGTGGATCAATTATGATGAACACGAGGGTATCGAAGGAGTCGACGACGACAATAATGGTTACATTGACGACATATATGGCTATAATTTTATCTACTATAATAATGGAGATCCGGCCGATGATAATGGTCACGGCACACACTGTGCCGGCATAATAGCCGCTAAAGGCAACAATGATCTTGATATATCCGGAGTATGCTGGAACACCAAGATTATGGCACTAAAAGCATTCAACTATGATGCAGGTGGATACACATACGATTTAATGGAAGCAATAATTTATGCAGTAACAAACGGTGCCGACATTATATCCAACAGTTGGAGCGTCAAAGAAAAGTTTCCCGGGGATTCCATGATTCAGTCCCTCAAAGAAGCGTTTGATTATGCCCACAGCCAAGGAGTAATATCAATTGCAGCAGCCGGCAATTATAATACTGACGAGCCGATATATTATCCGGCTTGTTATCAAAATGTAATAGCCGTAGCAGCAACCGACTCTCAAGACAATCGAACGTCATATTCAAATTATGGTAACTGGGTGGATATCGCTGCACCAGGACATGATATTCTATCTTTAAGGGGCGCGAATCTTTCTCCTGAAGACGCAACCCTCTACAACCAGTACTTAATGAAAATGAACGGCACCTCTATGGCCTGTCCGCATGTTGCAGGTGCTTGTGCACTTATGCTTTCCGCTAATCCAACGTTGACATACCGCGAGGTTTATAATAAACTTATAGAGACGGTTGACCCGATCTCACCGGGAATTTGCCACTCTGGAAGGCTTAATATCTTTAAAGCAATGCAGGCAGTAGTACCCTCACAAGGATATATTAAATTTGATCAGGATTATTATACCCATACAAGTAGAGTAGGTTTATTGCTGGCAGATCGAGACCTTAAAGGCAGGGGAAGTCAGGAAGTAACCATCACAGCCGAAGGAGGGGATATAGAGGATGTCGTCCTAACCGAAACAAGTGCTGCTTTTGGTGTCTTTATAGGCAAAATGACAATCAGCTCAGGACCGCCCATTATAAATGACGGTATATTACAGGCAACATCTGGTGAAATGATTACTACAACATATTTCGATCCTGATGTAGGTACCGGCAATGTTACTTCTACCGATATTGCATATATAGACTATGAATCACCAGTAATAATAGATATCCAAATTGAAAAGCAGGCACATCAGGCAACGATAACTTTCACAACTAATGAACCAACCCGAGCCAAGATCCATTACGGATCGACACCTGATAAACCATTCCCTTTATCCAAGGAAGACCTTGCCGTCACTACAGGTCATACTTTCGAGCTTCAATCTCTCAATCCTGAAACCGATTACTTCTTTGTTATAGATTTGGTCGATCAGGCGGGAAATGAGGTCACAGTGGAAAACAATAGCCAGTTCTATTCGTTCATTACCGATTCAGATACCATTGGCTTTCGTGTGCCGGAAGCTTATTCCACTATTCAGGCAGCGATAAATAACGCCTCGGACGGGGATACGATATGGATCGCCAACGGCACCCATACCGGCATAGGTAATAAGAACGTAGACTTCAAAGGAAAAGCCATCACCGTCAAAAGTGAAAATGGACCTGATAACTGCATTATCGATTGTGACAATAACGGATTCGGATTTTACTTCCGCATGGGTGAAGGACCAAACTCTGTTCTGGAAGGTGTTACTATTAAAAATGGAAATGTTAGTAGGCAAGGAGGCGCTATCTACTGCGATGGTAGCAGTCCGAAAATTATTAACTGCAAAATCGCATGGAATGAAGCAGGAAAATACGGTGGTGGAATGTACAATCTCAATAACAGCAATCCAATATTAATTGACTGCTTATTCCAAGAAAACTCTGCAGGCACAAATCAATCCGAATCCGGCAATGGAGGTGGAATCTGTAATCTTGTAAACAGCAATCCAACACTGATAAACTGTGAGTTCTTCCAGAATTCCGCTACCTACCAGGGAGGGGGGATGTATAATGAAGGAAACAGCAGTCCAACTATAATTAAATGTTCCTTCTATGAAAATGATTCAAAGAACGGCGGTGGTATATATAATTTCTCCAATAGTAATCCGGTACTGACCAATTGTATATTCGTTGACAACTCGGCCGAGTTTGGCGGTGCTATACTAAACGCATCCTCAACAAACCGCGATCCCTCTATAACCACTCTTATTAACTGTATATTATTCAGAAACAGTGCGGAAAAGATGGCCGGTGGAATCATGAACTCATTGGGTGGTGCTTCCATACTGAATAACTGTATACTCTGGAACAACAGCGATCTCAACGGTACGAATGAATCTGCCCAGATTGATAATACTAACAGCAGCCAAGATTCAGTCGCTAATTATTGTTGTATACAGGGTTGGACAGGAAACATAAAAGGTATCGGAAACATTGACAATGATCCACTCTTTTTCAACCCAGACGAAGACGATTATCATCTAAAAAGTACAGGCTGGCGATGGGACAGTCTACGAAAGAGATGGCACTATGATGACATAACCAGTCCATGCATTGATGCAGGTAATCCCGGCTCACCTTTGAAAAATGAATTTTTAGCTATTCCTGACGATCCCACAAATCAGTGGGGAATCAACATGCGCATCAACATGGGGGCCCATGGGGGAACAACTGAAGCAAGCATGGCCCCACATGGATGGAATCTGCTGGGAGATTTGAATAACGACGGGATTGTCAATATGAAGGACTTTGCCGCACACATCCGACGCTGGAAGGGCACTGAGAACGAACTCCCTGGCGACCTGAATCGAAGCGGTTCTGTGGATACTGCAGACCTTACTATGTTGGTACAAGATTGGTTAGAATATATAAAGCCACCTTTTGTGAATATCACATACCCACCAAAAGGCGAGGTTTTCTTCGGGCCATCTGCTAATATCCATGTTCAGGCAGACGCATGGGATGCTAATGGGTCGATTGTGAAGGTGGAATTCTGTGCCGATGGAATAAAAATAGGCCAGGACAATGACAGCTCCGACGGCTGGAAAATCAACTGGACAGAGCATTCTGTTGGTGAATACTATCTCACAGCAAAAGCAACAGATAATGGCGGAGTAGTTACAACATCGGACCAAATTATAATTTGGATCGTCCCATCATATTGAATTAGACACATTGGTTTATACTCAACATCCTAATCATCACTGTATAAAATCGTCGGAAAATCATCATAATTTTTTTAAGATTTTATGCATAAAATACTTGCAAAATGAATCTAAAACCTGTTAAAATACTATATATAGAATAAAAGGCAGGTTAAATTCATTATTATATTTATACGTGCCATCATATTTCATAAGTTTCTTGTTTCATACAAATCCTGCCTTTAACAAATAAAAGGTTCTCTTTTTATAGCAACATCGCTGTGCATTCTCTGGATTACCTCTGAGGAAAATCCGTTTATGTACAGTCGAGATTTTGCTATGTGTCCCTATTGGAACAATTTACAGCCTTTTAATCCGGCAGTGAGACACTATGCGCAGAGACACTGCCCCCATACCCACCGACATCTTTTTCGAAACGATCCACCTGACAGTAGAAATATGCTACGGCTGCGTTGGCCGGAGTGTCATTATACATTTATCATTCTTTTCGAAAGGATAGGAAAATGAGAGGGAAAGCAAACCTTACAAAATGGCTGCTGTGGACACTTTTTATCCTGGTAACCTGGCACCTGGCCTCTAGCGCTCACGCTAAATACGGCGGCGGCATGGGAGAGCCTAATGATCCTTATCTGATTTATACCGCCGAGCAGATGAACACAATCGGAGCCGAACCGAACGACTGGGACAAGCACTTCAAACTGATGGCGGATATCGATTTGGAAGGCTATACGGGAACAGGTTTCAATATCATTGGGATGGATGGTAATCCTTTCACCGGCGTTTTTGACGGAAATGTGCACACAATCTCAAACTTCACTTACACTTCTGCAAATTCAGCCTCTATAGGGATTTTCGCGTACATTCGCGGTCCTAAAGCCCTCATCAAAAATCTGGGCTTGATTGATCCCAACATAGATACCGAAATAGAAAGTTTGATAGGAAGTGTCGGTTCGCTGGCAGGAACACTCTCTGAGGGAACTATCACCAACTGTTATGTTGTGGGTGGCAAGATTTCAGGAAAAAGAAATGTTGGTGGCCTTGTAGGATCGAACAATGGCTTGGTCACGGCCTCTTATTCGCGTGCCAGCGTCACGGGGTGGAATGAGGTCGGCGGACTTGTGGGAGGCAACTCCGCCTATGGCGAAATTGTCGACTGCTATGCCGGGGGGGAGGTTATTGGTCAAAGTTATGTCGGCGGCCTCGTGGGGAATAATGCCACAGGAAGTGGGCGAGGCGGCGGTCTCCACTCGGGTACAATAAGTAATTGCTATTCGACCGCAGTAGTCTCAGGGGACCAGCTAGTCGGAGGACTTGTAGGGTACAGCGGAGATGGCGGAGGAATTAGTGGTTCTTTCTGGGATATAGAGACCAGCGACCAGACAATCAGCGATGGCGGCGTGGGCAAGACCACTGCCGAGATGCAGGATCCGAACACCTTTATAAACGCAGGCTACGCAGGCTGGGATTTTGTCGGTGCACCTGACGGTCCCAGCGATATCTGGGCAGAGCCAGACGGGGCTGGGTATCCAGTTCTTTGGTGGCAGCTTTCGTCTTTGCCGGAATTGCCCGCATTCTCAGGGGGGACTGGAGAGCCTGATGATCCTTACCTTATCTCAACGGCTGATGAATTGAACAGTATCGGCCATAATCCAAGACTGATGGCCGCACATTTCAAGTTAGTTGACGATATTGATCTGGACGACACCAATTTTCTCATTATATCGAGCCCATTCTATCCCTTCCGCGGCACCTTTGATGGCAATGGTCATACGATCTCAAACTTCAGTTACATTGCTGCAAACGAAACATACACAGGGTTTTTCAGGTACGCGGCTGGCGCACAAATTAAAAACTTAGGATTGATATGGCCTGATGTCCACGTGGACAGAGGAGATTTCCATGGTTGCCTGATTGGATACTTAGACGAAGGAATCATCAAAAACTGCTACGTCGAAGCCGGCAGCGTTTCTGGATATGATGATTATATCGGTGGATTGGCGGGAGGTAATAGCGGCACAGTCACCAACTGTTATTTTACAGGGGACGTTTACGGCCATTATACTGTTGGTGGCCTTGTTGGAGAAAATTCGGGCACCGTTACGAATTGCCGTTCGAGCTGCAGCGTTTCTGGATATGATGATTATATCGGTGGACTGCTGGGCAGGAATAGCGACATAGTCACCAACTGCTATGCTACTGGGGACGTTACTGGCGATGTTGCTGTTGGTGGCTTGGTGGGATATAACGGCGGAAGCGTCATGGCCTCTTATTCATATGCCAGCGTCAAGGGGCGAACCGAGGTGGGCGGCCTTCTGGGACGGAACTCCTCCGGCGAGGCTGTCAACTGCTACGCCAGGGGGGATGTTATTGGCTATAGGTATGTAGGTGGCCTTGTGGGGAGCAACGTCACACCAAGTGGGCGCACCATCGGTACAATACGCAATTGCCACTCGGCCACAGTCGTCTCAGGGGACGAGCAGGTCGGAGGACTTGTAGGACGAAACGGAGATAGCGGAGTTATCGGTTCTTTCTGGGATATCGAGACCAGCGGCCAGACAACAAGCAATGGCGGCATAGGTAAGACCACAGCCGAGATGCAGTCGGCTGACACATTCCTGGACGCTGGCTGGGATTTTGTGGGAGAGGCCCAAAACGGCACCGAGGATATCTGGTGGATCCTCGAAGGACAGGATTATCCAAGGCTGTCTTGGGAGGGTGTTTCAGGTGAGTAACACACAGGACACTGTTATATGTTATGCAATAATAAATAATCAATATCTTTATCTTTCCCAAGGGAAAAGAAAGGACAGAACCATGAAAGCGAGACAAATAATTACCGCGATTATTGTTCTAATCACAACTTCTGTTTATGCCACAGATTTCGCCGCAGGTACAGGAGAATTCAATGATCCTTACCAAATCGCAACCGCCGAACAATTCGTTTCTATCGGAACAGATCCGAATCTTTTAGACAGGCATTTTGTACTGGTCAATGACATTGACTTAGACCCGAATCTGCCGGGTGGACAAATCTTTTTCAATTCTCTGATCTGCCCGTACGGCCCTATACCCCCGCGTGGACATGGTCACTGGATTCCATGGGAGAATGAACCAACAAATCCGAACCAATTCTTTGGCGATTTCAATGGCGTCCTGGATGGAGCAGGTCACATCATTCAAAATTTGGTTATTCGCTCGGAATGCGGCAAGTTTCCCGGGCTTTTTGGTTTCATCGGTGAAGCCGGCGTAATCCAGGATTTGGGTATTGAGTCCGTAACTATTGACGTGAATTGCCCCGTTTCGGAGCCGATCTCCGGTAGAAATTCTTTCCAAACAAATACAACAGTTGCCGGGGGGCTGGCTGCCGTCAATAGCGGCAAGATTATTCGATGCTTTGCACTCGGACAAATATCCCGAGCCGGTCAAGCCGGAGGACTGGTAGGAGAGAACCACGGGATTATCAATAATTGTTATGCGGTTGTAGATATTCTCAATACCAATTCTGCCGGAGGGCTTGTTGCAACAAATGAAGGCGTTGTCATGTTCAGCTACTCCACCGGAGCCGTAGAGGGAATAAATATCGCAGGCGGCCTCGTAGGCGAGAGCCAGGATGGCTACGTCCTTGAGAGTTATTGGGATTTGGACACCAGTGGTCAAACATACAGCGCTCAAGGTCTCGGCATGAACACACCTGATTTGAAAGACCTGCTAACATATACAACATGGGAATACACCGGCACCTGGAAACTGGATGATCAAAACGATTACCCGAGACTCCTGTGGGAAGACACCGACGGCATTATGATTGGGCAAGGCCAGTTGGGTTATGGCGGAGGAAACGGAGACGTTAATGTTCCCTATCTGATTCATACGCCAGAGCAGTTTCTGACCATAGCCTATCACCCGGAAGACTTCGATAAGAACTTCCTTCTCTCGGCCGATATAGATTTCAACCAGGTGGATTGTAATTACGTTTTACCCATTGGTTTGAATCATATCCCATTCAGCGGCGAATTTGATGGGGATTCGCATGTGTTGTCTAACATAGTTGTTTCAAGACCTGATCAGAATAATGTAGGTATCTTTGGCGTGGTTGGGCATCCCAGTGAATTCCCTCACCATGAAGATATCCACTACCGCATTGGAGATAATGGCATATGGAGTTGGGGTTACAGTGGTGGCAGAGGACCCTCGCTTCAACCTAAAGGTACGGTTAAAAACCTGCACCTGGATAATGTCATGATCATGGGCCAATGGTATGTAGGAGGATTGGTCGGATATCATGCCGGCACAATTCTCAATTGTTCTGTAACCGGGCAGATCACAGGCCAGGCCCTGGTCGGCGGACTGGTGGGACGTTCTATAAATGGAACAGTTGACGGATGCCGGGCAGACACTGTTGTCTTAGGAGAATTTTCTGTTGGCGGTCTGATTGGTTTAACCTTGCATGGACGCTCAAACGTGACGGATTGTATGACGATGGGACATGTAGAAGGACAGCTCATGAGTGGTGGCCTAATTGGCTTGTCTAACTATGATTCGGTGAGCCGGTGTATGAGTACAACATCTGTCTCGGGACGCTATCGCTCAGGCGGCTGTATCGGAGAAAGTCGAGGTTCAAATATTATACAGTGCTGTTCCAATAGCTCTGTTACAGCGGAACACGACGTAGGCGGATTTATCGGAGCGGCCAGAAACCATACAAGGCTAACAGATTGCTATAGCCTGGGCAGTGTCACAGGCACGAAGCGTGTAGGTGGATTTGCCGGCAAAACCTACATCGAGCATATTCGCCGCTGTTACGCCGCCTCATCTGTTATTCTAATCGATGAATCCATCCCGAGTACCGATTGCACTGATGAAACGCAGAGCACTGGGGGATTTGTCGGATCCAGTGCTGCACACAGCAGCGCATCATGCGATGGCGATTGCCCAATGGATATGTCCGGATGTTTTTGGGACATTGATGTATCCGGCCTGACCAATGCCGTAGGAAACAGGACACCGGCACCTGACAGTATTATCGGTAAAACTACCGCCGAGATGCAATCGGCCGATACGTTCTTAGAGGCAGGCTGGGACTTCGTGGACGAAACCGAAAACGGTACAGACGACATCTGGTGGATTCTCGAAGGCCAAGACTATCCACACCTCTGGTGGGAATCAATCTCCGTCATCCTTATCGAACCCCACAATGGTGATACATTTGATATTTCTTCTCAGCCTCCCCTGCTTCTTGCCCAGGTGCATGATCCAAAGGGTAGTGTTATCAGAGTGCGGTTCGATATTGATATTGAAGTAGCTGGAGGAGGAGGCCACGGCCATACTTCAGTTGAGGCTCAGAATGGACCCCATGGTTGGTTTTACGAGTTCGACTGGTCTGATAGAGGTGCTGCACATGGATCCTGGCTGATACCGGGCGAATACAAAATCACAGCTGAGGCCACCGATGATAATGGCACAGTGTATGTTTCGCCCGAGGTTAGGATTACAATTTTATAGGCCGCTTAGATACATGATTAATCATATGTAAAGTCATAATATACTAATCAATCTTTTTGAAAGGGTAGAAAAATGAGAGGCAAATCAATTCTTACAAAATGGCTGCCGGGGATATTAATGATCCTATTAACTGGATCGATCGCCTCCGCACAAATTCCAACACAAGAACCAGCCATTATACCTGAAATTATCTATGTCGATGATAATGCCACCGGCGCAAATGTCGGCACAAGCTGGGAGTATGCCATGAACTCACTGCAGGATGCATTACTGCTTGCCTATTTTCTGGAAAAGCCAGTGGAAATTCATGTTGCCGAGGGGATTTATACTCCCGATCAGGGACTTGGCATTATGCCGGGAGATCGAAGTGCTTCATTTGAGCTTATGAATGGAGTAACTATTAAAGGCGGCTATGCTCCAAGCCTAAGCGGCCGCCGGGGGGAGCTTGATGTCCGGGATATCAACCAATACAAAAGCATTCTTAGTGGAGACCTTAACGCCGACGATGGTCCGGAATTAACCAATATCGAAGAGAACAGCTATCATGTGGTAACGGCCAGTGAAACCGATGAGACAGCGGTGCTGGATGGTTTCACTATCACTGGTAGTGGTATCGCCGATGGCCCTACAATCCCTTACAACCATAGCGGCGGGATGTACAACGATAACAGTAGCCCAACGCTGATTGATTGTACATTCAGTGGGAACTTGGCAGCCGAAATTGGAGGCGGGATGTACAACAACAACAGCAACCCAGTGCTGCTCAACTGTACATTTAGCGAAAACATTGCGCCTAAAGGCGGCAGTGGGATGTACAACGATAAAAGCAGACCGACTTTGACTCACTGTATGTTCTACGATAACGAGGCGGGTATCGGTGGTCCCGGGATGTACAATGACAACAGTAATCCTATCCTGCTCAACTGTATATTCAGCAAAAATCATGTCAATCATTATGGCGGCGGTATGTACAACATACAAAGTGCTCCGGCATTGACTAATTGTATTTTCAATGAGAATTCAGCAGCCGATGGAGGTGGGATATATAACCTCGACAGCAGCCCAACGTTGGCTGATTGTTCATTCAATGATAACTCGTCAATAAGACTCGGTGGAGCGATTCACAACAGAAACAGCAATCCCATATTACTTAATTGCATATTTAACAGAAATTCATCTTTGTATCACGGGGGTGGAATGTGCAACGTCGAAAACAGTAATCCTTCTCTAACAAACTGCACATTTATCGGCAATACGGCAACCTACGGCGGTGCTATTGACTGTTTTGGTTCCTCGCCTATTATTATTAACAACACAATAGTGAATAATATTGCAACAAAAGATGGCGGCGGTATCTATATCGGAAAAGCTGCTATGATAGTAACCAACACAATCCTCTGGAATAACAGCCCAAATGAGTTATATGAAGATATTTTAGGACGGGAAAGAGTTTCAATCTTAATTACTGCAACCTATAACAATATAAAAGGGGGATTTCTGGGAGAGGGTAATATCGATTCGGATCCATTGTTCGCCGATCCGGATAATGGCGATTATCATTTGAAATCTCAGGCGGGCCGATGGGATCCGAACACTGAAAATTGGATCATAGACAAGGTCAGCAGCCCATGCATCGACGCAGGCGATCCGAATACTCCTGTTGGCCTTGAACGATTTCCCAATGGCGGCAGAATCAATATGGGAGCCTATGGTGGCACGCCGCAAGCCAGCCTCTCACACTGGCAATTACCAGGTTTTCCTGTTCATACTTACAATCCTTACCCCGCCAACGGAGCAATAGATGTACCACTGGATGCAATATTGAGCTGGACACCTGGAAAAACTGCCCGAATATTTAACGTGTATTTAGGAACTGATTTCGAGTCCGTTTACCAGGCCAATATTAGTGAGCCATTGGGTGTTCTGGTCAGTCAAAACCAGGATCCCAACACATATACACCGGGACGTCTCAACTCCGGCCAGGTATATTACTGGCGCATCGATGAGGTTGATAACGAGGGGGCAATTATCACCGGTACAGTATGGACATTTACGACTCATCGCCCACCCAAAGGCAGATCCTGTTTCACGGGCCAGACACCTGTTTGGGCCGATAGTGCCCTGCTCCCAATATCAAAGATCGCTTCGGGCCAGAGTATCAACATCTTCGATGGTATTAGAAAAGTTGAAGAAGTTCAGGAGCATACAGGAACATTTATTTGTTATGACATCTTGCTTGAAAGCCTCAATTGTATTACTGTAGCAGAGAATCATTACTTCATGACGGAATCCGGACAATGGATTGCACTGCAGGATTTAAAAGACGGAACCAGACTGCAAACGGCAAACGGCTCAATCAGGATTACAAGCATAACCAAAAGACCTATCCCCTATACCGGCAAAGTTTATAATCTCAAAATCGAAGGCTCAGACCGGTACTTGGTCGGCGAAGATGCTGTGATTGTCCGCGACTATTAAGATACAACATTTATAACCATTGCAAATTAATAGGAGCGGATGCGATGAGAGTAATAAAACAAACAACTTACCGAGCTATATTAGTCATGTCGCTGGCGATACTGTGCAATATTTCTTCACCTGGAGCCCGTGGGGCAACGGCAAAAATCATCTATGTCGATGACGATGCAATCGGTGCTAATGACGGCTCATCTTGGGAAAATGCCTATATCTATCTCCAGGATGCTTTGACTGACGCAAAGACTGCCGATAAGCCAGTCGAAATTCGCGTGGCACAAGGTACTTATAAACCCAACCAGGGTGCTAATCAAACATCCGGTAATCGAAATGCCACATTCCAGCTTATTAATAATGTAACCATTAAGGGCGGTTATGCTGGGATTGGTGAAGTAGATCCTAACGTGAGGGATGCTAAGGCTTGTAAGACCATCCTTACCGGTGATTTGCGTGGCAATGATGTGGCCGTTGATGATCCCTCAGACTTGGCAGACGGAGTCAATCGATGGGACAACAGCTCCCATGTGGTCACAGGCAGCGACACTAATGATACGGCCGTGCTGGATGGTTTTGTAATTCTGAGTGGGTATGCAGTTTATGGGGGTGGAATGTATAACAGTTATGGTAGCCCCACGGTAAGCAATTGCACCTTTGAGGATAACTTTGCAGGATTAAATGACCTGATCAGAGGCAACGGTGCAGGTATGTATAATGAATACAGCAATCCAAAGCTTGTAAACTGCACATTCTCAAGAAATTGTGTTGGATTTAGATGGGGATTCAAAAGCTCTCGGTTTACGATCACAGGTGGAGGGATGTACAATTATTACAGCAATCCGAAATTGATCGGATGTACCTTCACTTCAAATGTGGCTTTCAGTGCTGGCGGTGGATTGTCCAACGATTATAGCAGTCCGGAACTGACCGATTGCCTCTTCACCGCTAATATTACTGGGGCAGGTGGTGCGATATTCAACTACAGTAGCAATCCTAAGTTGACCAATTGCACACTCGCTGGGAACATCGATTTCTCTTATGGTCATGCCGTAGCTTGTGACTCGGAGGACCAGCAGTATCCAAGCCGTGTCGAATTCACAAACTGCATCCTCTGGAATGGCCAAGACCAGATATGGAACAATGATGCGTCAACAATAATTATTACCTACTGCGATGTCCAGGACGGCTGGGAAGGCGAAGGTAATATTAATGAAGATCCATTGTTTACCAAGCCGGGCTATTGGGCTGACGTGAATGATCCAGACATTGTTGTCGAGCCTAATGATCCAAACGCAGTTTGGGTGGACGGCGATTATCATTTGAAATCCCAGGCGGGTAGATTCGATCAAGATAGTCAAAGCTGGGTGGTCGATGATGTTACCAGTCCCTGTATCGATGCCGGAGATCCAAATACTCCGGTTGGCCATGAGCCGATGCCAAACGGCGGCAGAATCAATATGGGCGCCTACGGCGGCATGCAACAAGCAAGCATGTCACCAGTTGATGTCAATAGTATTTCAGTTATTAGTAAGGCTTCTGATCCCATACCTGCCGATGAGGCTATCGATGTGGACTTAGATACAATATTGGCCTGGACAACCGGTTTAAACGCAGTCGCGCACGAAGTCTATTTTGGAACCAGCAATTTCCCGCTGTTTATACGTAAACAATTCGAGACATAACTCGATCCCGGTATATTAGATACAAATAGCATATTAGATCCAAACACCAAATACTATTGGCGTATCGATGAAATCAATGACCAGGGCAATAGAGCAACGGGCAATATCTGGAAATTTATAACTGGCCATACTCCACCTGACAAGGCTTACAATCCTATTCCAGTCAATGAGGCTATCTATATTATTTTTTATCATCCCATATTAAGCTGGTCCGCCGGCTTAAACGCTGTTTCACATGATGTGTACTTCGGACCCAACAATCCCCCTACTTTAGTATGTAATCAGTTCGAGACAGAATTCGATCCCGGCATATTAGATCCAAACACCAAATACTATTGGCGTATCGATGAGATCAATGACCAAGGTAATAGGACAACCGGAGATAAATGGGCATTTAAAACGGACTTTCCTCAACCTGGTCAAGCTTATAATCCGTTCCCAGCTAATGGGGCAACAGACGTACCACGAGATGTTATTCTTAGCTGGACAACGGGAGAATATGCCGAAAAGCATGATGTATATGTAGGTACCGACTCAGAAGATGTGAATATGGCTACGCCAAGGATCGATCCCGCCGGCGTCTACATAGACCGCCATGATATGAACAGTTGTGATCTTGGCCAACTTCAATATGGTCAAACCTATTACTGGCGTATTGATGAGATTAATAGCGAAGGCAAGACAAGAACTGGTACAGTATGGTCATTTTTAACCGTTCCATTGCCGCCAAACAAAGGCAGGCTCTGTTTCACAAACCAGACTGGCGTTTGGACCGATGGTGTCCTGATTCCAATATCTAAGGTTGCTTTGGATCAGTATGTTGACTTTACAAACAGTGCCTGTTCGGACGGCTGCTCATTGCAGTCTAAATATAAAGGTACGGTTGAAGAAGTTCAAGAGCATACAGGAACATTTGTTTGTTATGACATCTTGCTTGAAAGCCTCAATTGTATTACTGTAGCAGAGAATCATTACTTCATGACGGAATCCGGACAATGGATTGCACTGCAGGATTTAAAAGACGGAACCAGACTACAAACAGCAAAAGGTACGATTGGGATTAAAAGCATAACCAAACAACCGAAGCCTTATATGGGCAAAGTCTATAATCTCAAAATCGAAGGCTCTGACAGGTACTTGGTCGGCGAAGATGCTGTGATTGTTCGCGATTATTAATATACAACATCCGTGTTAAGCCAGTTCTGGTTGAATATTGTTATGAGCAAAAAATGGACTTCGGCGAGATGTTCTGCTATATCATCAATACTATCGATATCAAAAGGCGACCAAAAAGTTTGCACCAATTATTTCGCCCTCAAGGTAATCTATTAGCTGGAATAGAACAATCCATAGAATTTATATAATACTGGTTAAAAAGTAAAATTATTTGACTACAAATCAGAGTTCAATTACAATTTTCATTCGTGGGCAAGGCTGGAAAGAAACCAATTATAGGGATTTTGGGTGGTATCGCCTCAGGTAAAAGTACCGTCGCTGCTGAACTTGTGAAATTAGGCTGCAAGGCGATCGACGCCGACAAAATCGCCCACGAATTGCTCGAAATAAAAGCTGTAAAAGAAAAAATATTAAGTCTTTTTGGCCCGGCGATTTTAAATTCGACAGGGAAAGTCGACCGCAAGAAATTAGCCGAGATTGTATTTACCGATGCAGAAAAACTTGCCTCACTTAACGGGATAATCCATCCTTTTGTTTTTCATCAAGCAGAAAAGCTTATAAAAAAATATAATAGTCAAAAAAAGGTCAAAGCAATTGTGCTGGATATGCCCCTATTGGTCGAAGTCGGCTGGGCAAAACGATGTGATAAACTTATTTTTATAGATTGTGAGCCTAAATTAAGGGCAAAAAGAGCAAAAAAAATGGGTTTTAATAAAAATCAGCTCAAATTTAGAGAAAATTTTCAGATTTCTCTGGACAAGAAGGTTAAGCTCACCGATAATATCATAGAAAACAATTCAGGTTTCTCGGCATTAGTCAGGCAGGTCGCTGACATTTTCTCTTATATTGTGGGTAATTAGTAAGAGGGGTTAATTACAGATCGCTCGTGTTAGTAATACCCGTTTTATTTAACAAATAAGTTTAACTTCAACTATTCAAAGTTCAATTCCTATTGAAATCCTACGGGAAATGGGAAATTTGTTCTGAGGAATTTTGCCTCTACCAGCGGCACTGGCGAAGACGTACTTCACAGTTCCGGTATAACAAATGTAACAAAAGGAAAAGGAGTAATGATGGCTAAAGCTGTAAAAAGCAAAACCAAAAAACGCAAAACCTCGAAGAAAAAGGCAGTCAAAGAAGAACAAATTGTTGCCGAAGAGACCGAGCAAACTCAGCCGGAGAGCGAACCGGCCACAGCTACCGCTACTGCAGAGGAACCCGCCGCTCCAGAAACTGAGGACCAGGTCCAAGAAGCCGAAATGACAGATGAGGAATCTACCCATGCCAAGTACGAGCGGATTAAAAAAGGCAACTTATATCTGACAGATCTGCAGCGACTGACTGTCGCAGAGCTACACGACATTGCCAAGAAAGATAATATCACAGAATACAGCGCCCTTAAAAAGCAGGATTTAATTTTCAGAATCCTCAAGGAACGCATTCGTCAGAACGGACTGATGTACGGCGAAGGTGTTTTGGAAGTGCTACCGGACGGTTACGGATTTCTGCGAAATCCGGATTACAACTACTTGTCATCGTCGGACGATATCTATGTTTCGCCGTCTCAAATAAGGCGTTTTGGCTTGCGTACTGGAAATATAGTCTCCGGTCAAATCAGGCCGCCGAAAGATTCAGAAAAGTATTTTGCCCTTCTGCGAGTTGAAGCAATTAACTTCGAAAATCCTGATAATCTCGCGGAAAAAGTGGTATTCAGTGATTTAACACCATTGCATCCGGAAGATCGCTTCATACTTGAGACGACATCGGAAGAACTGAATATGCGTATAATTGATTTGGTTACACCGGTGGGCAAAGGTCAGCGTGGTCTGATAGTTGCACCGCCGCGAACCGGTAAGACAATTCTGCTGCAAAAGATCGCAAACGCTATGAGCACAAATCATCCCGACGTCAAACTGATAG